>NZUD01000063.1 GCA_002697005.1 Chloroflexota bacterium | reverse complement strand
GAAGTGGTTGATAGCGTTGGCGCCTCCAGCCCCAAGTGCTCCTCCAAGACAAACAAAGGCGATGGTTTGTAGAGAAGGTATTCCTTCAGCCGCAAGGAACATACCGCCGATGGCCGTGATCACCAACAGGACGATGATAGGTGGCTTCGTCAGTGTCAGGTAATCGTTAGCCAGGATGAAGACTTTGGCACGCTTGGACGCTATCTGGCCATGTTCCACTCCCTCAGCCATTGCTTGGGCCAGACCATCGGGTGCCGGGATTGGAGAACGTTAGGACCACTAGGCCGGACACGGCGATCCAGACTGATGTCGCCATAGCTAAGTGTAGTGCCCTTGTTTCTTCGTTGAAGTCTGCCCAGACCACGCCGGCGCCTACCAAAACTTGAGCAACAAATAAGGTCACAGCAGCCAGGGAGAAGATTCGGATTTCTAGTGGTTGCGTTCTCCCTCTGAAGCCTAAGTGGAGGCTGTATAGTACGAAGAGACCGATCCCACCGGCTATGTATCTATGCAGCATGTGGATGATCTGCAGCCGTTCGCTGGGGAAGGGGTTGCTTTCCAAACAAAGGGGCCACTCTGTGCAGGCTCCGAATGCACCGGTGGTGGTCACGTAAGAGCCGGAGAGTAGCAGTAAGAAAACTGAGATACCGGCGCTAACAGCTAAGACAGGGAACTTTCGGATCTTGCCCGTGGTCCAGTCCGGTAGCCTTATTGTTAATGGCCCACGGAAGGCGACCACTGCTATGACTACCAGTACGGCTACCAATGATTCGCCGACCGCAAGGTGGGCCATCACCGCTGAGCCGGGGAGTTCATTCAATACGGTTGCTCCACCCAACCCCGCTTGGGCTATAACTAAAACAAATGCCAGGGTGGCCGGGACTAATATCCATCGCTCTTGCCGGTAGCGCATCCAGGAGGCGATGAACAGGAACAAGATCAACGGGCCGACTATAAAGGACGCCGTTATCCTGTGGGAATATTCAATGATTGCTTCTGTATTAAGAGGGGGGAAAATACCACCGTCACAGCCGGGCCAGTCGGGGCAGCCCAGGCCTGACTCAGTGACGCGCACCACCCCGCCTAGGACCACCAGAGCGAACGTAGCGAAAACCGTGAAAGCCGAGATTCCACGGAACCAGTTATGAAAGCCGGAGCGATTGTTCAGGCCCATGCTGGCGGTACAGTTAGGGATGGAGAAAAGTTCGGGATTCGGCTGGAGGTCTGTACACTACTGAGTTCGCGGCTGCGTGTCATAGGGTTCCTAGTTTGCGATTTGGTGAAACCGCGGTTGGGAGCCGGGTTTCCATGGGGTTAAGAATCAAGGCCGGACCGCGTTGCTACAGCGATTGGAACACTATCATAGGGCCCATTTGGTGTCAATGAAAAACGTGCCTGGCTACGCTTGGCACGAACAGCCTGTGGAAGAGGGTGCTCCGATCATTCTTATTTCTATATGGCATTACGCGGCGCCACATCGAGCCAGAAAAGTCCGATTTACGTCCAGACTGTGTTATCATTTCCTGCGCTATCATGGAGCCTGCCGTCCAAGTTGAAAATCTAGTTAAACGATTTGGTTCATTCACCGCGGTTGACGGGGTGTCATTTTCCGTTGAACGAGGGGAAGTNTTCGGGATANTAGGACCAAATGGGGCCGGCAAGACCACCACTCTGGAGATCGTTGAAAGTCTCCAGAAACCTACGGAAGGCCGGGTCAGCGTTC
Source organism: Chloroflexota bacterium (assembly GCA_002697005.1). The sequence goes on along the minus strand of NZUD01000063.1, from coordinate 7,112 downwards.
TGGGGTTGGAAGTCCAGTCTAACGCGAACAAGGTNAAAGCACGAATCGGAGTGCAGCTCCAGGCTTCCGCATACTACAGTTATCTAAACCTCAGAGAGATACTCGTCCTTCTGGGGAGTTTCTACCCCCACAAGGCCAGCCCAGAGTCTTTGCTTGATCAAGTAGGCCTTGCCGATAAGTTAGAAAACCGTATCGCGGAACTGTCAGGCGGCCAGCAGCAAAGGTTCGCCGTAGCAGCCAGCTTGGTCAACAATCCCGAAGTGGTTATCTTAGATGAACCTACCACCGGCCTTGACCCCCAGGCACGCCGAAACCTCTGGAGCCTGATTCGAGAAGTTAACCAGNGCGGTGTGACTGTAGTGCTCACTACTCACTACATGGAAGAAGCAGAGGCGATCTGCGGACGCNTGGCAATCATGGATCGCGGTAAANTAGTAGCNNTGGACACTCCTCAGAACCTGATTAACGGACTAGAAGCNAGTTACACCGTGAAATTGACCATGGAAAGTCCGATGACCGAGTCCCAATTAAAATCGCTGAACGGTGGGGCCAATGTCGTTCAGCCCGGCGAACAATCGGGAGACGGCAGGACTGAGAATACCTACCTATTACGGCTGGCCAACAGCCCATCGGCATTAAAAACCGTGTTGGAGGAGATATCNAAGGCCGGCCTGGGCTTGGAGAACCTGCAAGTAACTCCTGTCACTCTTGAAGACGTCTTTCTTGAGTTAACCGGCAGTGAACTTCGAGACTAAACTTGTTTGCGCTGATTTTTGCCAATATAAAGATGATGGCGCGAAATCGTCAGGCCATGTTCTGGGCACTGTTCTTTCCTCTTATGTTGGTCGTGGTTTTCGGTCTGTTCAATTTCAACGGAGTTGGTGTGGCCGGTGTAGCTGTGGTTGACGAGTCCGGTGGTCCCCGGGCCGAGCTTTTCAGGGAGCGTCTGGAAGAGATTGAGTTCCTGCAGCTGGAATTTGACGAGATATCCCCAACACAGGCCCGGGAGAAAGTGNTTGACGGCAATCTGGGCTACCTGATCATCATTCCGGNCCTGTTCGATNACCCGNCAGAACANGAGGCCCAANCCCATGAACCGGCGCCGGTGGCNTTGGTCTACAGCACCCGCAACCCCGACCGTAATCAGCTGGTGGANGGTGCGGTCCGCAATCTGGTGTCTGACATCCACTCNGCAGGCGNGCCTGTGGTTCCGTCCCGGTTNCTTACNGCCGATGTGATTCAGGTGCCNGAGGTCGATTACTTCGATAATGTNCTTCTCGGCCTGTTGGGGTTGGGGATTATGACNAACTCTATTATTTCCATAGCCGTTCGGATCAGTACCTTCCGCAACCAGGCGATCTTGAAGCGGCTTTTGGTGACGCCCCTTTCTATCTGGAAATTCTTTGCCGCTGAGATTACCGCTCACGTGTTATTGGCTTTGGTTCAGGCTGGCATCATTCTGGCGCTGGGTGTATTCGTTTTCGGCGGGAAAGTCCATGGAAATCTTCTGTGGGTTTTCTGTATAACGGCGTTGGGCAGTGTGGTGTTCTTGAACATCGGGTTCATACTTTCTGCTTGGGCCAAGTCCCCCGCGGCTGCTTCAGGGATGGGGAACGCAATCACGTTTCCCATGATGTTTCTAGCAGGGACCTTCTTNTCGACTGCGGCCTTGCCCTGGATATTGCCTCAATTGTCGCTAGCCCTGCCCCTCACACCTATGCTTGCGGCGCTGCGTGACGTTGCCATAGATAGCGAACCTATCTGGGATACCTGGCCCTACTTGGCGGCCCTCGGCGGCTGGGTTGTGGGCACAGGCTTAGTTGCGGTCAAAGTGTTCAAGTTCGGGTGATGGCTAGCGGGAGCAGGCTGGCCTTGGCTTCGATCGCCAGCNCTTGCGTCTTGCTTATAGCGGTAGCCTGTGGCGGTGGTGAAAAGACTGTGACGGGTCTCGTGCTGGAGGTGGTTGGGCGCAACTTGGTAGAGATCGAGCTGCTACGAGTGCGGGACCGGTCTGGTAGGATTTGGGAGTTCNCCACAGAAGGCAACATTGGAATTAGCGCCGCCCATTTAAAGCAGCACCAAGTGTNAGGCCAAGGAGTTGTGGTGATCTATAACGACGAAGACGGCCAATCGATTGCCTCTGAAGTTCGAGATCTCGTAACCCCTTAAGGCAGCGCCCTACAGAATTTCTAGCAGCCNCGCTTCTATCTCATCCGCTGCAGTGAACTGCTCGAATTTGACCTGTACCAGACCCTGACCGTCGATAATGAACGTCCATGGTTCGGTTGGCAAACCCCACTCATCCACCGCAGCGATTAGACCACCGGTGGGTCTTTGTCCTTCTGCGAGATGGGGGTCTTCAAATACCTCAACGTGGATATAGTTGGCCTGGTCTCCCACTCTCTCTTTGACCTTTGTGAGTTCCCCTACCTGCGGGCCGCAGGTAGCGCTGGCGCAGAACGCTGGCGTGGCAAACACCACCACCAAGGGCTTGTTCTGTTTGAGGGCCTCGTGGATGGATAGNTTGTACAAATCGGGGTCCGGATCGGNGGAGCTNGTGATGTGAGAGATNTCCNCGGTATCCCTNGNTGTATNCGTGACGCTNGCTGGNGCCGCGGANCCGATGGCCGGNGTGCTNGCCTCCTCTTTGAGCATNAAGCTGGCTTGGGCGAATACTGACAGGTTGTNGTTGGAGGTGTAGTTGANGTCGANNTCGTAGAATCCTGCAGTGTCTAAGTTTAGATTGGCGGAAAAGACCCCGCCTACTGCTGTGGGCCAGTTGGTGAACGTTGCGTTTACCGATTCTTTCAATTCTCTTTTATCTTCCCCAGGCCCCAAAAAATAGACAGCGACTTCCGAAGCTTCGCCCGGCACTGGCATCCCTTCTCTGTCGATCACTCCGAACAAGATTCGGTTCTCTCCAACCGCCATGTCTGTGGTGATGATGATTCCGGAATAATCCGGCCCCCCCGACTGTTGCTCGCTAGAGATAATCGGGTCATTTGAGTTCGATGAACATGCTGTCATCAACATAAGCAGGAGCAGGATCAATATGGTAGGGAGCCTGACAATCCTCAGTTTGAGGAGGCCAACTGGGTTGAGTATCAATTCCATTCCTTTGGCGACTCGATGCGGGTCGACAGATTTTTGTATCGATGCCGTGTTTAATGCATTAGATGCTGTGGCTACGCTGTCTAGAAGTTCATCCCTCGCCCGGCTCCACCTTCCACGGCTATGGTCTGACCCGTGATGGCCCCAGCCCGTCCTGAGACCAGGAATACTATCAGGTCGGCGACGTCTTGGGATTCCACCATTCGGCCGATCGGTATATCAGCAACGGCCAGGCGCTCCATCTCATCAACAGAGACATTGGCATGCTCCGCGCGGGCATTCAGGCTACGGGTCTGCCTCTCGGTTCGGGTTGTGCCTGGATGGATGCAGTTGACCAAAATTCCGTCTGATGCGAAAGCGTCAGAAAGGTTCTTCGCCAGGTTGGAAACAGACGAATTGGTGACGCCGTTGCTGTTTGCCAGGGTATTAGCCTGGCGGGCCGCCATGCCACCGATGTGGATGATTCTTCCGCCGCCCCGTGCCTGCATGTGAGGAATCACCTCACGGGAGCAACGAACATATCCCATAACTTTGACGTTGATATGGTTGAGCCAGTCTTCGTCTTCCAAGTCCATGAATGTAGCGGCCCTGGAATTGACCGCGTTATTGACCAGAAAATCCACCCCTCCGAATTCTGCCACCGTGGTGGATACTAGATTCTTGATGTCATCTGGCTTTCCCGTATCCGCCTGTATAGCTAACACCTTTCGGCCGGTCTTGGACCGAATCTCACTGGCCGTGCTCTCAAGGTCTTCCAGGCCCCTCGCACAGATAGACATATCTACGCCCTCTTCGGCCAGGGCTAATGCCGTTGCCCGGCCAATCCCTTTGCTGCCACCGGTAACGATGGCGATTTTTCCCTCTAAAGACAGGTTCATGTGATTCAATCCCTCTAAGTACTCTCTTTTTGACTAGCCGAGCATACAGGTCTGGATCAGCTTCTGCTGTTTGGGTCCTCATTCAATCTGGCTACAGTCGGAACGGCGTGATCGGACTCCACAAGCCCTCAGGACAGACCATCGCATTTTAGGGAGGGGACCCAACGGTCGCAGAGTCAGCTGAGGGCATCGGTCATGTAAGCATCCCGGATAGTCGGTTGCCGATGATCAGGCCGGATTGTATTCCGAGGTGTGGCGAGGGTCAACGCGTGGGGTGTGGCGGGAGGTTTTCTTTGGCATGTTGCCGCTTAAGAACTCAATAGATCGGTGAGAGGAATCGGTGGTGTAGCTGAAAAATAATCGGTCACTGGCCGCCAGATTTTCTGTAGAAACCCTCTTAATTAATCTGGGAATAATTATCTAAAAGATGGAAAAATACTCTTAGAAAACAAGATTATGATTGACTGAGGGAAAGTCCACGTGCTGTTGATCGGACTAGTAGGGGTTGGTGGATTTATTGGCGCTGTACTCCGCTATTTAATCTCAGGTTGGGTGAATGAGGTTTTCCATACCCTGTCGCTGCCATATGGGACATTGNTTGTTAATATCACTGGCTGTTTNCTAATCGGGATACTGGCAGGCCTCTCCGAACACCGTAATTTACTGGGACCGGAAACCCGGACTTTGTTATTGGTTGGCGTGTTAGGTGGGTTTACGACTTTTTCTACGTTTGGTNATGAGACAGTAGAGCTGCTTAAGGATGGGAAATCCATCGCAGCATTTTCTAATGTTGCTCTTCACGTTTGTTTGGGCCTGGTTGCAGTCTGGGTCGGGTATTCCGCTGCGGAATTGTCCTAAAAAGACGCAGCGGAATACNAAGATTAGATGGATCTATTTCTTCAACTAAGGCCTTGAGCGAAGTCGAGCCAGACTCTGGCGCAAGGTACCGGTAGGATGTGCTGTACGAATCCCTGGACACCTGGGAAAATCACTTTTGTNCCATTGGGGAACAGGTCTGATGCACCCCTGAAATCACCCAAGACTTCNTCTCGCAGGCTGGCAGCGGCCAGCATCAGCATGGGGGTTTGGACATTCTTCAGCGCGGGACCGATATCTCCTCCGGCATTGGCCTGGAACCCGGCCACTACNTGGGCCGGGGTTTTCTTCATCTGTTCTGCATACCAACGGATGTAGGCCGGGTCTACTATTTGGGGATCCAATCTACGGCCAATGGAATTCTCCACCCAGACGTTGATCCCCTCACGTTCGATTAGATCAGCACTTTCTTGGTGGTGGGAGTCGAAGTTGGTCGGAGAGGTGCAGACGGTGAGTGATCGCAAGCGCTCTTGGTTGCTGATGGAGAAGTTCATTGATATTGAACCGCCTACCGTCTCGCCGATCAGGTGGAACTTGTCTAGCTCCATCTTGTCGACGAACTCTTTNAAGTCATTGGTGAAACTGTCTAGGGTCCAGGGATGTTCAGGGCCGGACACGTCCGAAAGGCCCATTCCTCGCATGTCGAACCGGATGACACGGTAGTGTCGGGCGATGATGGGTACCCAGCCGAACCACATCTTATGGCTCTTGGCCATGCCGTGGTGCATGACCACCGTCTCGGGCTCAGTCCAGGGGTCGGTGAAGTCGTCGATGGTGTAAAAAAGCTCTATCCCGTCGTCAAGNCGAAGTTTCATGTCGCNCCTCCAGAAATCTTTAGCCGATTAGGTCCTGTTCAGTAAAGGTGAACCGGGCCACTCTCAAGATGGTATGAGAGNTGATGTATCCACCCCATAAGATCAAGGGTATTGATATCCCCATTTTATTGACCTTGCTTTGAAGAAGCCACCAGAGTCACTGACGGGAGGAAGATAAGACTATTGCTGGCGGCTGATTAAGTTACGGCCATGACCTCTTCCGAGAATCGGGCCATGCGGTCTTCNGTCTGGTTGGGGTCGGCTGTGCGGAAGTCGAAGATCAGGTGAGTGACGCCCACGTCTGCGTAGGTCTGCACGTCTTGCCGCACCTCATCGGCTGAGCCGCTGAAACGGCGNCGGATGTCACCAGAAGAATTGGCGTCATACAGTGGGGCTTTGACCGAGACTTGGATCTTAGAAGGGTCTCGTCCTGCTTTCTCTGCGTAGTCGCGGAGCAGGNCGAGGTTTTCTGCCAATTCCTCGGGTTCTAGCGGGGCGGCGGGAATGGCGCCTACCGGATGCCAGGCGTCGCCGATCTGAGCGGCACGCCTGATAGCGGGTTTGCTCTGCCCGCCGATCCAGATGGGCGGGTAGGGTTTTTGCACCGGCTTGGGCAAGAACGTGATGTTGGAGAAGTTGACGTATTTGCCTTCGAATGTCGGGTCGTCGTTGGTCCACAGTTCTATAAAAGCACGCAGATATTCGTTGGTCACCGCCCCACGCTCAGCGAAGGGTTCGGCGTTCAGCAGTTCGAATTCTTCCTCCATCCAGCCAACGCCCGCGCCTAAGATCAGGCGGCCTTTGGACAGCATATCCAGGGTTGAGAGCATCTTGGCGGTGAGTATGGGGTTGCGGTAAGGAATGATCATCACGCTTGTGACAAGCTTGATCTGCTCTGTGATTCCGGCCAGGTAGGCCAGAGTGGTGATCTGTTCCGGCCATTCGCCGTCACCTGACTGACCGGCCTCCAGTATGTCGCCGGTTAAGCTGTATGGGTAGGTGGACTTGACCTGGTTGGGCTGCAGCACGTGATCGGGCATGACCATGCAGTAGAAACCCAGGTTGTCGCCCAGTTTTGCTATATCCGCAAGCGCGTCAGGCTCAACGCCGGCGCCGCTGTTGGGAAGATAGAAGCCATATTCCATGTTAAAGACTCCTGGAAAACGCCTACCGATTAGGAGATGCTTCAGGCGGGAAACCGTGCCTGGAACACCCGCCCGGATGTTTGGTTCCTCAGACTATATATCCGCGTGGCTGGCGTGTCCAATGAAATATTTGACACTCAACAGGGCGGCAGATAGACTTTCGGTGCACTGGAACAGGAGGTAATTTCGTGACTACGCCCGCGTCATTTTTGACCGAAGAAATGCGGCAACAGGCCATTGGCCAAAAGAGTGAGCCAAAGACCATCGACGTGGAGAAAGGCGCGATT
>NZUD01000062.1 GCA_002697005.1 Chloroflexota bacterium | reverse complement strand
AAATCAGGAACTGCATTCCTTGGGCCATGGCTTGCGTTGCGCCATTGAACCAGAACCATCGATAATTACGGTATTTGAGCGCCTCGAAGGTCCGTAAACGCCGGATGAATGATGAGTTGGGTCGGGTAGTCAACTTAGCCGTAGTGTGATGTTGTAATTGATTTCGTCTGTATTGTGTTCAAAGATACCCATATGTGCCCTCAGGAACAAACTCAGGGCTTCAGTAGCTTCCGGATCCGCATCCAATGATTAAGCAAAGACCGCACTATCATTAGGTTTTTTGGAGCCATTAAACTCGGATTTCAACAATATTCTGATTTTGATGGTAGGTCTACAAGAGCCGAATATTGGTGGTGGCTTTTGATGTGGCTAGTGTTTTGGTTGATCATTCCACTGATAGTTTTGCTTTTATGGGCTGCGAAACACGGAGTTAAGGAAACGAACAGATTCGGTCCTGTCCCTGAAATCGGTGGAAGGAAACCTGATTAACTCGATGTCCGACATTTCTTGCATATCACTGAACAGCCATTCCCGGGATTTCTATGTTCGACGATTAGACAACTAACTTGCTCGTGACTAATATAGCCTCCAATCCAATCTGATTTCAGGCATCGAGGTTAGTAGTGATGGACGCTCAAGACATAAGCGATTTTTTAGCAGGAATAAAAATGGCTGTGATGGCAACAGTTAACATTGATGGGTCACCGCATCTATCTCCAAACTGGTACTACTATGACGGTGAACAGCTATTTTTCGTAACTACGAAAGAACGAAAAAAGTTTTACAATTTGAAGCGTGATCAGCGAATATCAGTATGTGTGTATGAGCCACCGTTAGCATCTGATTATGTAGTGGTTCAAGGCTCCGCTGTAATTCATGATTTAGTTCCGACGTCAGAGCTATGGGGAACGGCCCGGCTAGTCGTCGAGAGATATGTTAACGCTAACGATGTTGATACATATATAGAGCGTTGGAAGACAGAGCCACGAATCCTCGTGACCATAACTCCTGAAACCGTCTACACAAGACCTGGACATTAATCTACGCCTTTGGCAGGAACCATTATTTAGGCACAAAAAGCCCCCTGAGTACGATTCAGGAGGCTTTCGAAAATCTTGGATTGAAGGGCCGAGATTCCCATAAGATTATCTTATTGGGCTCCCGGGAAATCGGCTCATAGGTTTCAATGTACCTGCTATTTTAGCGTCTAGTCATCTCCGGCGGCGGATCCAGCGGCTTCTATCTCAGGGTACGGCTTACCAGTAGCTGGGTTTACTTCAAATGAATCTGGTAATTCCAGGTCTTTTGCGATCTCTTTGACTGCGGGTATCACCTCTTCACCCATAAGACGTAGGCTCCGCATGGCATCATCGTGATCCATTGCCCCGTCACCGTCCCAAAAGAAGATGCTGCCGGGACGCAGATATTCCAATACATGGCGAATTTTCGGAATGACCGTCTTGGGAGTACCCGCTATGATTGTATAGTCCTTGATCTGCTGTTCGTAAGGTCTTCCTAGCACACCCGCTGCCCCGCCTCTGTTTGCGGTTGCGGATGATTGAGTTGGCAATACTCTACGGCGGTTGGATAGGCCTGGCAGGCTGACAAGTGCCGGATTGACGGTACCCTCGTTACCTGCCAAGAACGGATTACTCGGTCCTTGTACGAATTTACGGGCCGTTTTTTCCGCTAGCTCCTCCGTCTCGTCAACATGGACCTTCCAGAGGTACCCTAGGTTTTGGGGCCCCGATTCGTATCCTTCTTCAGCCGCTATCTCGTGGTAGAGATCGAATGCCTGTTTGGTCGGCTCTAACTCAGTAGATAGCATGATATAAGGAATCCGTTTCTTGGCGGCCCATGTCAGGGAGTCTCTGCTGATCACTCCAGGTAGCCAGACCTGTGGATGGGGGGTCTGGTAGGGCTTGGCCCATGGGTTGACATGCCGGAAATTATAGTGCTTTCCTTCCCAACGGAATGGGCCAGGCGTAGTCCAGGCCTTGATGATGAATTCGTGGGCCTCTTGGAAACGCTCCCAATTGTAAGGAGGAGGAGAATTGTGCGCGACGCTCTCTCTACCTGTGCCTCGGACCCATCCGGAGACCAGTCGGCCATGAGAAATCATGTCAATCATCGAAAGTTGTTCGACCAACCATAATGGGTCATCCCAGATAGGGATGATATTTCCCAATAGGACGATCTTAGCTCGTTTAGTGATGCGGGCCAGGATTGATGCCTCGACGTTCATCGCTCCACCCATGCAAAATGCGGTACCGTGATGCTCGTTCAGCATCAGGCCGTCAAACCCCATTTCCTCGGCGTAGATCTTCTCGTCCAAATATCGATTGTATAGTCGGGCGCCTAGTTGCGGGTTGTAAATCTCATTGCTGACCGTCAAATCCATGATTTGCTTGCCGGTAGCACCGAAATAACCGGACTCAGGATCTTGATAAGGTCGCTCTGTGAAATATCCGACATGCATGGTTCATCACTCTTTCCGAGACGAATTATATTCCAGTGAACCCTGGATTGGGCGCAGGCTTGGAGCGATTATAGCACTGCTCAGACGATTCGATATGTAGCTTTATGCCTCGCCAACGTAGGCAGGTCTGAGCAGACCATCCGTCATGGCTGGGCAACCGATAGTGCATTAAAGCAGTGCTAGCTCCATCTTCGTTGGTAGTGATCTTTGGGTCATTTGAAAAACTCTTTTGTGAGCCGGACAAATTCGTCAGGCTTCTCGAGTTCAGGGCGATGGCCACAGTTGGGTATGGTGACTAATTCTGATCCAGATATAGACTGCTGATAAGCTTTGCCGGCGCTTGGCGGCACCACAGTGTCCTGTTCTCCCCAGATCAAGAGGGTCGGCAGGTCTTTTACCAAACTCAAGAGATGGGGTAGCGCAGGGTCGAGCATGTATGGCCGCCAGCTTAATCGACACGCCTCTTCACGGGCATCCTCCCACATATCCAGATGCTCTAGAGTCAGTTCTTCAGGGCACATTTCGTCGAAGCCTGGAGTCTCGCTCGGATTCAAGATGGACGTGGCGAAATACTCTTTGGATGTAATCAGAAACATATCCATAATCTCACCTTCTGGAGGTTTGATTCCAGGAGGCGATACCAAAGCCAGTTTACCTATGTTACCTGGCTGCTGGGCTGCCATCTCAGCAGCCAACCAGCCGCCCATGGAAAAGCCCAAAATATTGGGATTGACCAGGCCTAATTCTTCAATGGCGCGAAGATACCAGCATGAAAAGTCTCTCATAGTCATAATCCATTCCAGCCGGCTGGTCACCCCAAAACCTGGATGGAGTGGAATATAAACTGTGTATTCCTTGGCAAGTTCTTCGTAGCAGCGGAGCCATCCAGGATGACCTAGCTCCCCATGCAACACGAGCAATGGATCGCCGCTTCCAGCTTTCAACAGCTTGAGGTCGGCTCCTGCAATCTGTCTCGTTTCTTCGGTATGAGACGTCGAACTGATGGTCATGTATTAGCTCCCGTGCGGATATCACCCAAAGCGCAATAGTTAATCAGCCCTGGGCATGGAATCACTCGATTCTGTTCCGGCATCTATGCATTGTCAAGAGTTTCTATTTTAGATCCAGACATTTTGGATACCGCATTGAATGTTCCGAAGATCAACCTCCGACGCCCTCAACCATCCTGAGAGATCAGTATATGTCAGTAGGCCATCGCTGGGTTTACGACAACCGTTATCCCGGCAACCCGATTGTATCTACACGGATACCNTCCAATATATTGGCCTCATCTTTATTCGCAACGATATGGAAAACCTTGTATATCAATCGAGTTTTCGATTGACCTAAATACGCTATTAAGCTAGTATTCGCCAGACTCTACAAGCTATGCAATCGTAGTTTCTGGAAATAAATGCACTAAACCTGTATCANTAGCAGAATGATTGCAGATATTTAATTGCAGATATTTAATTGACGTTAACAACAAAACAACAAGTTTTCCAATTAGGGCATCTATATATTGTCATCGCTTGACTTTTTTTTGCGAGTTCAAACTGAAGATTACGGAGTGATTGTAATGATTGAACGTACTAAGATATCCACAAAGCGGTTACTACCGTTAATCGCCATATTCTTGTTAGCACTTGTTATTTCATGTGGTTCGTCCACCGAGCCGGCAGCGCCACAGGCCGCGGCGACGAGCGCTCCGCAACCTACGGCCACAAGTGCACCTGCAGCTTCTAGCGGGGTGCCAACGGCATTGCCATACGCATATGCTGCGCCGGCTCATATAGCAGAGTTAGACTCGAGATTCCCTAACCCGCCGGCTATACCTCCATGGCCGGCTAAATACGGCGGAGTCATGCACGTAGCTACCAGCATAAAGCCGGATATGGATCCCGTTCGGATAAGGGATTCGGAATGGTATTTAGTTTGGGATCAGATGCTGGAATGGGAAGCCCAGTGGTACTATCCTGAGGTTCAAAAAACCCCTACGATTCGTAAGAACCTCGCCGAAGATTGGGAGATGGTCGATCCATCAACCTGGAATTTCAAAATCAAAGAAGGGGTAAAGTTCCACGATATTGCGCCGGTCAACGGCAGAGAATTAACGGCTGAAGATGTTAAGTACTCCTACGATCTGCTGAAAGGAAAGCCAGGTTGGGGAGCTGCCGAGGTGACCTCGGTAGACGTCATCGATAAATATACCGTCCAATATCACACCAAGATTCCGTTGACTGATTTTCCAAGAATTCACACGAATGGCACTAATCCAACTATAGTTCCCAAGGAAGCTGTAGAGGCGGAAGGAGGATTGCACGACAATCCGATAGGGTCAGGAGCCTTCTTGCTAGATGAGTTTGTTAGCGGCGAAGGAGCGTTATTTACAAGGAACCCAAATTACCACCTAAAAGACCGGGACGGGAATGCGCTACCTTATCTCGATGCAGTTCGGTATATATTTGCTAAAGGAAGCGCTGCCCAATTAGCTCTATTCAGAGCTGGACAAGTCGACATCATGCGTATGTCTAACATAGACACTTTAGAAGCGGTGTTGAAAACGAATCCAGACACAACCGTGTATAGGGTTCCTTCATTCGGTTGGGCTGGATACGCGGTTTGGCTCAACTTAGAGAAGCCNCCGTTCAATGACAAGAAAGTGCGACAAGCATTATCTATGGCAATAAATAGGAATGTTGTACTTGAAGTGGTTAACCGAAGCGACGGATCGATGTACGGTCCATTCCCGTGGGCTTTAGCCGGCTACACAAACTTTAGTGATTACACATTAGACACACTTGGACCGGCATTCCAATACAATCCAGAAAAAGCGAAGGAGCTTCTAGCCGAAGCCGTGCCTGATGGCCTCAGCCTCTCACTCGAATATGGTGAGATTCAAGGTATCCCGATGGGCGACTTTGCCGTACTGGTGGCTAAATTCTGGGAAGACATCGGCGTTGACGTCAAGCTTAAAGCACTTGAGAGCGGGACATGGATGTCAAAACGTCGTGGGGGCGCGGATATAGAAGATGCCATGGCATCATATGTAAATACGGGTTCAGGTCCAACTGCTTGGGACTGGGTCTACGCGCATTACCATAGCTCCATACCAGATACCATAAATCGACCACATATCAACGACCCATTCGTAGATGGTAAGTTAGATAAGTGGGTGAATGAGTCAGCCGAAGGACAGGCTGCTATACAGAAGGAATTATGGGATTACCTATCCGATCAAATGTACCGGATTCATGCCATGGTTCCACCTCATTACGCGATCGCACAACCTTATCTTGTGAGAAGCGGTAACCCCTANTGTTGGTTCCCNGGATTCTGTTCGTACGANGCAAAAACNGCTTGGATGAATGGAGACCAAGGNCACTCCATCCCGGATCGGAAATTTGCTAAATTTGGTCAATAGATAGGTCTTAAGAGGCAATATAAAGGCACCCCCNATCGGGGGTGCCTTTATATCTAATGATAATCTTCCTANTTGATCTCCGGCTCTTAATGTAGATACTGATATGGGTCGATACATCTTACGGCGCTGCTTTCTCTCTCTTTTCGTGTTGTTACTAGTGTCCCTGGCGGTCTTCTCGATAGTCAGGCTGCTTCCCGGGGACGCTATCATGTTGCAGCTCGATGAATTTTCGGTGCTTACTCCTGAAGCCCGGGAAGAAGCCCGCAGGGAACTTGGGCTCGACCGACCGTTCTTCGCTCAATACGGTACTTGGATCAGTGGAGTCATCCGCGGAGATTTAGGAGATTCCTTAATTAGCCATCAGCCGGTTAGGGAAGAATTATCAAAGCGGATCAACCTAACACTTCACCTCGCTATCATGTCAGTAGTAGTTGGCATGATAATCGCNATACCTGTTGGAATTCTCTCTGCGGTTAGGCAAGGTACTGTTGCCGATTACGCAGGTCGACTATTTTCTATCCTCGGGTTGTCTCTCCCAGATTTTTGGATCGCTGTGGTCGTCATCACCGGCATGACTATATTTTTTCAGTGGTTTCCACCACGGGGCTTCGATCCAATATGGATAGATCCTTGGAAGAACCTCCAGCAGCTGTTTATACCAGCCTTAATCATAGGTTCGCGATTTTCAGCTGTTGTAATGCGTATGACCAGGTCATCCCTACTGGAAGTACTGAGAGAAGACTACATTAGAACTGCTTGGTCCAAGGGTCTAAGTGAAAAAATAGTCATCTTCCGACACGCATTAAAAAACTGTTTTATCCCAGTCATCACTATTGTTGGTCAACAATTCTCTATTTTGATAGGTGGCACTGTAATAGTCGAATTTGCGTTCTTGCTACCAGGTTTAGGTAGCATGACTCTAGATGCGGTAATGCTGCGCGATTACACCGTTATCCAAGGTACAGTACTGTTCTTTGCGACCGTGATGGTTCTCATGAATCTTCTAGTCGATCTAACTTATTCATGGTTTGATCCAAGAATCCGGTACCAGTAAGTGCGAAATTGAAAACCGCAACACTTTCAGATGGCCGAGCTACGCTAAAAGACTATGCGGCCAAATTGTCTTGGGGAATCTCAAAANTGGCGAGCATTGCCAAGAGCAAACCCTTNGGGGCTGTCGGAGCGATATTAATCGGGCTATTTATATTGATGTCAATCTTCGCTCCCCTTATAGCCCCGTATGACCCATATGAATTCAATCTCACGGATCGAGGTCTACCGATCCGACATGCCGCGCCTAACTCTGATTTTTGGTTTGGTACCGATACCCTCGGTCGGGATGTTCTAAGTAGGATCATATACGGAGCAAGGGTATCTCTGATCGTAGGGTTCGTTTCAGTTGGGATAGGAACAGCAGTTGGAGCTGCCATAGGAATAATTTCAGGATTTTTCGAAGGCAGAGTAGATCAAGTACTGCAACGAATAGTAGACACATTCATGTCATTCCCAGGTATCGTTCTAGCGATGGCAGTAGTAGCTGTACTCGGACAAAGCTTATTCAATATTACTCTCGTGATTGCCATCGTTATCGCTCCAGGCTCATCTAGAGTCGTCCGGGGCGCGACGTTGGTGATTAAAAACAATGTTTACATCGAGGCAGCCAAAAGCGTCGGTGCGTCTAACAAGCGGATCATGCTACGACATATTCTACCGAACGTTTTTGCGCCGATTATTGTGATAGCGTCAGTCTGGATAGGAAACGCGATAGTGATCGAGGCTGCTCTGAGTTTTTTGGGGTTAGGGACACCAGCTCCTACACCAACCTGGGGAGGAATGCTGGCAGGCGAAGGTCAACGGAATCTAGAGAACGCACCTTGGCTAGCAATATTTCCAGGCATCGCTATAAGCGTTATAGTTTTGTCGTTCAATATGCTGGGCGATGCGCTACGCGATTTATTAGACCCTCGTCTTAGGAATAGATAGGCTCCCCTTTTCGCCTGGATAGGGAAACCTTTAGTATTCACCAACTTTATTCACAGATGTTTACGTAGGAGGTAACCATGAGGTACATGATTCGAGACGTGTTCACATGTAAACGGGGTAAAGTCCCCGAATATCTAGAGTTGTTAAAAATAGTCATTGGGGCCCTGAAGGCCGCTGGCGTCACAGAACACAAAGTGTATGCGGATATTGCTGAATCTATGGATACAATATTTCACGAGATGGAAGTTGATAGCCTGGATTCATATTTCGAGCTGGAACGAGGATTTTTCGTAGACATGGATGCTGAAACTAAGGGTTTAGTTGATGCTTACAATGAAGTAACTGTTTCTGGCAGGCGAGAAATATTTGAAGTTTTAGACATTTAGCTCGGTAGAAAATCTGCTGAAACGGGAGTATTAAAAATCTCGGACTCTTTTGGCCGGCAGCGAAAAGGTCCCCATCGTTAAATCTGGGGGCCTTTTTCGTGCCAACAATAAACTTTGGCGAAGGCGGGTCAGCACCTGTGGAACGTCAGGCGGGTAGGTCGTACCACTCGATGATAGGGGCAAATCTTGCGTTATCTAGTCGGGTATAGTGGCATGATTGAGGTCTAATCCGATCTCCTGCCACAACAGCTCGAACTTCATTTTCTGGGTCGTTGGTTTTTCCTCACCGTTGGCAATGCGGCAACGTTTTTCGGTGAAATGAAGATTGGCCGTCTGGAATCTGTTGTCTTTAGGGGATAATCTACTGCTCTCTATCGAATGTAGGGTGGAGACAGCGCTGAGATTGCCCTTCTCATCGTTACCTTCTGTCTTAAGTCAACTCACTCCGCATCAGAGCCGTTTATCTCGATAATACGCAGGCCGCGTATGATCTACCCCAGCATCACCTTCAAGCTTCTCTACTGTTAAATGTGTCCCATTATCGCTAAACGGCTGCAATGTGGGAATTATCTGATCAACGTCTCTAAAATCCGAAAGGCTACCCAAATTCGGTCATTGTTTCGGATCCTGCTACGTTAAAAATCCACCATTACGCGGTTATGCACGCACTGCGTAACAAGATTTCTGGCCTTATAACAGCCATGACTAGATTAAACCTTCAATATAGACTAGTATCGGCCGGTCGAACTTAGGGTTTTGAGGTAAAGTCCTGCTGAAAAGATTACAGCCTGCCCGCCTCCGGGAGTACTACGTCGGCACCCTGTTTACTGGAGGGCGGGACTGGGCAGAGACCATAACCAGTAGCCACCGGGTGTTATCGAGAGACTTCACTTATGGAGTTAAATCAAGAGTATTTCCCAATAACACTTCAATAGCCCCGATTCCTTCGCTCTGGCGGTTATGTTGGCAATAATAGTCGCGTTTGCACTCATGACCGTGTTTTTCCTTGCCGGCTTGTATGTAGCCGGTGCCATAGGGTCATTGTCGTTGATAATGATGAAGTTCTTCTCCGATGCGAATTTGTGGAATATCATGGCTAATCGCGTCTGGGAGACCTACACTAGATTCCTACTCGTCGCGATTCCGCTTTTCATACTTATGGGTGAGCTACTACTCCGGAGCGGAGTCGCCGACCGAATGTACAAAGCGCTGGACCGTTGGGTTGGACCCATCCCCGGAGGACTTCTCCATACGAATATCGCCTCTTGCGCTGTATTCGCAGCCTGCTCCGGGTCCAGCATCGCTACCGCAGCGACCATCAGTAGGGTAGCGCTACCCTCTTTTCGGGCAAGAGGGTACAACGAGCGGTTGGTGGTAGGTTC
>NZUD01000061.1 GCA_002697005.1 Chloroflexota bacterium | reverse complement strand
AATGTGACTCAAAGTTTTACTACTCCCGCTGTTTATGCTCACTTATGAGCAGTTTCTAGGCCCGGTTTTGGAACTCATGAGTACCGATAATCATTCGTACTTAAGCGTGGAATCAAAATCGAAAACCGATGGTGGTGAGCAAGTGTCAGTTCTCCTCTGACCTTCGAAACAACGTTTTGATAACAAACTGATAACGGAAGCCCCCTCTATGAGGGCTTCCGTTGCTTGAGCGATACCTCACTTAGGTAACTGGCTGGGAACATGGAGTTTAGTGGGGGTGTGAACCTCGTTATATAATCTGAGTCGTATGGTGAGAGCATCGTGGATACACAATGGCTATAGAGAGGAATTAGATGATAAGGGTAGCGCTGGACCTTGAGAATCCGGAAGATTTGCGAAGTGCGAAGGCCGAGTGGAAATTTGCGCCAGGGTTAGTGCCTGGTGAAGACAACGAAGGTCTGGTTGCTCGACTCAGCGGTAGCCCAGCGCGGTTGGTCGATTACGACGACTCGGGATGGGATGTCTGTGAAAATATCCAAATAGGGCGCTCTACTGGGCTCACATTCGGCTGGTTCCGGATCACCNTAACCTTACCCGANNAGGTTCATGGTAGAGACATNCGTGGGAATCGAATCTTCTTCGAGACCTGCATAGATGATTACGGTGAGATCTGGGTCAANGGCGAGTGCGACAGGGCCACNGGTACGGTAGCGGGCTTNAACATATCCCAGCGGGTGAGCATAGCCACTGAAGCACGACCAGGGGANNNATACGTCATCGCCTGCCTAGCTGCCAACGGCCCTCTCGCGGCCCCAGGAGGTGGTATCTTTATGCGCTATGCCAACCTAGCCTTCGAAGATTATTCAGTTTAATAAAAATGGTGAGAGAAAAGGAGACACGCGTTTAGTCAGAACTTTCAGGAGTTCATTGGTAATTTGACTCCAGATAGGGAACGCGTATCCGATACCCGGGGGCGTGACTATGGGAAACGATTCGTAGCTAAACTCTTGCCCGTCGAGTCCTTCTTCGGCAACATCCAATTTAGCTTGGAATTTTGGTCCAAAATTCCGGCGTATCGAAATTCGACGAAAAAGCTCCTTTCCATTAGTATCGCCCAGTCTAAGATTTAGGAATACCAGCAGGAGACCTCCCATGCCCGGTTATATCATTGCAACTTTAAATAGCATCAACGACCCTGATGCCTTCGCCGCATATCAGAAGTCTGCCAGCACTTCGTTCACCCAATATGGAGCCAAGTTCCTCCTTAATAGCCGGAACGTTGAAACTCTAGACGGCGATTGGCACCCTTCCGGCGTCGTAGTCGTGGAATTTGAGACCTATGAACTAGCAAAAAAGTTCTATGACTCGCCCGAATATCAGGCTGTGATTAAACAGCGATTCGATTCCGCTGACAGCGCGGTAATCATCGCAGAGAGTGCTTAACCGTTTCCATCGTCCCGGAGCAAGTATTACCGATGTGCGGTACTAACGCCCTATCATCAAAGCAGGTGATATGGCCAGAGTAACGAGATTGATGCTACTAACGATATGGCGCNATGAGTATGCGATTACTATCCTCACTGAACGATAGGCTTAGCCCACTTCGGTGCCTCCAATTGAGGACACCTACGTGGTGACAACTATCTGGCAGAAGTTAACTATGATGCCAATGATAACGACGNTGACGATAAGAATGAGGCAAGGCATTTTTCCTAAGTTAGAGCCTCCGATTTCTTCACAATGATTGTAACCATTAACTCGCTTGTCCCAAGCAAGATACGATGGCATCACAGTTTTCAACTTGCTTCGCTAAATCCACGTGACTCAAATCTAATACCGTAGAAGTGCTAATTGAGANATGTTTGTGATTCCTAATATCCTGATGGAATTTCTCAGGCGCACGGACAATAACCGTGACGACATGTCCACGGTCCAGCAACTACTGCTTAACGAGACGATTTCCCGTTGCGCCTGTGGCACCGACAATCAATATTCTCATTTCAGCCTAAAGTATAAAGAAGGACAGACGGATTCTTATTAAACATCAGTCCTATCAAAGGTGAAGAGTGGCAACATTTTACACATTTAGTTAACCGTGTAGACTACCGCCATACACCGCCTATCTTCCATATCATTGCACCCTGAGTAGGAAGAGGATTATGAGCTACCAAAGATCTGATGCTTACGGTTCAGAAGGAGGTCCACAGTGACCATTTACGACGTTGTCGGGACGCCCGTGACTCGAGCGGAGGGGCCGGATAAAGTGTCCGGAACCCATGTGTACCCAGCCGATGTCCGNCTTCCTGGCATGGCATTCGGGAAAGTATTGAGGAGTCCNTTTCCTCATGCCAGGATCGTCAGCATCGATACTTCCAGAGCGGAGAGATTACGCGGAGTACTCGCCGTGGTTACCGGCCAGGACTTGCTTGGGATGCGGGTCGGGAGGTTCCTTAGGGATGTGCCTCCNCTAGCGCAAGATAAAGTCCGNTTCGTTGGCGAGAAGGTTGCCGCTGTGGCGGCTATTGATCCAGATATTGCTGAAGAAGCGCTCATGTTGATAGATGTTGAGTACGAAGAATTGCCAGCTGTCTTCGATCCGATAGAGACTATGGAACCCGGAGCGCCATTGATCCATGANGGGTCTCCATCGTACGATAGTCCATCAGGACAGGTTACCCCGGACGGCAATGTCGTTTATCACAATTCTTGGTCAGGCGGAGATATTGAACGGGGTTTCGAGGAATCAGATCAGATTTTTGAACACACTTTTACTACACCTTGGGTCCACCAAGGCTATATGGAGCCGTATAGTTGCATAGTTCAAGTTGACGATGCCGAGCAGGTCCAGGTNTGGGCGAATAATAAACAACCATTCATGCTAAGGAGACAACTTGCGNGTGGCCTCGGACTCCCCGAAGAGCAAGTCACGGTTAACCCTACGGGTATCGGTGGAGACTTTGGCGGTAAAGCAGGCGCGATGAATGTTCCTGTTGCCCATGCCCTCGCCCAGAAGTCTGGCAGGCCAGTACAAATGGTCATGAGTTATATCGAAGAACTNATGGCTGGTAATCCTAGACATCCGTCCGTTATCACGATCAAGACCGGGATGAAGAATGATGGGCGGTTCTGGGCCCGTCAAGCTCGGGTTGTCTACAACGGTGGGGCCTATGGAGGTTTCCGGGGCTCACTTAACCTCAGCGGGAGCCGCCAGGCTGGCGGCGGCCCTTACCGAGTCCCTAATTTTCAGATTGACAGCTATATGGTCTATACGAACAATGTGCCTTGTGGTTCTTACAGAGCACCAGGTGAACCCCAAGCCGTGTTTGCAATAGAGTCTCATACCGATATGATTGCGTCAGAAATGGCTTTAGACCCCTACGAACTCCGCTTGAGGAACGTGGTCAAGGAAGGAGATGTTTCGGGGACAGGCCAACGGTTCAGTAACTTACATGGAGAGGAGACCCTCCGGAAAGCCGCTGAATCGGGCGGCTGGAGCAACCCGAAACCCAAGCCTAACGTTGGTCGTGGTATCGCATTAGGTCAACGCCCACAGGGGCAAGCGGTCTTCAACGCCAAGGTACGTATCGATGGAAATGGTCGAGCCACTATCTTTTCATCGGTCCCTGATACTGGAGTTGGGTTCCACACCGTAGCTTGCCAGGTGGTAGCGGAAGACCTAGGAATCCCAATCGAAGATGTGGACTTGATTCAGGTCGACACGGGTAAGATCGATTTCGACACTGGTGCGGGGGCAGGTACCAGCGTCGGAGCCGCATATGCTGCTCTAGGTGCAGCCCAGGAAGTACGAGAGAAACTCACCAGACTTGCAGCCGAGTTTTATGGATGGGGCGAGGAGCGAATCGTGTTCAAGGAGGGTCGTGTTTTCATAGACGGAGAGCCAAACACCGGGGTCTCTATCCAAGAGTTGGCATCGCGATCTGTAGCTGCGTTGGGGACCGACGTCATAGGCGATGTGACCACCTCCGCTGAGGAACCAGACGTGACGTCATTCTGCGCTCAAATGGCTGAAGTGGAGGTGGATCCGGAGACTGGCGAGATTCAGGTGAACCGAATCGTCACCTCACACGATGTCGGCACGATCTTCAACCCGTTAGGNCATCAAGGGCANATTGATGGAGCCGTTATTCAGGGTTTGGGTTACGCTTTGATGGAGGAATTGCAGTCTGAGGACGGCAGGATTTCCACATTGAGTTTAGGTGACGTTAAGATTCCGGCTATCGCAGACGTCCCTGAATTGATAACGGTTCTGGTAGAGGCTGCTGATGGTAATGGTCCTTACCAAGGTAAAGCGATTGGTGAGAACCCGATTTCACCAATCGCGCCTGCAATCGCTAATGCTGTCTTCGATGCGGTAGGTGTACGGATCACCGATTTGCCGATTACGGCCGAAAAGGTGGTCGCCGCTCTAAAGCAAAAGAACGCTTGACATCGAATCGAAAGAGGTAATCGTACGGTTCANAATCNCTGACGCCTGAAGGTAACAAAGTCCATCAGCAAGCATCAATCGACAAAATAGGAGGACATTCGATGCCTACTTATGTTTATGTCGCAGCACAGGACGACAACAAGGTTTCTGTATTCAACATGGAAGCTGNGACCGGCAAGCTAACACCGAAGGCTGAAGTGCCCATTCCCGATGGGCCGCATTTGCTGGCGATCAGCCCAGACCGAAAAGTTATTTACGTCGGACAGCGCGGCCTTCCAGGAATATCCAGTTGGCAGATAGACCAAAACACGGGAGATATTACGCAGAATGGCTCAGTATCAACTGACGGCTGGTCTGCCTCTTTGTCCACTGACCGCAAAGGCAAGTATTTGCTATCCGCTCAATATCAAGCCGGGCATGTATCAATACACCCCCTTGCTGATGACGGATCGCTGGGAGACCCTGCCACCGAACATTTAGCGACAGACATTGGCGCCCACGCTATATATACCGACCCATCAAATAGATTTGCCTATGTGCCTCACATCGCTCGACTATTCGATAACGTATTAGANCCCCCTAAGGATGAATTAGGGCCGAATGTGATTTATCAGTTCCGGTTCGATGAAAACACCGGCCACTTGACTCCAAACTCTCCTCTCAAGATTGAACAGGATGGGAACCTAGGTCCCCGTTACTACTGCTTTCATCCAACCCAAGACATAGTCTACTTTTCCGATGAGCAGGGGTGCAGTGTCACCGCGTATCATATGGACTCTTCTGTCGGAACCCTGTCTGCCTTTCAAACGATAACGACCCTTCCCGAGGGTGTCACACAAAGGAATACCTGTTCTCAGATTCAAATCTCTCCTACCGGCAAATTCCTTTATGTTCCCAACCGTGGTCACAACAGCATCGCGTGCTTCTCCGTCGATTCCTCCACCGGNCGCCTGTCGGCAATCGGACAGGTACCGACCGAAGCTGTACCTAGTGCGTTCAGCCTCGACCCTGAAGGAAAGTTCGTCTTCGCCGCTGGTTCNGCGACCGGCCGCCTTGCTGCGTACCGTATAAACGACNATATGGGTGNACTTACACCATTGGAGACCTATCCAGTGGGCGAGAGACCCATGGGGGTGCTAGTCACATCGCTGTAAATTATTACGACCCCTTCTAAATTTCATGCCGTGGTTTCATACGCAGATAGGCAGGTCGACATGTACAAATCTCTCAAGTGATTAAGACGCATACTTGTCGTGCCAGTGTCTAGATTTGAAAGGCATCATTGGTTCCAACAAAGGTTCGGTAGGCCAGACAATCAGAGGCTTGTAACTGCTAGTTCCGACAGTAAGGAGAAACCTGAATCGGCCCGAGAAAGGTCAACGCCTTTCGAGGCGGCATGGCTGAACTTTTGACCGATGACCCCAGGATATTGGGAGGGGGTCTCGTCCACGGTTTCAGACGATAAANCGATCCACGCCACGTACATCACTAAAAAGTCCACCGGAACACCCGGGAGTCTACCGTTCCGGTAGCACCCTTATNCCTACCGGAGGTTACCTGCACCCTCTCGCTACGACTGAATCGGTATTGGCAACCCATGTCTTGGAACGTATGGGGTTAGCGTGGGCTGACTCAAGGAATAACTGTCAGTTTCATAGACAAAATCGTGGACAGAATTACAAAGTCTCCTTGGGTCACGATGGACGCATTGCTTCTTACGGTTCGCCCACTAGAGAGTAACGCAAATGAAGGTTTAGTAACCCGCGAGGAGAATGCAGATATGTTGACGATTGAGCGCCAGGTCAAAGAACCTCTGGCCTTGAAAGTNGGNAAGANCAGCCNCCACAATTCTGTGGTCCCCTTGCCGGGGTCGTTGGGGGCTACGTCAAGGATTTCACAGGGCCCACAGAATCTTGTGATACCATAATATTACGCTGCGGGACGCAGAGGCGGTAGGTTGAAATCCTGTTACCCCGACCATTCTCTCCTTACAACCACGCCTGGGAAACACCAAACGATATCTTTAGGAGTCATTTATGGCCCGTCAAACAGCGGTTCACGACTTGGAGCAAGGGGACATCAAACTTCCTGACACGGGGCGGCCAGTTGTCCGCTCGACCAAAGGTGTTATCTCTAGCGGTCATTACCTAACCTCCATGGCCGGGATGCGCATTCTGCTGAACGGCGGGAATGCTTTCGACGCCATCGCCGCCGCCGGNATTGCTGCCGCTGTAGTTGAGCCCATCGCCTCTTACTCTCTCGCTGCCGAGGGCGTATTCATGCTCTATGATTCGGCCAGCGGCGACCTCCTGTCCTTAAGCGGCCAAGGTACCGCGCCCAGTAAGGCCACCGCAGANTTCTATAAGTCGCAAGGATTTGACCGCATCCCTACCGGACCCGGCAAGAGTGCCCACCTTTCATTCACCGTCCCTGGAATTGTTGAAGCGTACATCTCTATGCTGGAACGATATGGCACCCTNCCCTTCGACCAGATACTCGCTCCGGCGATTGAATACGCCGAGGGCGGCATTCCNAACTACGAATACATGCTGGAACGGCTGAAGTCAGCTACCACTCGCACCCAGTTCGACAACTACTCTCCCGGTGGCTGGGATGTCTTCTTCGACAAGGGAGAGGTCCCTAAACCCGGTTCCCTACTAGTCCAGCCCGGCCTGTCTAACACCTTGAAGGCTATGTCAAACGCAGCCGCTTCGGAAGACCGAATCAATGGTTTGAACGCTGCCCGCGACGTTTTCTATAAGGGCTCTGTCGCCAAGACCATAGTCGAATCCTCGGCCAAGGTGGGCGGCATCCTATCCATGGAAGACCTGGCCAACTACAAAAGCGAGTTCGGAGAGCCGGTCTCCACGACCTTCGAGGGTCACGAGATCTTCGGACATGACTCCTGGACCCANGGNCCCATGCTCCAACAGACTCTNAACCTNCTGGAGCACTTCGACCTGAAGGCCATGGGCCACAACAGNCCCGAATACATCCACACNGTCTCNGAAGCNCTCAANCTNGTNTTCGGNGACCGTGAGGCCTACTACGCCGANCCNAATTATGCCGANNTCCCCATCGATGGNCTNCTNTCCAAAGAGTACGCNGCAGAGCGNGTGGGACTCATTGACCCNGANCGNGCCCTNCCTGAGCAGGCGGCNCCCGGNGANCCTTGGAAGTACTCCAACGGNGTAGGNNCAGTNCCTGCAACNAAGGNGATNGCNGCCTCTGGCAANGGNGTNTCAGACNCNTCGTCCCANGANGGCACNACCCACGTNTCGGTNNTGGACGACCAAGGGAACATGGTNAACGGAACCATCAGCGGCGGCGCNTTNGCCAAATCNGTGTTNTTTCCTGAGCTTGGCTGTGCTCTTAGCACCCGTATAGAGATGTTTAACTGCGAGGAAGGCCACCCCAACATGGTTGAGCCTGGGAAGCGGCCTCGCACCACCTTGATCAATTACATAGCCAAGAAGGACGGCAAACCAGTAATGACCATCGGATGCCCCGGAGGTGACAATCAGGCGCAGGCCAACGTACAACTGGTGTTGAACACCTTGGTCTTCGGCATGGACCCTCAGCAGTCAGTAGAAGCGCCCCGATTCGCCAGCCAGAGCGTGGAAAACTCGTTCTTCCCTCATACCTATCTGCCGGGCAGACTGGACCTGGAACCCGGCATACCCGAAAGTACTGCCGACGCCCTGAGGGCCCGAGGGCACGACATTGGCTGGGCCGCCAACTGCGGCTTGGGCGCCACTGTCTCAGTCAGGGACCAAGAAACCGGCAATCTAAGCACCGGTGGAGACCCGCGCCGGGCCTGCTACGCCATGGGCCTCTAGGACCTACGATCGGGAACAAAAAGCATCAGCCGAAGTTGGTTGATGCTTTTTGTTTCAACATGCTCTCTCGTCGTTCCGGCGAAAGCTTGGATTGACTTCGCCAAAGAGGCTGACCATATCAGCCAATCGCAAGAGTCAGTCGATGCTCCAAGCTGGATTACTGCTAGCCTCGGCCTGCAAATGATCAATGATCCAGTCCTTCACCGAATCAGCGACGTAGAAGGCCGGCTGCAATAGGTCTCCGTCGGAGAAGACCTGCCCTTCAGACCTCGCTTGGTCTGCCGACTTCGAGCCGGGAAGCATCCGTATTCCAACCCTAAGGTTGGCCACTGCAGGGGCAATGCCCCGGAGAAAATCCAGTTTCTGCTCCACAGTGTCTCTGGTCTCTCCTGGAGCACCGAAGGTCTGACCAACGGCGTAAGCAAGGCCGCCTTCCTCACACAACCGGCAGACCTGAAGCATCTGGTCCAGGCGCGCGGCCAAGTCTTGCGGATCGTAGGCATCGACGACTAAGTCACCGATTATCACCAGGCCACATCCTGATTCTTTCATCAGACCAATCAGCTCCGAATCGCAGCTTTTGGCCACAAGGCCGGTGTTCCATTCGATCTTCAGGTTTGACTCAATCAAAGCACTACAGAATGCTTTGGCGTGATCAGCGGGCAGGTTGAAACCGTTAGCGATAAAGAAGAATTTGCCCAGTCCCAAACGCAGCCTCAAGTCCTTAACTTCGTCAAGCACGTCTTGGATGGGCCGCAGGTTTTGCCGGTCTGGATCGCCCGATGTCTGCGTGCCGAACCACTTCGTGATGACACCTATGCCGAAACCAGCTTCGGCATACCTTCCAAGATCCAATTCCTCCAGGCGGGGCGGCTTCATCACACCTGACGTCGGTTGTTGTTCAGTAGCTGTGACATTGCCACCCGACCGGTACACTACCCCCGGCAAGTCTTCGTAAGACTCCCCACGTTCTAGACGGTCAGCAAGGTCGGCAAAAGAATCTCCGCCGCTCCCTGTAATTCCTACGTCGGGTCCGACGAGATCGAAGCACACCTCTGGAAGGATACTGAAAGCAGGGCCTCCGCAAGCGATGGTTGCATCGCTAATCAACCTGATCCGCGCTATGACCTCTTTGGTGATCGGCAGCACCGACTCCGGGTGCAGGTTGCTTCCGTTGTCCAGGTTACGCATTGACAGCCCCACCAATCCCGGCTGGAAATCTTTCACAACTCTTTCTACTTCGCCCAGATAGTCATCGGCGAACATGAGGTCCAACATCTTGGTGGGATGTTGTTCAGGGTCTAGGTACCCGGCGATGTAGGCCAAGCCTAAAGGGAGGGGTTGGGCCTGATAATTAGTCATCCATCGCCTGTGGCGGTTAGTTGCGATAAGCAGGACTTTCAAAACTCTCTCCCATTCATGACTGGAGTCCAAGTCTCTACATTACCACTATTGGGGGTAGATTTGACCAAGCTGCGGCCGTAATGTGGTTCATCACCTATTTGATTACGGGAGCTATACTCAATCGAATCGGATTAAGATGCCGACTTCCCTGTTTAAATCGTGCGAATCTCTCGCGTTGCCGAGTGAGTTGAGCCGCCGAACGTAGGTACCCAGGAGGAGTGCTTGCCGGGGCCCCCGAGCACAATGATCATTAGGAGATCCGGGTCCACCAACATGGGCACTGGGCCGTCAGGAATCTTCTCGAACCGCTCCATCATGGTGGCGTGGGTGTAACGCTCCAAGGGGATGCGTGCGTTCTGGTGCAACCATTCCCTGATTTCTCGCTTACCGAACCCGTCATCAGCAATGGTGGCAGCGTGCTCCGGGCCCAAAGCCAGCAGTGTCTCGCCGCCGGTGTAGGCGTTGTTAGCGCCGGTGATGGAGATGGCCCCGGCGACGATAGTCAGGATGTCCTCCGCGCTGCTACCAGAGTGGTCATTGATATTGTGAGGCGGTTCGCCTGCTAACACGGTTACCGTGCTCTGCTCAGCTCCGAAACCGCGTTCGATGTGCAACGCCTCCCAAGGATTGGCCTCCTGATTCTCAGCCACACAGTAGGTGTACTTGGACGGCGCTCCTTGAGTGGACATGTTCCCTACTCCAGGACGGGCCCCGCCTACATTCAGCTGCGCCAATCTCACGGAACGTCCAATAGTCGCATTAGGTCGCCAGCCAGGGCCATAGGCGCCCGAGCCGCCGTGCAGGCCAAGCTCGTCACAGATGGGGCCATTCACGATAATGAGCGGGGCGCAGGGATGGGTGGTGGCCTGGATGGCGTAGAGGTTGAACAAAGGGTCACACATAGCTTCCACGGCCGCGATGACAACCGGCAGGTACTTTGGCTTACACCCAGCCATAACCGCGTTTATAGCCAGCTTCTCTACCGTGGCCGAACCCCAATTAGGAGGTATCTCGCCGATGATTTCTTGCGGGTCACGAGGCGTGGACGCCAGCATAGCTTCGACCCTCTCGATTGTGGGCGGCACGATGGGCAGACCGTCAGTCCAGCCGCGCTCTAGATAGAGCTCCTGCACTGCCTCAAAATTAGCATCGACTTCCAGTTTGTCTGAGGTCAAGTCAGCCAATGTTTGCCTCCCACGAGTGGTTAGAAGTCAAAATATATGGGCGTAGGATATGACTCCCAAACAGCCCTAACGGCAGGAAAAAGAGCAGACCAACCTGCAATCTACCTAGCGTATGCCGAATATTTAGCCGCGAACCGGATTGATCTTTGGAACAGTCATGATCTATACAGTCTCCCGTCCCACTAGGGCGTTGTATTCGAACCGAGTTCACTGTAATAATCAGGATGATGGGCGAACCTTTCCGCTCCCTGACGGGAAAAGGTCGATAGAGAGTACTGGGCGAAATCTTCGGGATCAGTTCCGGACTTCCGTTTCAAGCTGGTCACGACCCTGGCCAGCGTAAACAGCATGACCTTGTACTACAGGGAACACCGGGAGATGCTCGCCTGATGTTTCCATCTCGGGCCTAACATTTGTTCTTCAAGGCCTGCGCACAATTTGAAGACTATCGGCTCCCCGTTAGCCCATCAACCACCTGTTCCAGCAGGCCATCCGCCTTGGCCAGCAGCTTCTCGGCCTGCAGTCCACCCAAAGGGTGCTCCGCAACGGCCATAGTCAACTCAGGCATGCCCAAAGATCTCCGCTCGATGTCCCCTAGTCTCTTAAAGCGATCTGTTCCTACCACAACGGTACGCACACCTCGCTTTTCCAGTTCCACCGCGTCGTGGATACTCCACGACGTACAGGACCCTCAATCCGCCAGCCCGACGATCACTGCCTGGACCGAGCCTGCCAGTTCGTCGATCACCTCGTCCTTGGCCGGAATGGAAGCAGTAGGTTTACG
The DNA here is from genome assembly GCA_002697005.1 of Chloroflexota bacterium. Next base: position 589 of record NZUD01000061.1, on the reverse strand, counting down.
TTTGTAGACCACATCCGAGATTTCATATTTCTCTCGGAGTAACTTCTCCAGCCGCTCGAAAAGCAAATCACCGTTGGGCTTGCTGTTCCACAAGAACCCGACGGACCGCCCGCCCAGGCCACCCAGAACTGGGGCCATGGCTTGAACCATCTCCCTGGGAGCAGCAGTAGGGTCTAAAACTATCAATCTCGATGCTTCGGCAGCGGTCATATCTCACCTTGTGCCAGCCTGTTGGAGGCTAAAGTATTACCCGAAGGCTAGGGCTTGCCGATTGCCATGTCAAGAATACCAAAACTACTGAATCTAAAGCTAAGAAGGCCGGAAGAACGGCGAGGGCATAGGGCCCACAGGCACTTCTATCAGTACAGGGGCGTCCATAGCAAGCGCCTTTTTCAGCGTGGACTCTAGTTCGGTCGGCCCATTCGCTACAAAACCCTTGGCGCCGTAGGCTTCAGCCAGCTTCACAAAGTCTGGGTTGTGCAGCTCCACTCCGATAGTTCGTCCGCTGAACTGGTTCATCTGATCTCGTTTCACATTCCCGTAGGCGTTGTCGTTGAACACCACCACAACCACGTTGATGTTGTGCGCC
>NZUD01000060.1 GCA_002697005.1 Chloroflexota bacterium | reverse complement strand
AGCTGGCGCTGACCGGCTCTTGACCATTGACCTCCACGCTGGACAGATACAAGGGTTCTTCAATATCCCCGTTGATGAACTGACGACGCTCCCCCTCTTGGGTGAGTATTTCGCCGCTAAAGAGATTCAGGACCTGGTAGTTGTGGCAGTAGACATCGGCATCAGCAAGAAGGCGCGTGACGTTGCCGAACGTCTCGGGGCACCGTTGGCCATCATCGAAAAACGCCGGATCAGCAACAATGACATCAGCGAGACCATGAATGTCATCGGTGAAGTCGAAGGCAAAACTGCGCTAGTCTTTGACGACGAGATAGTCACCGGCGGCTCGATAGTTAACGCAGCCAAAGTACTATACGATCAAGGAGTAAAAAATACTTTTTGCTGCGTCACCCATCCTGTGCTATCCAAAGACGGATCCGAAGTTATGGCCAAGAGCGACTTCACCGAGGTGGTAGTGACGGACACCATACCCATGCCTCCTGAAAAACAGAACGGGAAATTCACGGTCCTTTCGGTTGCACCACTACTGGGCGAGGCCATTTACCGAATACACAAAGGCCAATCCGTAGGCGACCTCTTTAGCTAGGCAGCACAGCCGCTTTGACATTGGTTGGTGTGGGGCCGATGATGCCCTTGCGGCCGTTCATGACCCCTAGTTGCTCTCTCTGGCGTTCATTTCGCGGTATAATTTTTTGTCTGGCATTGCCACCAGTTGTTTTCATGTGATTCTCAGCGTGTTCAGGAGGCCTATTTCTCATGTATGACCTGATAGTAAAGGGCGGCACCGTTGTCGACCCTTCCCAGAACCTCCACGGTATCAACGACGTTGCCATCGAGGACGGCAAGATAGCAAAAATTGCAACTGATATCCCCGCTGAGGAGTCCAAGCGGGTCGTCGAAGTGAAGGGCAAGGTCGTCACCCCTGGACTGATCGACATCCACACACACGTCTACTCCGGCGTGACCGACAACGGAGTTGACCCAGACATCGGGGGAGTCAGAGCCGGCGTAACCACCATGGTGGACGCTGGTAGTTCCGGATGCGACACCTTCGCGGGTTTCCCAGCCCATATCATCCCCAACACGGCCACCGAGATTATCGTCTTCTTGCACATCTGCCGCACGGGCCTGGCTACCAACCCGGACATCTTCAGCCCAGAGAGCATAGACCTAGACAAGACCATAGAGACCATCAAGAACAGCAACGGTGTCATCACTGGTGTGAAGGCCCGGATGGTGTCCCCGGCGCTGGAGATCATGGGTATCGAGATGCCCAAGCTTGCCAAGCGGGCTGCTGTGGAAGCCGGGGTACCGCTGATGGTGCACATCGGCGACACGCTGAAGCGCTACGACCCCAACGTCATCAGAGAATTGCTGCCCATCCTGGACAAAGGTGACATCGTCACCCACTACTTCACTGGTAACCCCGGTGGCGTGTTGGATGCCGACGGTAAGCTGGTACCAGAGGCCAAAGAAGCCCATGAACGGGGCGTTTGGCTGGACACCGCCCATGGCCGAATGAATTTTACCTTCGATGTGGCGGAAAAAGTCCTGGACCAGGGAGTACTGCCCCACTGCATCAGCACCGACCTGACCGTACCGGGCCGCCAAATCACAGTCCACAGCATGACCGAGATGATGACCAGGTTCTTGGCCATGGGCTTCACCTTCGACCAAGTAGTGACTATGTCCACCGAAAACCCTGCCAAGGCCGTAGCCGTTAACGACCGTCTGGGCACACTGGCTGTCGGCAAACAGGCCGACCTATCAGTTCTAGAGATCAAGGACGGCAACTGGATGGTCTACGACATTCTCGGTGACGGCAAGAAAAGCGACAAAGCTGTTATCCCCGTCATGGCCATCAAGAAGGGCGAAATATTCGAGGCCGGTTGGGGCCCCCGCCCCTGGGGATGGGAACCGGACTCCGCATAGGTTTTCACTTCGGTCAGTCTCAGTATCACAAGACGTAGGAGCGGATCTTTCGCCCGTGCCTACATCTTAGTTTCGGTTCCAGCGAGCTTAGCTGCTGGCTTCTTTTTTTCACGCCCCAATGGCCAGGTTAGCTTCCGAACTTGTGAAGAAATGCTGAATCGGCGTTTCACGTTGTCGGCTATTACCGGGGCTACTTTTTGGTTACCGGCCACCAGTGGGGCTACCCAATTCCGCAGTTCCTTCATCGTTGGGGGTTTCCCTTCCCAACCGGGTACCAAACACTCCATCGGGTGCCAGCGTTTCTCGCCACGAAAGCGGGTCATAACCGTGCCCCCCGCCTCGACGACCGCCAACGCGCCTCCGGCCATGTCCCAGAGCCTTGGAGCGCCAAACATGGCGTACTGCAGCACGCCCCTGGCTGTCATAGCCAGTTCATAGGCGATGCTGCCGGTTGTGCGGACTTCGCCTGCTTTGCCTGCCAACTGTCCAGTGAAACCTTGTGCCACCCCAAAGTAGCCAGGCACTCCAATCAAGCGGTTCGGCACCGGCTCGTCAGATTCGTAAACCGAAACTCTCTCATCATCGGCGAAGCATCCGCCACCCTTCCGACAGTGGAGAACGAATCCTCCGTCATTGGTTGGCCAGGGTATGTACAAGGCGGCAGCCACGGGCCAGCCCTGATACAGCACGCCAATGGACGACGCGAACATGGGGAGCCCATTCATGAAGTTGGTGGTGCCATCCAATGGATCCAACACCCAGAGAATGTCCTTGGCCAGTTCCTCAGACTCCTTCTCTTCTTTGGTACCCTCTTCGCCCAGAATGCCGTGATCAGGGAAGCATTTGCTTATCTCGGCCACCAGATATTCCTGGGCAGCTTTGTCGGCAGCGGTTACTGGGTCACGCTCATGATCGTCTTTGAACTCGACGTCGATCTGCCGTCCGAAGTGCTCCACCAAGATACGCCCTGCGCCTCTGGCAATCTCAACAGCATGCCTTTCAATCTCTTCGGCCAGGGCGTCATCCCAAAGCTCCAAAACACCACCATCTGGGCCTAGATTCGCTTTGCCGGAACCGAGTGCGAGTATAGCATGGACCAGGTTTGAGCTGGCGCCTGATATAATCCTCGTTGCTGCCCATGCCAGGCAGACTCAGAACGAACGAACAACCCCACTTGGTTAAGGGTGATGAGGAAAAACAATGGACTTGGGACTGAAGGACAAGGTCGCCATCGTTGGCGGGGCCAGCAAGGGACTTGGCCGGGCCTCGGCTCAGGTACTGGCAGAAGAGGGAGCCAAAGTAACCATTTGCAGCCGCACCAGCGCAGACTTAGAGCAGGCCGCCAAAGAGATCCGCGAGTCCACCGGCGCTGAAGTATTGACCTTCGCCGCTGACCTGGATGAGCTATCTTCAATCACCGGCCTGATTGATGCTACCGTTAAGGAGTTTGGCGCTCTAGACATTCTAGTAAACAACTCGGGTGGACCGCCTCTGGCCCGCTCAGCAGACGCCACTGAAGAGCAGTGGGAGACCGCCGTTCAGCGCTCTTTGATATTCTTCGGTCGCATGTGCCGTGAGAGCCTCCCACACCTGAAAGCAAGGGGCAGCGGCCGCATCATCAACATCCTCGCCAGCACAGTTTACAACCCTATTCCCAATCTGGCGCTCTCCGGCGCCACTAGAATGGGCGTTGTTGCCTATTCCAAGAGTTTGGCCGACGAGGTCGGACGAGACGGAATATTAGTGAACAACGTCTGCCCCGGCTCCATCTTGAGCGATCGTATGCTCTCCAATGTCACCTCCCGTGCCAAGGAACTAGGCATCAGCGTAGAGGACGCCCTGGCACTGCGGGCTGAAGACACAGCTGTAGGCCGCGTCGGCGAACCCGTTGAACTGGCTAACCTGGTAGCCTTCCTAGCGTCAGACAAGTCCACTTACATCACTGGCACCACCATCCTGGTGGACGGTGGCCTTGTACGTTCTGTGATGTAGGGCGAATCTAAAAAATCTCCTCTCCCTTAGCAATGGGGAGTGTTAGGANGGTGGCGCCGCTGNTCGAAGACTGATCCCCNTACTAGAAGGTCCTTTGACAGGCCCGATTCCATTGGGACACAAGGCCTCGGTAGTGGCTCACGATTATCGTATTGAGAAGCGCAACATCGAATAATGGTATTTGAACGCAAACACATAGANGANCCCACGGACCCTGCCGGTTACCTGGATCGCGGGAACCGTTACAGCCGCAACGGTGTGTATCACAAGGCCATCGAAGACTACACGAAAGCAATCGGGTTAGACCCTAAGTTCGCTGAAGCCTATTACCACCGAGGCTGCTCCTGGTACGAGGTGGACAGGTTCGAGGACTCCATCGCAGACCTGACCAAGGCCATCGAAATTGACCCTACGGCCGACCATTACTATGGTCAGCGAGCTCTGGTATACATCTTCACCGACCAAACCGAGTTGGCCCAAGCCGACGAGGACATCTGCCAGGAGTTACGAATCAAAGCTCAAGAGGGCTGAAGGAGCAACCTGGCAATCCAAAACCCACAGGCAGGTCAGATACCTGCGACTATCCGGTCTGGGGTTTAGGCCTGACGTGAATCATCATGGTTTCTAGTGCATCTAATCTGTTAAGTGTACTGAAGGGCAGCGCTAGGCCGAAGCTCCCAAGCCCAAGAACGATATATTCGACAGCGATAACCTCAGATGCGGTGAGCCAATACCATAACCACGGCAGAGAACTCAAAACATTCGGAATCGTTCGAAGCTAGAGTCCGCCCAGAAGATCTCAAGCTATTACTTTGAACCGACAGGGAAGGAGGCCTGGCGCGAAATGTGGGCAAGCCCAGGCATGCCTCGGACCATCATGGCCTGGACAGCGGTGAAGGTGACGTGCTTAGCACCGGAACCGATAAATCCGTAGGTAATCAACCATCAGTCAAGAACGAAGAGACGCAAAAGTTCATGCCTTTTTGCTTTGCCTGCTTCTTTATCAAGCGCTATGAAGCGGGTTTGAATAGCGGGACCGATATCTGGTCGGTGGCACGTTGGAAGGTTACTTCCACGGCCATTCCTATGGATACGTCCTTAGGGTCGCATTCCACTATGTTGGTGAACATGCGCACTCCCTCATCTAGTTCCACGAGAGCCAGCACGTAGGGGCCGGTGTCGAAACCTTGGGTGCGGTTCTGGTTGGTGACGGTGTATGTCCAGACCGTGCCCCGCCCAGATGATGGGGTCCATTTGATCTCGCTGGACCAGCAGTTGGCGCAGATGCCGCGAGGGTACCACTGGTACTCGTTACAGCTGTCGCATTTCTGAATCAGCAAGACTCCGCGACGGCACATATCCCAGAAGGTCTTGGTCTCGCCAATGATTGTAGGCAAGGGTTTATTCCATGAGGTGGTCATTATCTAATCCCCCGCCAGGATGACTGTGCCGCCGCTGTGGCGGGAGCCCAAGGCTCCACCTGTGCCGTGGCACAGAGCTATCTTGCAATCGGGTACCTGACGTTCGGTTCCATCGAACTGTCCCCTGAGCTGCCGAGTCGCTTCCAGGAGAAGGAAAAGGCCGCGCATGCCTGGGTGGTTTGATGATAGACCACCACCATCGGTGTTGATGGGAAGCTCACCGCCCAAACCTATACGTCCGTTGAGAACGAACTGACCACCCTCACCCTTCTCACAGAATCCAAGGTCTTCCAGGGTCTCCAACACCGTGATGGTGAAAGAGTCATAAATCATGGCCATGTCGATGTCCTTCTGAGTGACTTGGGCCATTTCGAAGGCCGGGACGTGGCTCTGCTTGGCGGCGATGTACATCAAATCCCGCTTGCCGGCGCCCTGGTGGGCCACTGCTTCTCCAGCACCCAGAATCCAGACCGGCTTCTGCTTGCAGTTGCGGGCCAATTCTGGAGACGCCACCACCACCGCACCGCCGCCGTCAGTGATGACACAGCAGTCGTTACGGTGAAGTGGTGTTGAAACCACCGGAGATCGCATAACATCATCCACGGTGATAGGGTCACGGAACAGTGCCTCCGGGTTCAACCCGGCGTGCCGACGCATAGTCACGGCAATCTCGGCCAACTGCTCAGAGGTCGTGCCGTAAAGGTGCATGTGCCGCTGGGCAATCATAGCGTAGAGGCCTACTGTGGTCAGCCCGTACAACTCTTCAAAGCTGTCAGGAGAAGGGTCCAACCGAGGATGCCCCTGACGACTGATGCCGCCCGTGCCTACCGACACTCCTCCGGACCGGGCTTGGGTGGCATAGGTGATAACGGCGCAGTTGATACGACCAGCGTAGATGGCATTCAGTGCATGGGAGAGGTGGAACTCGAATGAACCGCCGCCTACAGTAGTATTGTCCACCATCTTGGGATACATATTCAGGTAGTCAGCCAGGTTCAGTCCGCTACTACGGACCGACATAGAAGCGCAGAACAGACCGTCCACGTCCTTCTTCTCAAGACCGGCATCTTCTAGGGCTTTGATGATGCTTTCGCCCTGGATCTGCGCTTCGCTTTTATCCGGCGCGTATCGGGTGATGTGTTCGTGCACGCCGACAATCGCGGCTGCACGTCTCAGGTCTACCATTGGTTGGGAGCCTCCATGTCGGATTGTTTTCTATCTAGGTTTTGTAGCGGTCTACTTATCAAGCAAGGTGGGCTAGCCGCATGGAATCATGCGCAACGCTGTCTTCTTTGCATCTTCATCCATGATTTGGCCTCCGAATACTTGACGCAGAGGCAAAATAGCCCTAGCGGGATATCGGCCCCATTATCGCCGAGCCTGCCTGGGAACACAAGGAGAAATACCTGTTGGACCCATCAGACCCGCAGCGACTGCAGCCGGACACCGGGCTAAAAACAACGGTTAACTTAGATGATGCTACAGATTCTAGGCTCGATTCTCTGCACTCGCACGTCGTAACCCGAGACCTTCCCAGGCCGACAGGTTCAGGCTATAGTATTGCCGCACAACTACTATCGATTACACCGAAAGGGCCTAAGGAGGGCTTATGCTGGCGATCTTGGGGGGCACTGGACCAGAAGGCAAGGGTTTGGCGTTGCGGTTGGCCATGGCTGGAGAAACTCCCATTATTGGGTCCAGAGACGCCGCCAGGGGAGCTGTGGCAGCTCAGGAATTGTCTCAATTGGCTCCCAACGTAGATATTAGAGGTTCAGACAACTCCGGTGCCGTGTTACAGGCAGACGTGGTCTTCTTGGCATTTCCCTACGAAGGCCAACGGCCGGTGCTAGAGGACTTAGGACCGGCGCTAAAGGGAAAGATTGTAGTCAGCGTCATCGCTCCCATGAAGTTCGAGCGAGGCAAAGGCGCCAGCGCCGTGGAAGTAGAAGCCGGTTCCGCAGCCCAGGAAGCACAAGATATGCTGCCCGAATCTCAGGTGGTGGCCGCGTTCCAGAATGCCAGTGCCGAAGAACTCCTTGACCCCACAACGACCATGGACGGGGACGTAGTTGTCTGCTCTGACCACTCGGACGCAAAAAAACTGGTGATGGAATTAGCAGACCAGATCAAGGACTTGCGAGGTGTGGATGGCGGCAGCCTGGCCAACGCCAAATACGTGGAACAGATAACCCCACTGCTGGTCAATATCAACCGGATCTACAAGGCCCATTCCAGCATCAAGATAGTTGGTATCTAGTCACGAATAAAGCAACACAGGAGATGGATTATGCCTCGAGCAGTCATCGACCTCAACACCGGTTCTGGCCTGGCAGCCGTGAAGGGACAGTGGAAGTTCGCCCAAGGGCTAGTGCCAGGTGAGCCCAACGAGGGCTTAGTATCGCAACTCGAAGGGTCACCAGCCCGTCTGCCCGAGTATGACGACTCGGGCTGGGAAGTGTGCTCAGACCTAGCCAAATGGATTACCCGAGGATTTTCTTTCGTTTGGTACCGGACCAAAGTGACCCTGCCCGAGACGGTAGACGGCCACCCCACGACCGGTGTCCGTGTCCAGTTTGAAACGTGCATCGACGACTACGGAGAATTATGGCTCGACGGGGAGTGCGACCGGCACCGGGGAGCGGTTCAAGGGTTCAACGTTCCCCAACGGGTTGTGTTGTCGGAAGAAGCCCAGCCGGGTGAGCAGCACACCATCGCCTTATTGGCCGCCAACGGCCCCATGGCCGCCCCTGGCGGAGCGGTATTCGTCCGTTACGCCAGCCTGGCATTCGAATGGCGGGAAACCGGCTACTAAAACCGAGGCTGCCGAATTAGTTCAAACCAATCATAGGCGGCTAGTCGTCTTCGTCGTCTTCGTCGTCATAGCCGAGTACAGAGCCGGCCGGTTCGAACCCCATTGCTTCTAAGTCGATACGTAGCTTTTTACAGAATATCTCAGCACTCTCGTTGACCGGGAGTGTAATTTCGACCATCCCGTCAGCCACTCTTTGGATGGAGCCTGGATCTTCTTTATTGAGTTCGACGCGCACGGACTCGCGGTGTATACCCAGTGCATCTGTCACGTCAAAAATCGCCGCCATGTCTTCCATCGTAATCAGGTCTTCAGCCATCACCATCCTCTCAGGAATGTTTTCCAGAGGTAAAGGTTAGTTGTAACCGCTAATCTTCGGGCGGCCATTTTGTTCCGCCTTCAAAGGGTAAGTCGCCGCCGCCCAAGGCGTCCGACACTAAGCCCCCAAATTCTTTCAGAATAACTTCACCCCAAGCCTGGGCACGCTCCACCCGGTAGGAAGTGCGCCGTCCACGCTTGACCCGCCGCGCTTCTCCTTCGTCGATCCCCTCTACTTCCTGGTCGATGGCAGCGTCCATTGCATCTATCTCCGGGACCAGGGTGTTAGCGGTCTCGATGAACCGGACCATCTGTTGCATGTCTTTATCCATGACCACAAAAATGGGCACGGTGCCAGCCCGGTGTTCGGGGATCAAACTGTTGCTCAATTCAAGTTCATCATCCCGGTTGAAGACCTGAAGGAAGATATTAGGGGTGCTGTCTGCCAACTTCAGAATCACGGGAGTGGTGCTCATGGCGTCGCCGCACCAGTCGGCGGTGAACACAGCCAGGTTCAACGGTTCGCTCAGTCCGCTGAATATGTTCAAGGAATCATCCGGAATTTTAACCGTCTCATATATCTCCACAAACGGGTCTTTGTTTACCTTAATCTGGTCGATATATTGCTGGGTGGTCATACCCTGATTGAACTTCGCTTGATCTAGCTGATTCTATTGTGCTGATGCCACAATAACTTCCCCCAGGGTGAATACTACGCG
>NZUD01000059.1 GCA_002697005.1 Chloroflexota bacterium | reverse complement strand
CAGTTTTCCAGGCAGAGACGATCCATCCAGGGCATTCTTCCGAATCACAAGGTCTCGGGCCCGTTTGGCCGCTTCTCGAGCCTTCTGAGATGTGAGACATTTCTCAACGACCCGTTTGCTATCGGTAGGATTTTCCTCTAGATAGCGCTGCAGGCCTTCGCTGACCACCGAGTCCACTATACCGCGGACCTCCGCATTGCCCAGCTTAGTCTTGGTCTGACCTTCGAACTGAGGGTCTGTCAGCTTCACGCTAATCACGGCCGCCAATCCTTCACGGACATCGTCGCCAATCAAGTTTGGTTGGTCGTCTTTGATGTATCCCTGCTTGCGGGCGAAATCATTAATCACCCGCGTCAAGGCGGTGCGGAACCCAGTCATATGGGTACCGCCCTCTTCCGTATTGATACAGTTGGCGAAGGAGTACACAATCTCTGAAAACGTGTCGTTGTACTGGACAGCAACCTCAACTGACGTCTCATCCACAACCTTCTCGAAATAAAAAGGGCTAGACTGCACTGTCCGGCGGTTGCGGTTGACGTTTCGCACCAGATTGGCGATGCCGCCGTCGAAGAAATAAGTGCGCTGGATATCGCCTCTCCGTTTATCGAAATGCCAATGACTCGTAAAAGCTATCTCCAACCCTTTGTTCAGATAAGCAATCTCTTTGAAATGAGACGTCAAAGTCTCGAAATCGTATTCGATGTCGGGGAATATCTGCCGGTCGGGCTTGAATGACACCGTGGTGCCTTGTTCGGTGGTCTTTTCGCCCTTCACCAATCCGCCTGTAGGCTTACCGCGTTCGTATTCTTGGCTATATAACCAACCTTGGCGTCGGACTTCAGCTCGCAATTCCTCAGACAGCGCATTCACAACAGAGCCACCCACACCGTGGAGGCCGCCGGTAACCTTATAGGCTCCGCCCCCAAATTTGCCTCCCGCGTGCAGAGTTGTCATTACCGTCTCAAGGGCGCTTTTGCCAGTCTTGGGATGCTTGTCGATGGGGATACCTCGGCCGTTGTCTATGACTGAGATCCATCCGTCCAGAGATATGGTGATATCAACACGCTCGCAATGGCCGGCCATGGCTTCGTCAACGGCGTTATCCAAAATCTCATAAATCAGATGGTGTAGTCCGCGCTGGTCGGTACTCCCGATGTACATTCCAGGGCGGACCCGGACCGCTTCCAGGCCTTCTAGGACCTGAATATCCTTCGCTGTGTATTCGCTTGTTTGGGTTTGCGTCATGCTGTTATTTCACCATAGGTATTAGTTGTTCAGACAATCCGGAATTCACACCTGGAAACGGAAGTCCAAAGAGTTAAATATGAGGCTATTCAGACAACCGATATTATACCAGATTTGAGGCTAATTAGCCTCAAAAACAAGCCTTCCAGAATGGTGTTTTATGTCAACTTGTGACATCCCAATAACGGTGTCTGGGATTTCGTGCCTGGAATTGAACATAAACGGCGACCGAAACCATGCGAGTCTATAATAATTGAATCATTTTCATTAGCATTAGTCTTAGTAATATACGAATTCCAGTCAAGCCATGTATGTCAGTAACTAAAAAAGGGTGCGAGCCACAATCTTCCGGCTCGCACCCTTCAAAACTCGTTAAAAGTGAGTTTGATTTGTGTTTATTTTGGAAGTATCCGGCGGAAAATCCCCGGTGAACCCTCTTCATGGACCATGTGAGGCCGCACCTCTGTATTCCAAACCGGAGTAACCATAGGACTCCAAGCCTTCCACCCTTCACCGTTTACCACGTCCATGGACTCCATCTCATGGACCGTGGAGTATTTGGGCGAACCCATGACCGCTTCCCAGCGCCTAGCCCGGATATAGCCTGGAATCTTCAGCGCCTCCGGCAACCGCTCTTCGTTGTAAGCCTTGTTAAACTTGGAATCAATCTCCGCCGGCACCGACATCCGCCCGACCAAAAGAACGGGCGCCATATCAGACTGTGAGGTCTCCTCAGGCACGTCATCAGGGTAGATGCGGGTATAAAGATTCCTGATATAGGCGGTTCCAATCACGCTAGGTGACATTCGCTTGGACCATTCGGTCGGCTCATTGAGCCACTTCTGCCAGGCGTCGGAATGCCAAGTATCAGCCGACTCCAGTTCGTAGCACGCCAGGTACTTGGGTCCGCCCTGCACCGCCTCATAGCGGGCAGCGTTGAGCACGCCCGGAATGGACAAACGCTCGGGGATATGCTCCTCGTTGTACCAGCGGTTGTATTCTTCATCGTTTTCGGCCGCTACATCACTGTAGACCATCAGCAGCCCGTTTCCTTTCTTTGCTGCCATCTCACTCTCCCTGTCTGTTTCTGTTTAACTTACTGAGTTGAACTAGTTCCCGGGGAAGTAATACTCCCCTGACCTGTAGCTATCCAATGCGTACCTCATGGCATGGAACATTGGCTCTGGTAGTTCATCCAAGGGAAACCAGTCGCTGTCTATNAACGCNTCCGGCTCCATCAACCTTGGCTCTTGGTTGTCNATNTCGCCTAGAAATTCGATGTCCACATAATGCTTGCCGTAAGCGATTATGTTGCTCACGCAGAGGAANCGTAGTTCACCCACGGNCACACCCATCTCTTCCATCGCCTCTCGNCGNGCGCATTCCTCCAGNGTTTCGCCATTTTCCAGGTGTCCGCCGGCCGAAGCCCAGGTGTCTTCGCCATGCGCNCCGTGGCGTTTGGCNAGGAAAACTCTNCCNTCACGTACNAAAATCACGCCCACACCCACCTGGGGCCTCTGTGACTCTATAGCCATNNCGGCGAGTATAGCATGNGNTATTTAGNGGGCCTNTCGCCCAAAANGANCACTTGCCCTATAATTGGCCGGTATTTAAGNNAANCAATATTTGACCCAAGCTTGATTTCGGNGGGAAATCANACTGACGCTTGNCCTAAAAGTGGTAAGNACGGAGGCNTGAATTGGCCGACCAAGACCGGCTTGTGAAAACCCTGATAGAGCTCATCNAAATCGATAGNCCCAGTGGCGAAGAAGATGCCATCGATGCAGAAGTCAGNTCTCGTCTGAAGTTCTTGGGACTAACCGTGTCCCACGACTCCTACAACAATGTGATTGCCAAACTGCCCGGCGAGGGAGNNCCCTTGCTNCTCTCAGCCCATCTCGATACCGTCGAACCAGGGCGNGGAATCAATCCCTTGGTGGACGGGGAAGTACTGAGGTCTGACGGTAANACCATCTTGGGCGGCGATTGTAAGGCCGGTGTGGCGATAGTCCTTGAAGGACTGGCAGCAGCTATGGAATCTAACAATGGAAATCGAGCCNTCGAAATCGTGTTCACTCGCCATGAGGAAGGCGGCTTGGTTGGAGCCCACCACCTAGACTTCAGCATGGTATCCGCCAAAGAGGGGATTGTATTCGACGGTGAAGGGCCGCCGAACCGCATAATCCTCTCTGCCCCATCTCAAAACGTAGTGACAGCCGAGATTACCGGGCGTGCCGCCCATGCCGGCTTAGAACCTGAAAAAGGCATATCCGCCCTTTTAATCGCCTCCGAGATTCTAGGGCGGCTGCCCTTGGGACGCATCGACTATGAGACTACCGCCAACATAGGCTGGCTTGAAGGCGGACTCAAGCGAAACATAATCCCCGAACACGCTTCCCTAGATGGAGAATTCCGAAGCCGAAGTAATGAAAAGTTGGCCGACGTTGAACGCAAGTTCCGGGGCGTATTCGATGAGGTCGCATCCAGGTACCCTGAGGCAAAGATCAACCTGGACATAGTCAACACCTACCAGGCCTACAACGTCGATGCTAAAAGCACNACGGTATCGGTCATCAGCCAAGCGCTGGCGGCAATGGACTTGGAGCCAATATTGGAATCGACCGGCGGCGGNTCTGACGCCAACGTATTCATCGAAAAGGGAATCACGGCAATTCCNGTGGGTATTGGCGTAAGAGATTTCCACACCACCTGGGAAACAGCTGTGATTGCTGAAGTATTACAGGGAGCCCAGATGTGCGAGGCTGTTATCAAAGGAACGTAAAATCCCAAGAATCGAACCTTTCTAACCGGGCTAGAATCCCAATAAGAAAGCTAACATCTAACAATCGTTGCCTACTTAAGAAAGGGACGAAAGCCCTACTCCAAATAATATATCAAACGGCCTTTGTGCCGGACAGGATAAAAGCAATGCCTAACGACCCAAGCGAAAAATCTATACAGCGGATGCGCGTCTTTGTCGAGAAATATTGCGAGAAATCCGGCACCACCGTATCTCCTGTCGAAGGTGTTACTGAACAGGTGATACTCGGCCTNGCCCAAAACATAGACGAGATTGGTCGGCCCCTGTGCCCGTGCAGNTTTTATCCAGACAAAAATGAAGAGGTTAAACACCGTACATGGATCTGCGCCTGCGACGACATGCAGATTTACAAGTATTGCCATTGAATGCTTTTTGTTAATGAGGAAGGATTCCCCATAACTGAATATCTGCCAGAAGACCACGAAGGCAGGCAGTCATATGGCCTGATTAAGGACCCCAATCCGGACAANGGGCGCCCGATGCGAGACAAAGCAGCGGAACGGGAGAAGGAACGTAAAGAACGGCCTTCTTAGCCACCGTGCCTATCTTTCATAAAGCAAAGCCTTCTTTGGTATGATTGAAGGCGTCCGAGGANAGGTCTTTCTAGAACCGTCGCGAGCCAAGGCTCTCGCACAAATCACNAGGAGAAAAATTAAATGGCTACAATCAACAAGAAGCGCCAGTTGGGCCGCCAGGTTTCAATCGTAGGTGCTGGGTTGTCTCAGTTCGGGGCATTCGCCAACAAAGACAGCCGGGACCTTTTTGTGGAAGCATTCCAGGACATGGTTAAAGATATGGACCGCGGCTTTGATATCCAGGACATCGAGTGCGCCTACGTCGGTAACTACTCGTCCGACCTCTTTGAACATCAAGGCCACACCGCACCCATCGTGGCCGATTGGTTGGGTATCACTCCCATACCCATCACTCGGATTGAGAACGCCTGTGCCAGCAGCGGCAGCGCCCTTAGAGAAGGTGTCATGGCCATCGCCAGCGGCATGTACGACGTGGTCCTAGTGGGCGGAATGGAGAAGATGACCAACNTGCCCACCGATGGTGTGACCGATGTTCTCGCGTCGGCTGCCGATGGCTTGTATGAGGTCCCAGCCGGCCTGACCTTTCCAGGCATCTTTGGCGCCATCGCCAAAGCCCATATGGATAAATACGAAACCAATCTAGACCACCTTCTTAAAGTGGCCATCAAGAACCACCGAAACGGAGCCCTCAACCCCAAAGCTCAATTCCAACAAACCATGACCCAGATGGCCGAACGACGCATGTCCCGGGCCCAAGAGAGAGGCCAAACAGTCCCCGACTACAAAACAGATCTCGACTTCCTTAACGACGAGGCGGCCAACCCTTGGATTGCTTGGCCTTTACGACTCTACGACTGCGCACCAATCACCGACGGCGCATCCTGCGTGTTGCTGGTGTCGTCTGACATCGACCACAACTTCACAGACACACCCATCAAGATTGCTGGTATCGGTCAAGCCTCGGGTAAACCTCTACACGATTCTGAAGAGCTGACTTCGTTGTCCGCCGCCAAAGCTGCCTCCCAGCAGGCTTACGACATGGCGGGCATAACCGTTAGAGACATAGACCTAGCCGAAGTCCACGACTGTTTCACCATCGCCGAGATTGTGGCTAGCGAGGACCTGGGGTTCTTCGCTCCGGGAGAAGGCCCACGAGCGGTAGATGAGGGGCGCACTGCGCTGGACGGTGACCATCCAATCAACACCTCTGGTGGACTGAAAGCAAAAGGACATCCGGTGGGCGCATCCGGGGTGGGCCAGGTCATTGAGATCTACCACCAACTTAGAGGCGAAGCCGGTGAGCGCCAGGTTAAAAAGACCCATCCTACGGTAGGAATCACCCACAACGTGGGAGGAACAGGCGGAACCTGCGTGGTCAACGTGCTCCGTCGGGAGTCGTAGTCATGCCTATTGAATTCACATCCACTGCTTTCTACGAAAAGCTGAGAGAAGAAAAGAAATTGGTTGGAGTCAAGTGTCAGGACTGCAGCCACCTCTCTCCTGAACCTCGGCCCATGTGCCCGGAATGCCATGGGTTCAATATGGAATGGCACCAGTTCAGTGGCAAGGCCAAGCTGAGCACCTTCACCTGCATCTCCATAGTTCCCGTTGCCATGTCCGCAAAAGGTTACGGGCGAGACAAACCCTATTGCACTGGGATAGTGGCGCTTGAAGAAGGTCCCCGCATCAGCGCCATGATCAACGGAGTCGACGGGACTAACCCCCAGACCATCGAGACAGGCATGGACATGATTCTGGATGCAGAGAACCTGGATGACGAGTCCCCAGCCCTGGCCTTCAAACCCGCTTAATCACCGGTTACATCAACCACAAACAGAAGAGCGGCCCGTCCGATGGACGGGCCGCTCTTCTGTTTGTGGTTGATGTAACCGTCGGCTTAGTCGAAGCCACGGGTGCCAACCCAGCCGTGCGCCGAGACGTCAATCATCTCGCCGTTGGGGCCGGTGTACTTAATCTCAACGTTGTCGTGGCGAGGCCCGCCCATCCCGACGCCCAGGGCCTGATTTACAGAGTCCATGGGGGCCGAATTATTGGCTGCTAACTTCGCCTCAACATCTTCGAGGTCTTCGACCTCGAAACCAATGTGGTGAATTCCGCTGTAGTCCTTGCCGCGCTCTCCGGCAACTGCATCATTTTGGAAGTCCAGAATCGCCATGTTTACGTTGCCATCGCTGAGGAAATACCCGTTAGCATTGGCACTTTCCAATTTGGCTATCTCGCGCAATCCAAACACGTCTTTATAAAAGCCAGCGGTCCTGTCAATGTCCTGGGTGGCAATGGCGATGTGCTTAATCTTAGGCATCTCGCAACCTCTCCTGCCGTTATGTTGTGTAGTGATTCCAGCAGCAAAGATACCACGTTTGCCTAGCGAGTGTCACTTTGGCTGCCGCATGGGCGGGAGCCTAGCAAACACTTAGATCTGCTGCCTGGTTTACTTCGCTCGGCCCTGACCATACAATGGATCATCGTATTTAATATCCCGGTATCCCAGTGGACTGAGAATGCCGGGGTAACGGACGCCGACTTAAGAATGAAAACTGCCAATTGCATCGTCGAAACCATGGGTCCGGAGGACTGGGAGGCGGTCAAACAGATTTACGAAGAGGGCATCGCCACCCGTAACGCCACCGTGGAGACCGATGCTCCCGCCTGGGAACGGTGGAACTCTAGCCATCGTTCGGACTGCCGACTGGTGGCCAAAGACCACGACCAAGTCGTGGGTTGGGCTGCCCTGAGTCCGGTGTCGGTTCGCGACGCCTATTCTGGTGTGGCCGAAGTGAGCGTGTATGTCGCCGAGCACTTTCGAGGCAATGGCGCCGGAAAACTTCTGTTAGACTCCTTGATCTCGTCATCTGAGTTATCAGGAGTCTGGACTCTCCAAGCTATGATCTTTGTGGAGAATGAGGCCAGCATCGCCCTCCACACATCCTGCGGATTCCGGTCAGTGGGCACAAGAGAACGCATCGGCTGCCTCTATGGACATTGGCGCGACACTCTTTTGATGGAACGCCGCAGCGACACTATTGGCTACTAGGCACTCCCTGGACCTACTCATGTCCCTAGTAGCTGAATGTTAGAATAGCCTATATTCCCAAACACGTTTTGAGACACTCACAGAGGATGTAAAAATGACAATCCCCAATCGAATGAAATTCGGCGTCTTCATGGCTCCTTTCCACCGGGTGGGTGAAAATCCAACCCTGGCTTTGGAACGAGACCTCGAGCTCCTCCAGTGGCTGGATACCCTAGGCTTCGACGAGGCCTATATCGGGGAACACCACAGCGCAGGCTGGGAGACCATCGCCTCCCCCGAACTGTTTATGGCCACTGCCGCCGAACGGACCCGCCACATCAGACTGGGCACCGGCGTAACCAGTCTTCCTTACCATCACCCATTCATGGTCGCGAACCGGATGGTCCAACTCGACCACCTGACCAGGGGCAGAGTAATCCTCGGCTGTGGTCCCGGCGCATTGGCTTCAGACGCTCTAATGCTAGGAATCAAACCCGAAAAACAACGGGCGATGATGGAAGAGTCCCTGGACGCCATCATGCGGCTCATGTCTGACACCGAGCCCTACTCCGTCAAAACTGACTGGTTCGAGATGAATGAGGCTGTCTTGCAACTTCGGCCCTACCAAAACCCAATAGTCCCCGTAGCCGTGGCCTCAGTTGAATCGCCGGCAGGCGTCACTCTGGCCGGGAAGCACGGTGCTTCCGTCTTATCTCTAAGCGTGCCCCGCGACACCATCCGGAAGACCTCCTTGGCTGAGCTCTGGTCAATCGCAGAGGAAACGGCCGCCGAGCATGGCAAAGTAATGCACAGGGAAGACTGGGGCGTGGTCATGGGCATGCACCTGGCCGACAGCAAAGAACAGGCAGTCAAAGACATCAAAGAAGGCGCGGGCAACGTAGTCACTGAATACTTCGGTCGCACCCTGGGCAATGCGGTTCCCGACGTACCTCGAGATCAGATAGTGGACTACATGGTTGACCACAATCAGTGGATCGTCGGCACACCTGACGACTGTATTGCCGGAATCGAACGCCTACAGGAACTTACTGGAGGATTCGGTAAGTTTATGATGCGGGTCGAAGACTGGGCGCCTCGGGACAAGATTCACAGGAGCTACGAACTTCTGGCGCGATACGTGATGCCCTATTTCCAAGGTAGCCTGCAGGGCATCCAAACCTCGAACGAGTGGGCCAGTGAACGCCGCGAGGCACTCCAGGCCAACCGATACGTCGGGATCAAGGCGGCCACAGACCGCTTCGACGCAAGCAGGAATTAGCGATCAACTAAAAGCCATCAGCAATCAGTTGGTCAAAACAAAAATAGCATCCCGCGTTAAGTTGAGATGCTATTTTTGCTTTGAATCTTTGGTGGCTGTCGGTTCGTAGAATACTCACCGGTCTGTTATATTTGCGATAAGTAAGAACAATCAGATTCAAAAATCGGTTTAGTGCTCGACTAATTAGAATAGTCGAAAGCCATCCCCCGTTCCAAACTCGAGGAGGCAGTCTTCATGCGAAAGACCAAAATCATGGTCACCATCGGGCCTTCTTCCAGGGAACCAGAGATGCTGGACCAGCTGATCGGCCAGGGGATTGACTGCGCCCGTTTGAATTTCTCCCATGGCACATTGAGCGAACACGCCGAGGTCATCGCCAACATCAGAAAGTTATCCGAGAAACACGGACGCCCGGTGGCCATTCTCCAGGACCTAGGCGGCATCAAATTACGCCTGGGGACCCTGAAAGAACCAGTGCTCTTAAACCCGGGCGACATCGTAGGCCTTGTCTTGGAAGAAGAAACGGATGAACCAGGAGCACTTCCATTTCCGAACCCAGGGGCCTTCCGGAATATAAAGCCCGGCCACAACATATTCATCGCAGACGGCACCGTCCGGCTCACCGTCACAGCATCCAGTTCATCCAGGGTAGATGCTGTCGTTCAGTCCTCCGGAGTTGCCTCTTCGTACAAAGGCGTTAACCTGCCAGGCGTACCGATCGACGACCCTGTTTTGACCGAACACGATAAGGTAGCCCTTAAATTTGGTGTTGAGCACGGAGTGGACTGGGTCGGCCTATCCTTCGTCCGGACCGCTGAAGACATACTCTACGCCCGCGAACACCTGAACGCCGCCGGCAGCAAGGCGCTGGTTATGGCCAAACTAGAGCGCGGAGAGGGCGTAGATAACATAGATTCAATCCTGCCTGAGGTCGATGGCATCATGGTTGCCCGGGGGGATCTGGGCGTTGAGATTCCGATGGAGCGAGTGCCGTTGGTCCAGAAACAACTGGTAGCTAAGTCCAACGAGGCGGGCAAAGTATCAGTGATAGCCACCCAGATGCTCTGGTCGATGGTGGTCGCCCCAGCGCCAACCAGGGCCGAAATATCCGACGTAACAAACGCCGTCCTAGACCGGTGTGACGCAGTCATGCTCTCTGATGAAACAGCGGTCGGCCAGCACCCAATCGAAGCATACAAGATGGCCGATGCAACCGTAACCGAGACCGAGACGATCTATCCGTACTTCAGCGACTTGAGTTCCAGGGACCGCACCCAAGCCATAACATCTGCGGCGGCGCGGTTGGTTCGCTCTCTTGGTTCGAAGCCGGTGGTGGTTACCAGCACCGGAAGGGCAGCATTCGAGTTGTCTCGGTTCCGACCAAACGCCAGCGTTGTCGCCTTTTCACACGACCCCGCGGTACTGCAAAAGCTGTGCATGGGCTGGGGTATCCGGCCAGGCGGAGTCATCCCTCCGCAGCGGGACGTGGCTGGTCTGGTGGCATCCGTAATCCAAGCCGGCCTAGAAGGCGGGACGATAGAAGAGACCGATGTCGTGACCATAGTCCACGGCTTCTTGCCAGGCGTTTCGGGAACCACTAACGCCGTACAAGTCTTGGACATGAGGGAATACCTGGCCCACGTCAATGAAGAGCAAACTGTAACCGCCCAGAATTAACACGTTACTCTTCGGCAGGAAGAACCAGTGCCGTGCGCCGTTCTTGGCTGCCGTCTGTACGGCTCTATTCTTAGTAGCGTGTTCCACCGAGTCAGGTTTTGCCGCTTCCCCTTCTCAAGCTACCGCCAAACCGACTGCCACACCAATACCCACGACCGTGCCCTACGTGAAATTCGCGAGTGCGATTATTGCGCCTGCCGACCCGGCACGACTGGCCAAACTGACAAAGCTTATGTCCGTGATCCCTAATGGTTATGGCTCCAGCATCTACTTGGACATGGAGCGCGTACTCTCCAACGATGCTTTGACCACTTTGATCAGTCCAGAAACTCTGGGGGATGGACGTCGCCGTGCTGCCCATAGCCATTAGCCTCCTCAACACGGTAGCCGTATTGCCGTTGATTTCAAGACTCGCGATATAGTCACTCCCTTCCAGGCCGATTTCGCCATTGAAGACATTCTCGAACTGCCAGTAAGCTTCGGACTTGACTTAGACGCCGGAGATTCAAGGCCCCTCCGAAAGCCATGATGTATGGGACATTAACGCACTCGGCACGATTTTATCCATGGATTCTGCGGATGAAACGATGGGAGTCGCAACTTCTGGCCAAGGCAAAACCGCCCAAGGAGCAAGAATCCTCGCAGAGACGTCGTTAGACGCATTCGATGGTCGCTCGGCTCAGATGCTAGACACGCCTGGTCTTTTGGAATTGTTAGGCGGCGTACCTTCAGGGTTCGTTGCCGGAGTGCGATCCGATTGCGAAAGAATGTCGTTGTTGAGAGGTGTCAACGGTCTGTCTGGTTGCCTCGGTGTCGTGATAAGCGCCGATGTTCTCTCCGGCAACCGGACCGTGTTCCACTCTCTCATCGGCTTCACAGACCCCGACCTGGCCAAGACAGCCATGGGAAAAGCNGNGGAAGTNCNTGAGAANCAAAGCNNTTCTCATGGNTTCGAGAANCNCGGCATGCGCCAAGAAGATCANAATCTGAGGGTNAGGGTGATCTCTGAACTCNCCAAATNCCCTTACGTGTTCGAACTATTCAGTTCCGGCCGTTANTTTTNCCATTCAGCAGGTTAACCTAAACAAGTTNCTTTGCCAGGCCTTCGTTCCAAGTGAATTAGTAANGCCAGTTTATATGNGCNNTTCGTAGCGCAAACGGGANAATCCCTCCTTTCTTGAGGGAAGGTCAGGCTACGAATGCNATCTAGAAGAAAGCTCGCCNGGTCCNNTCTAGACGTTATCAGGAAGTGAGTGTGGGAGGAAGGTCTCTCCCATGAGGTACAGNTCCATGGCTCGGGCGGTCTCCCTGCCTTCGGCGATGGCCCAGACAACCAGGGATTGACCTCTGGCGGCGTCTCCCGCTGCGAAGACCCCAGGAACGCTGCTCATGCGGTTGCTGTCTAGCGCCACGTTGCCCCGGCCGTCCAGATCGACGCCGATCTGAGCCAGCATTCCGTCTTGCTCGGGATGAAGAAATCCCATCGCCAGCAAGGTGAGTTCGGTTTCAATCTCAAACTCGCTGCCAGGAATCTCTTCCATGGACGAGCGTCCACTCTCACCTGGCTTCCATTCAACCCTAACAGCTTGAAGCTTTTCCAGTTTCCCGCCGCTGCCCGAAAAGGACTTGGTCAGGATCGAATAATCGCGGATTCCACCCTCGTCGTGCGCAGGGGATAAACGGGACACTTGGGGCCACTGAGGCCAAGGGTTGCTAGCGGGGCGCTCCTCCGGAGGTTCGCCGAGCAGTTCCAGTTGATACACGACCTCGGCACCTTGTCGGATGGCGGTTCCTAGACAGTCCGCGCCTGTGTCTCCTCCACCCAATATGACAACCCGTTTGCCTTCAGCCTCTATACGCTCTCCCGGAGGAATCTCTTCGCCTGACAACACCCGGTTCTGCTGGGAGAGGTATTCCATAGCCAGATGGACGCCCTCCAACTCCCGGCCTGGCACGTCTAATTCCCTGGCTTGCGTGGAACCGCAGGCCAAGCAGACCGCGTGAAATTCGGAAAGCAGATTTTCGACTGGGAAATCGACACCAACATCGGTATCGGTCAGGAAGGTGATGCCTTCTTGTGTCATCAAATCGATGCGGCGTTGAACGACGTTCTTTTCCAGTTTGAATTCAGGGATTCCCAGGGAGAGAAGGCCGCCGAGGTAACTGGCGCGTTCCATCACGGTCACCAAATGTCCGGCGCGGTTCAACTGCTGGGCAGCGGCCAGGCCCGACGGTCCGGAGCCCACCACCGCTACTTTTTTCCCGGTACGCTTGGCCGGCAGCTGGGGCTTCATCCAACCGTTCTCGTAACCTCGCTCGGCAATCTCTTTCTCGATGTACTCAATGGTAACTGGGTCGGAATTTATGCTTAGGACACAGCTGGCCTCACAAGGAGCAGGACACACTCGGCCGGTGAATTCAGGAAAGTTGTTGGTAGAAAGAAGCGTAGCCAAGGCGCCCTCCCAGTCGCCTTTATATACCTGGTCGTTGAACTCAGGAATGACGTTCCCTAGAGGGCAGCCCATATGACAGAAGGGTACGGCGCAATCCATGCAACGGGAACTTTGCTCACGGGCTTGTTCTTCGCCCCAAGGCTGGTAGAACTCGCGGTAGTCGCCCTTTCTCTCCGTTGGGGATCGCCTCTGTGGAGGTTGACGGCCAGATTCTATGAAGCCTGTCGGTTTACCCATTTCCGACCGCTTCAAGTTCCCGTTCCGTGCCCTCTTGGAGCCTGCGTTTCCGCTCTTCCAGCACTCGACGGTAATCCCTGGGCATGATCTTCTTGAACTGCTTCAAAGCCACATCCCAATCGCCGAGAATCTCAGTCGCCGAGGTGCTACCAGTATATTTCTTGTGGTCTTCGATAAGCCCTTTAAGGAGCGCGACGTCTTCGAGATCGGTCACTTCTTCCATGTCGGCCATGCCGTCATTAAATGAGATTTTTAGGCAATCATATTTGTCATAAACGAATGCGATCCCACCGCTCATACCCGCGGCGAAGTTCCGGCCGGTGGGGCCCAATACCACGGCGACACCACCGGTCATATATTCGCAGCCATGGTCTCCCACGGCTTCAACGACTGTCCTCACTCCGCTGTTGCGGACACAGAACCGCTCGCCGGCCATACCACGAATAAACACATCACCACCGGTGGCCCCATACATCGCCACATTGCCGATTATGATGTTCTCTTCTGGCACAAATGTAGAATCGGGGTGGGGGGTGACCACTATTCGGCCACCGGACATCCCCTTGCCCATGTAGTCGTTAGTGTCCCCGTGCAGGTTAACGTTTATGCCTCGGGCCAAGAACGCGCCGAAACTCTGCCCGGCTGACCCTGTAAGTTTGATGTTGATTGTGCCATCCGGCAGACCATCTTCACCATACTCTTTGGCAATCTTTCCGCTGAGCATGGCTCCAACAGTTCGGTTGGAATTGTAGATCGGCAAATCGATATCGACCCTAGAGCGGTTGTCCAAAGCCGGCTGCGCCTGAGCAATCAACTCATTATCTAGCGCTTTATCCAGGCCGTGGTCTTGCTCACGGTCGCAATAAACAGGTTCATTAGGGTCGTTGGACTCCTGGCGGTACAGCAGTCGGGAGAAGTCCATTCCTTGAGATTTCCAGTGATTCGCAGCGTCCTGGTAATCTAGGACATCGGTCCGACCAATCATCTCGGCCACTGTCCGAAAACCAACCTCGGCCATGATCTCCCGCATCTCCTCCGCAACGAACATGAAGTAGGTGACTAAGTGTTCTGGCTTGCCTGCGAACTGCTTGCGGAGTTCTGGGTCCTGTGTCGCGATTCCCACAGAACAGGTATTCATGTGGCATTTGCGGAGCATGATACAACCACTCACTACCAGGGCTGAAGTGGCAAAACCGAATTCTTCAGCTCCCAGCAATGTGGCGATGGCCGCGTCACGGCCGGTTTTCAGTTGACCGTCGGTCTGGAGCACGATACGGCTCCGTAGTCCATTCGCGACCAATACTTGCTGGGTCTCAGCGACGCCCAGTTCCCATGGTATCCCGGCATGTTTGATGGAAGATTCAGGAGATGCGCCGGTGCCTCCGTCATGTCCGCTAATCAGCACCACGTCACCGTGGCCTTTGGCAACGCCAGCCGCGATGGTCCCGACGCCGACCTCGGCCACCAGTTTCACGTGAATCCTAGCGTCCGGGTTAATATTCTTCAGGTCATGGATCAACTGGGCCAAGTCTTCAATAGAATAGATGTCGTGATGCGGCGGCGGTGAAATCAACTCCACACCCGGAGTGGTTTTCCTCACACTTCCAATATATTCATCAACCTTGTGGCCAGGAAGCTGCCCGCCCTCACCGGGTTTGGCCCCTTGAGCCATCTTAATCTGCAGGTCGGTGGCGTTAATCAGGTAGTTAGCCGTCACACCGAACCTACCCGAAGCTACCTGCTTGATGGCGCTACTCCGGGAGTCACCATTCTCATCTAAGGAGTACCGAAGGTAATCCTCTCCGCCTTCCCCTGTGTTGCTCCGCGCACCAATCCGGTTCATGGCAATCGCCATGGCTTCGTGAGCCTCACGGCTAATGGAGCCTAATGAAGCCGCCCCGGTGGCGAACCGTTTCACTATCTCCGAAGCTGGTTCCACTTCATCAATGGGTACTGGATCCAGGTCTTTCCTAAAGTTCAGCAGGCCGCGCAGATTGGCCAATCGCCGAGTCTCGTCATCCGACCGGCGACTGAATTCTTTATATGCGCCCCAGCTGTTCGTTCTGGCGGCGTGTTGCAGTTTCGCGATGATTTCAGGGTTCCATTGGTGATGCTCCCCGCCACGTCGCCACTGATACGCCCCGCCCATATCGAGGTCCTGTTTAGTAGCTATCTTCGGCGACCCAAAGGCGAGGTGGTGACGATCTGAAGTCTCACGTTCTAGTCCATCTAGACCGATACCGCCCACCCGAGACGGTGTCCCCGTGAAATACTCGTCGATTAGCTCTTGGTTTAGGCCGATTGCTTCGAAGATCTGTGCGCCTCGGTAGCTCTGAACCGTGGATATGCCCATCTTGGACATTACTTTCAGCACGCCTTTTTCATTGGCCTTCATGAAATTCTTCTGAGCGTATCCGGGCTTGGTGCCGTTTATCTGATCAGTCTCGGCCAAGTTTTTGACAGTGGCCAGAGCCAAGTACGGGTTGACTGCACCAGCGCCATAGCCAATGAGCAATGCAAAGTGGTGGACTTCTCTGGCGTCACCAGATTCCAGCACGAGACCTACCTTGGTCCGGGTGCCTTCTCGAATCAGGTGGTGGTGAACTGCAGAGACGGTCAGCAAGCTGGGAATCGGCACCCAGCGACTGTCTGCTCCGCGGTCTGATAATACGATTATCGAGCGGCCATTCTCGATGGATTTGGACGCCTGAGCCGTGAGTATATCCAGAGCCGTCTTGAGAGCCCCATCTCCAGCCTCTCGGTCATATAGAGCAGACAAGGTACAGGCGCGCAAGCCCGGTTCGTCTAGAGCTTTGATCTGGGCCAACTCAGCATCCGAAATAACGGGCGACGCCAGCCTAAGTTGACGGCAGTGCTCTGGCGTCTCTTCAAACAAGTTCTGCTCGCTGCCAACAAAGGCTCCAATTGATGTGACCAGCTCCTCTCGAATGGCGTCTAGAGGCGGGTTAGTCACCTGTGCGAACAGCTGCTTGAAGTAATGGTAGAGAATCTGGTTCTGGTCGGACAGGACTGCCAACGGAGTGTCGTTGCCCATCGAGCCTATAGCCTCAGTACCTTTCTCAGCCATTACCGNGGTGAGCATCCTAATCTCTTCGATGGTGTAGCCAAAGGCCTNCTGCAAACGCACGAGTTCGCCANCNNCCAGGGCTGGANGTTCAGGTGCTACAGGCANATCTTNGAGCGTAATTTTGTTGTCTTTCAGCCATTGGCCGTATGGATTCTTTCTGGCCAGGTTNTCCTTCAGTTCTTCGTCGTCGATTATCCGGCCTTGCTCNAAGCTGACCAGGAACATGCGGCCTGGCTGCAACCGNCCTTTAAATTTGACGTCGGCCGGGGGCACTTCCAATACACCAGTCTCAGAAGCCATCACAAGCTTGTCATCATTNGTGACAAGGTAACGGAATGGCCTTAGTCCGTTGCGGTCCAGNAGGGCGCAGATACTCCTNCCATCAGAAGCAACNATCATAGCCGGGCCGTCCCATGGCTCCATCAGAGAAGAGTGATATTCGTAGAAATCCTTCTTCTCCTGGGACATGGTCTCGTGCTGATCCCACGCTTCCGGTATGAGCATCAACAAGGCATGATCCAACTTGCGGCCAGTCATCTGGAGCAATTCCAGGGCGTTATCCAGACTAGCGGTATCGCTATCGCCGGCGTTGGTCACCGGGGCGATTTTGGCCATATCTCCGCCGAACAGCGATGACTGGAACTGGGCCTCTCGGGCGTGCATCCAGTTGACGTTGCCCCGTAGAGTGTTGATCTCACCGTTGTGGGCGAGGTACCGGTAGGGGTGGGCTAGCCGCCAACTGCCTAGGGTGTTAGTGCTGAACCGGGAGTGGACTAACGCAAAAGCGCTGACCACATCCTGGTCTCGCAAGTCTTTGTAGAACTCGGCTATTTGATGGGCCATGAGCAGGCCCTTATATACGATCGTGTTGCAAGACATGCTGCAGATATAGAAGCAATCAGCCTGCTCATCTGTCAGTCCTGTCTCCCCAATAGAGTGCTCGAGTACCTTTCTCACCACGAATAGCTTCCGCTCAAGTAGGTCTTCGTCCTCGGTTTCAGGCCCTGGACCGATGAATACTTGGGCGATAGCAGGGCATACCTCTCGAGCGTCTTGCCCAATCTTGGAGTGGTCCACAGGGACGTTACGCCAGCCTAGTACGTTCAATCCTTCGGCTTCGACGACTTTAGCAATCAATCCACGGCATTCCGATTGGGCCTCAGGCGGCATGAACACCATGCCCACCCCGTACTGGCCGGCTGCAGGGAGGTCGATGCCCAATGAGGGCGCTTCGCGTTCGAACAGCTTGGCGGGCATCTGAATCAACATACCAGCGCCGTCTCCGGTCTCCGGGTCGCGCCCGGCGGCGCCACGGTGTCCAAGGTTGATGAGAACCTGAACACCTTCGTTAATAATCTGGTTGGTCTTCTGGCCTTTGATATTGGCGACCACACCCACGCCGCAAGCATCGTGTTCCTGCTCCGGTGAGTACAGTCCATTCTTAGCCAACTCTTTTAATGGGTCCATCAGTCGAAAACCTTTCTGTCTCAATGACCAAGCCCCGACATCGATTCGTCAGGTGCGGGAAACACCAAGCAGCCGCTAGGCGCGGCGTAAGAGCAACTCTCCCTGAAAAACAGGGCTACTAAACGATTTTGTTAAATATATCACAATATCAGAATGGTACAAGTCCCAGTGTTGGTCAGCCATGCCTGGCAACCCGTTCTGGCTACGCCTGCCTCAGGCTCCAATCTATTGAAATAGATTATATGGAATATGGGCAAAGGCTAGCTTCGGCGTTCGCAAATTCAAAAAGCGCGCCCAGGCACCAAAGATGCCCATTTGTTGGAACAGATTATGGTCGGCAACGGACACGCTCAGGCCCACCATCTCCTGCAAAGGTTTTGAAAAACCTTTCGATCTCTCCAGGCCTCACACCGGTCATCGAATGCATTCGCCCCCAAGCGGTGAGCACAACACGACCTTCCTTGATTTGGTCATACGGGCGGGCCACGCCCCAGTCTTCGAACAGGTTCAGGTCTTCCAAATTGTTGCGTAGTTCCGTTACCTGGGCCGGGTTGACTAAGTTATAGCTGACCACTATATTGCCGTGCTCCAGATTATGGACGATGCGCTCGTCCGGCAAGCTCTCAATATAGAACCCGCAATCCGCCCAACGGCTCCAGTGCTGACCGGATGTTGGGGGAATAGTACGGTAATCAATATTCTGACCTTCGGGCACATGGTCTGAATTCCGCTCGACAGCAATGTTGGAACGTTTAGGCACCAGGTTGGCTGAGCTACCATTACCGACATCGTCGCTGCTGCCGCCACAAGCCACGGCCTGGGCCAGAACGACAGCAAAGGCCGCTATCCCTATAGATCGAATGATGCGCATCTGTTCCTCGCCGGTTCGAAAACCGGCCGTTAAACCGTCTTATCCAGGCTACTGACGCCATGTGATTAACAAGATCCCATTGCGCGCTTGCTATAGATCGACTTTCGCCGCCTAGCCATTACGTTGACCTCAATCCACGCCTGGCCTATACTCGGAACAGTCCTAGATGGCCCTGATTAATCAGATATTTTGGCAAGATTTGGAGGATTGAACTGACAACCCAGAAATTGGATCCTTCGGAAGTCGCGCAATTGATTGTCGAAGTGGCCTCGGAGAAGCTTGCGTCCGACATCGTAATGCTAGACTTAAGAGAGTTGGCCTCATTCACCGACTACTTCGTGATTATGTCCGCAGACTCCTCCCGCTTGATCCAAGCCCTGGAAGACGACATCCTCACCACTCTCAAAGAGTCAAAACTTTCCATACACAGGCGGGAAGGCAGCGCTAATTCTGGCTGGGTGCTCATGGATTGCAGTGATGTGATTGTCCACATATTCGACCCCAACGAGCGGGAGTTTTTCGGCCTAGAACGTCTCTGGGCCCGGGCGCCACAGGTGGTCAGAATTCTCTAGCGCCCAACCGGTTTTAAGATATAGTGGGTCAAACACCCGTGCCTAAGCATGAGCGCCTCACCATGAGGAGATGTGTGTTTTCAACCCGCCCCTTTGGGTGTATAAACCTCAGCCTAGAAAGACTCTCTGCCCCCAGTGTTACTCTTTGATCCAAGGATCGTTCGAGCGTGTGTAGTCCAGCAACTCGCCGTCGCTAAAGAACAACGACAGTTCCCGTTGTGCCGACTCCGGGCTGTCCGATCCGTGCACGAGGTTCCGGCCGATATCCAGGCCCAAGTCTCCCCGGATGGTGCCAGGTGGCGAAGACGTGGGATTGGTCTGTCCCATCGTGTTTCTGACAGCTTCAACCGCGTCGTCCGCCTCCCAGGCCATGGCGACCACCGGAGCGGAGGTGATGAATTCTACCAACCCCCCGAAGAAAGGCCGATCTACATGCTCGCCGTAGTGTTGCCGGGCCAAGGCGTCATCCACTTCCATCAATTTCATGCCAACCAATTTAAGGCCCCGCTGTTCCAGGCGGTTTATGACCTCACCTATCAACCCGCGTTGTACCCCATCGGGTTTCACCAGCACCAAAGTGCGCTCCATATATTCCTTTCCTCCCAGGAACTTCCGTTCCGATTAGCTTTGTCTCTTTCTGGAAATTGAATGTCTTTTAGGTACGTGTGCTGGCAGAGTCCTCCAGCTTGAAGTGGACACCCCTGGACTCCATGTCCCACATAAACGGGGCCGGATCCATTGCCTCTGGTGGAAATACGCCCGGACCCGGCAGCTCACGGTTAACCAAGAGACCTGCTCCGACCACCAAACAAGAAGCGGTGGCCATGGCATTATCTCCTGGTGGAAACGAATAGGTCATGGTCAGTTCCGCAGGGCGGCCATCCTTTATCCCTTTTACGCGGACCTGCCGTGGCAGTCTATCAACGACGCCACCACTGCCTTTGGGCGGCGACCCGGCTAACATCGCCGCCGCCATTCCAGCAGGGGAGACAGGCACACCGTCCACGATGACCGGATCTTCAGCAGAGAACCCAGAGTCAATCAAGCCTTTGAGCGTCTCCGTCGTTGTCGGATCGGAAAAGCCACGCCATACTGATGCGTGCCTCAGACTGGGGAACGAGGTCGGTATCGTTACAGTTTCCAGCCCCACAGTGTAACAACGAATGCTCGCCCAAGGGGACGGAAATTCAATGTCTTGGAATTCGGACATGCCCGGAGTCTGGGTCCATCGTCCGCAGTCATATAATAAGACGGACTGACCGAAGAGGGCCAGCCGGTGCCGCCAGACCGACTCGCTGCTGTCGCTAGCGTCATTCACCATGAAAAATCGGACCTCTTCAACAATGTCCATCCGGCCAGCCAGGTGCCTGGACAACACGTTGGTCTGGCCAGGGCTAGCGCCCAAACCCGGCAGCACGCCAACTCCCCGGTGCTTGGCCAAAGAGTCCAGGTATTCGGACTCAAATACCCTCTGAAGGGTCTCCACATCATCATTGATATCAGCGTAGGGCACCCCCGCCTCTATCACCGTCCGCATAAATGACATCGTGTCCCTGCCGAAGGGNCCGGTGGTATTCAACACGACCGCNATNCCAGACAAGGAACGGGTGACTTGATCTTCTTGGAAACAGTCCACTTCGAGCGCGGTCACTGAGCTGCCCAAACTCTCAGCCAAATGCTCGGCCCGTTGTATGTTCCGATCGGCGACGACGATATCCTTAAAGTTCGAGTCCTCAAGGCACAATTTGGCACTGGCAGTGCCCATGGGCCCACAGCCGATGATCAAAGCAGTGAAATCAGACATCTCTAACTTGCAGATTCCCGCGCGGATCTGCCTCGCTGGGGAACTCGGCCCCGCTGCTTTGGCGAACCTATGCTGGGCATCCTCAAATATTCGGGTTGAAGAGTCGTTAGGTCATCCATCTTGCCCGCGGCCAGCCGCTGTCGCCCTATCTCAGCCAGTGCCCAAACCCTGGTCGCCGGAGTCGACCGGACGATCTGCATTTTTGCGCCCAACTCCGCGGCTATCTGCGTGCGCCAAGGTGCAACACCCTCGCCGCAGAAAATGGCGGGGCTTTCTACGTTCTCTTTGACTTCCAAAATGAGTTCGTCAGCGGTACAAACTCTATCCTCTCTGACCCTGATACCGTTTGCGTCGAACAACGCGGTAGCGCATTCTTCCCTGCCTGCTTCCAACAACGCGCATACATACACTCCGGAATCCAAATAGGGAAAAGCTTCCAACTCAAGGGTCCCCACGCCGAATATGGGCTTCTTGGCGACCAGAGCCAGGCCTTTGGCGGCGCTGATTCCGACCCGGAGGGCGCTGAACCCGCCGGGCCCAAGCGCTACGGCAACGCCGTCCAGNTCGCCTACGGTCACACCGACGTGNTCCAGAATGTTCACAACGGATGGCATGAGCTCCGAAGTNTGGTTGTAGAGGGAATGCCAGGTGTGGGACGCAACGACCTGGTCCTCTTTAGTTAGAGCAACGCCGGCGTAACGAGTGGATGTATCCATTGCCAGAATCATCAGTACAATTTATATNGAGGGTCCATTTTCTGCCAGCANACGTAGCAACGACTGAAACCTCGACTTTTCTGCAGCAACGCCCGGCTCGATCGTGATCTGGCGAATATCAGAGTCAGACCCGTAGTCCAAATCGATCCAAAGACAGTCCTCAGGAAATATATCGNCCGCCCGGTCGGCCCACTCTATGACGCAGATCCCNTCACCGAAAAGCTGCTCGTCNAGACCCAGGTCCCAGGCTTCGGCCGAGCTTCCCATACGGTAGAGGTCTACATGGTGCAGGGTCAACCGACCGTGATGCCGAGTCATCAACACGAATGTCGGGCTCCGTACATAGCCTTCCACTCCCAAACCGAGGGCTATTCCCTGGGTAAGACACGTCTTCCCGGACCCCAACTCACCGGTAAGCAGAATCACGTCTCCGGCCGAAGCAATCTCACCTATTGCCTTCCCTAACTNTTGAGTAAATTCGGCATTAGGAGATTTGATGTATATAGGGNGGGTCATCCCTTACTCTTTGGACAAACCGAAGTGATCCCAACCTCGATAGGCGGAGGAGATCTCTTGACCATTGGCATCTAGCACCGCGACCTTGCCCGNCTCACCTCTAGTTATCTCCCCGACTACAGCGGCGCCTCTGGGGAGTGTGGAAATTAGGCTGTTTACCTTGGCCGGACATCCGGTAAACAGTAGGACGTAATCCTCACCGCCGCCAAGGGCCAGGCCCACAGAGTCGTCAGGAAATTGAGCTCTCAAAGACGGATGAATGGGTAGTTGGTCCACAAATATCTTCCCCGATACGCCACTGGCACGGCACAATTTGGACAGATCATCCGCAAGTCCATCGCTCACGTCCATAGCCGTTGTGACCTCAGAATCCACTAAAGACTGACCCACGGCCACGGCAGGCCAAGGGCGGCGATGGCTTTCACNCAAGAACTGAGCGTCCTTCGAAGCTTCACCTTTCCCTTCTAGCATCAATTTAAGGCCGCCCCCCGAACTTCCAAGGTGGCCGGTGACTGCCACTAGGTCCCCTGGCANAGCTCCAGACCGGACCATCGGCTGGCCTTGCATCACGCCCGTTAGCGCCACAGTGANGAATGNCACCGGAGATCGGACCATATCGCCACCGACAATAGCCATGNTGTACTCATTACTTATCTCGAGCATACCTTCGTAGAGGCTTTCTAGGTCTGAGACCTCGGTGTCGGAAGGAAGGCCCAAGGTGATGAGAGCAAAGGCGGGCAGTCCACCCATGGAAGCCACATCGCTGATATTGCTGGCCAGGGATTTCCAGCCGAGATCGTGCCACTGGATGGTCTCTCGGGTGAAGTGCACCCCTTCGACCATAGTGTCGGTGGTGAAAAGCGTTTGCCCTCGTCCGGCGCTCCAAGCCGCAGTGTCGTCTCCGTTGTCCACAGTGAGATCGAAAGAGAAATTCGGGGCATTTCCGCAATCGGCCCGTTGTTCAACGACCATCCGCTTCAGGATGTCGATGACGCCAAACTCACCTAGTTCATTTATCTGCATGATTAGACCCAAGAATCAGCTTTTAGAATTATGGAACCGTGTAGCCTGACAAGAGTTAGCCTAACCATTGGATTATAGACCCCAAAAAAAGAATTCTGGAACTCGTGCCTGAAAAGGCCAAATCGCCCTTGACACATGTTAGGCACAGGAATATACTCGCTTGGCCCTCTTTCGAGAAGGCTTGTCGTACGTTAACAACTGAATAGTGGAAGGAAGCTAGGTAAAGTTCGAATTAGAGAGTTTGATCCTGGCTCAGGGTGAACGCTGGCGGCGCGCTTAATGCATGCAAGTCGAACGTGCCTT
>NZUD01000058.1 GCA_002697005.1 Chloroflexota bacterium | reverse complement strand
TGAACGTCTGTTTCCTACCGCTTCAAAAGCGGTGTATTATCATCCCTGAAATTTATGCTCGCCAATGGAGGCAATCATGAGAGTCATCAGAATAGCCGAGGTTGAAGTCGAACCCATCGCCACCGCCACCCCGGTCCCCGGATGGACAGGCGGAGACGTCAAGCGCACCCGGCAACAACTCCTTCCAGAAGGATCCAGCAAGACTTTTAACAGTAGCATCGTTAACTTTGAGAAAGGCTGCACCACTGGTTGGCACACCCACAAGAGTGATCAAATGCTGGTTGTGACCGCTGGAATTGGTATGGTTGCCGACGAGAGTCACCAACAAGAGATCACCGTTGGAGACGTGGTTCACGTCCTGCAGGGCGAGAACCACTGGCACGGCGCCACCGCCAATTCCTACATGTCCCACATCACCATCACCGCCGCTGAGTAGCTTTCTTTGGCGAAATAAGGCAAGTCCCGGCAACTCCCATTGATGTCTCGGGATTGTTTCATTTGATGTGTGCCCATACCATGACTGTGGGCAACTCTTCGACAAGCTCATCCTGAGCCTGAGATGGATGTGTGATTAATCCTGCAGGTCTGGGCTGCTCTTCCACTCCGGTTGGGGTGTCTCTCGCCCAACCTGTGGGATGTATTCAGACGCCTCGACGAACCTCTGTTTGTGAATGTAGCGAGGGCAGTTCCGGTACGATTCGGTGATTTTCACACGGACGATGAACTGCGCCTCATGGTACTCAGTCATCAATGGGTCATTGTCGTCAATGGATGCTTCACCCTGAAGCCTCAGCCGTAGCTGGCCTTCAAAGTCGATGAACAGCATCCCCACATTAGGGTTCTGTAACACGTTGCCCATGGATTGGTATTTACCGTTTCCGTCGTAATTGGGGAATGCGATAGTCTGGTCGTCAAGCACACGCACGAACCCGGGGGCGCCCCCTTTGTAAGAAACCGTGGGCAGTCCGCGTTCGTCACAGGTCGCGAGGAAGAACATGTTAGCGTTCGCGATCATCTCGCGCTGGCTCGCTTCCAGAGAATCAGTCGCCCGGTCAGCTAGACGCTCGGCCAGCTTCCGGGTGCCAAACTTATCCTGAAGCTGAAGATTGCCCTTATGATAGTCATGGACCTTCATCCTATTTCTCCCGGCGGCGCGTAATCTCAATAGTGGCATTCTCTATCACCGACCCTCGAATGGGTGGGTGAGGTTTCTTGACCCTGACAGACACGGAATCTACCGAGAACTCGCCGAGTACCCGGTCAGCGATGGACTGTGCAGCTGCTTCCAGCAGGTTGCGAGGTTCGCCCTCCATGACATCTCTAACAGCACGGTAGATATGGGCATAGCTGATCGTGTCTTCCAATCGATCCGAAGTGCCTGCATTAGCTAGGTCCATATCCACGGCCAAATCAACCAGGTACTCCTGGCCCAGCACTCGTTCTTCAGGGTTCACACCGTGGAATCCGTAAAAGCGCATGCCTTCTAAAACGATACGGTCCGTCTTTTGAAAATCATCTTTCAAGATTTCACTGCCTAAGAAAGCGGNGCCTAGCGCCCTTGGGCTTCTATAGCGTCAGCGAAGGCCAACAGGTTCTGAGCCCGTTTCACCACCGGCACGTCTACCATACGGCCGTCCATGGCCAGGGAACCGCGTCCTTCGGCTTGGGCCTTGTCCCAAGCTTCTATTATTCTCCGGGCGTAAGAGACTTCATCAGGCGCTGGGCTGAATACTTCGTTTATTATGTCAAGCTGTGCCGGGTGAATAGCATGCTTGCCGGTGTAGCCCATCTGACGAGCCCTCTGTGCGTCAGCACGCAACGCACCAGGGTCCTGGAAGGCCACGAATGGCGAATCCAGGGAAGCAACGTTGGCGGCCCTAGCCGCCACCGGTACCAAAGACCGCGGCACCTGGACCTCGTCTCCGGCGTCCGAACGCTCTATACCCATGTCATTNGTGAAATCCTCGGCGCCAAAGGCCAACGCTATCACCCTTGAGGATGATGCGGCGATATCTCTGGCGTCGACCAACGCGCTGGCCGTCTCGGCCCAGGCAACAATCTTGGTTAAACCTGGTTCAACGCCTGCCAANGGCTCGATGGCGCGCAGCATCCGGTCAACGTCCAGGATATTCCACTTTGACTCGACCTTGCCCAAGCTGATGCCGTAGAGATCCGGAGACACCAACGTTTCAAGTTCTGAGCGGGTTAAACCCGTNTCCAAAGAATTGACCCGTACCATGACACGATGCCCTTCGCGGCGCAACGTCGGCACCCAATCCTTGGCCATATCTCTGGCTGTGACTTTCTCACCCGGAGGAACCGAATCCTCCAGGTCAACCATAATCACATCGGCATTGAACGACTTCGCCCGTTCCAGCATGTTCTCCCTGTTACCGGGCACAAATATAAAGCTGCGATAGAGTTCCATATCTAGTTGTTATTCCTGTGGGCGGTGGGTGTACCACAGCCATATAGAATCCGTGACNCTACCGCCTACTGCATGTCTCCCCAAGTTTGTCCCCACTTAGCATCAACTTTGAGGGTTACGTCCAGGTCCATAGCGGCAGGCATCTCATCAAAGACCAGGTCTTTGAGGGCGCTCATCTCTTCTTTAGGGGTCTCGAAGACCAGTTCGTCATGCACCTGAAGGAGCATCTTGGTCTGCAAGCCCTCTTCATCCAGTCGATTCTGGACCTTAATCATGGCCAGCTTCATTATGTCGGCTGCTGTGCCTTGGATGGGCATGTTGATNGCCATGCGCTCCGCTCCACCGCGCACGTTGAAATTGGGGCTATTGATGTCTGGCAGGTAGCGACGACGCCCCAGCAAGGTCTCCACGTATTGGTCTGTCCTGGCTTTTACCTTCACCTGCTCCAAGTAGTCGTTGATGCCTGGGTACTTGCTGAAGTAGTTCTCGATGAACGATGCTCCTTCCTCTCGGCTGAAGCCAGTCTGCTGAGATATACCGTGGGGAGACAGTCCATAGATCACTCCAAAATTAAGCACCTTGGCGATACGTCTCTGCTCAGCATTAACCTCGTTCAGCGGCACTTCAAACATCAAAGAGGCAGTGGACGAGTGAATATCCTCGCCTCGCTGGAAAGCCTCAAGCAGGCCTGGATCCTGGGAAATGTGGGCCAGAACCCGCAATTCAATCTGTGAATAGTCTGCCGAGAACAGCAACCAGTCGGGAGCTCCGTCTGCAACAAACGCCTTTCTAACCTGTCGGCCCAACTCGGTGCGTATGGGGATGTTCTGCAAGTTCGGGTCACTACTGGACATGCGCCCCGTCGCTGATCCGGTCTGATTGTAGCTGGTATGCACACGGCCCGTTGCCGGATTCACCATATCTGGCAGTGCATCGACATAAGTCGATTTAAGCTTCGAAACCTGACGGTAGTCCAGTATCTGATCCACCACCGGATGCAGGCCTTTCAAGCCCTCCAGGGAGTTGGCGTCAGTGGAATAGCCGGTCTTCGTCCGTTTGGTCTTAGGCAGACCGATCTCATTGAAAAGCAGGTCGCTCAATTGCTGAGGGGAGTTAATATTCACTGTGTGGCCAATAGACTTGTACAGTTCCTCTTCCGTCTGGAACATCTGCTCTCGCAGATCTTCAGACATCTCCCGTAAGGCAGCTGCGTCCAGCTTGATGCCGTGCCGTTGCATGGTCACCAGTACCGGCACCAACGGCATCTCCATGTCGGTCATCAATGAGCTCATAGCCTCTCGTACCACCGGTTCCTCGAATGCCAACCTCAGCCGGCCTGTCATATCTGCATCTGCTGCTGCGTACGGCGCTGCCACAGTTATGTCAACTTGATCGAACGAAACCTGCTTGCGCCCGGTGCCGATCAACTCCGTGATGGGAGTCATCTCTTGGCCCAGTACATCCAGAGCCAGATTCTTCAGACCCAGTTGTCCGCGGCTTAAAAGGTGAGCGGCGACCATGGTGTCGAAATCAACTCCCTGGCATTCGATGCCGTGGCTGGCAAGTATCGTCATGTCGTAATTTGCGTTGTGGGCGCACTTGCTGATATCCGGCGACTCAAACAGCGGACGCACCGCTGCCAGGACTTCTTCCAAAGGTATCTGCTCGCCCTCCTGGTGCCCTACTGGTACGTACCAGGCTACCGATGGCGAAGTAGAGAAACTCAGGCCTACTAACCCGGCCTGAACAGCGTCTAGACCTGTGGTCTCAGTATCGAAGGAGAATCTGCCGGCCTCGTGCAGCGTGTCCAACATATGTTCCAGCTGCACTTTAGTCTGCACTACGGTATAGTCTGCACCTTCACCGGGCGCCTGGGTTGGAGTCGCATCCGCATCCACCACCACCTGCGAGCCCGTCTCGGGGATGCGAGGGATGACCGTGAAGAACTCTAGTTCCGTCATCAGCTGGACCACGGAGTTCCGGTCGAAGTCACCAAACCTGGCCTTTTCCAGATCTAATTCCACCGGGCTCTCCCGGTCGATGGTCATCAGATCACGGTTGGAGAATGCACGGTCTTTGAACTCCTCCAGAGACTGCCTAACGCTAGGCCGGCTTACATCGTCTATGTGCTCGTATATGCCCTCGAGGCTCTGGTAATCGTTGAGCAGTGCGATGGCCGTCTTCTCGCCTACTTTGGGCACACCCGGTATGTTGTCAGAATTGTCACCCAACAGAGCCTTGAAATCGGTCTGCTGTGAGGCGGTGAGCCCTGAATAGCGTTCCGACAGTTCAGCTTCGTCGTAGACACGCCGGTCCTGGATGCTGGAAGCGAGATCTACCCTTACCTTGGGGGAGATCAACTGAAAAGTGTCCCTGTCTCCGGTGAGGATGACGGAGTCCAGGCCAATCTTCTCTGCCTGGGCCGAAAGGGTGCCGATGACGTCATCCGCTTCCCAACCTTCCAGTTCGTATACGGCGACGCCAAAAGCTTCCATCAACTGTTTCACGCGGCCAAACTGCGGGCGCAGTTCTTCGGGAGTGGCCTCTCGCTGGGCCTTGTAGTCCGGGAACTGTTTATGCCGGAAGGTGGGGGCCGACATATCGAATGCGATGGCGCAATAAGCGGGATTCCACTCATTCAATGCGCGCAGGAACACGTTAGCGAACCCGTACACTCCAGTCACATCTTCGCCAGTGGCGTTCACCGTCAGATGCCGTTGAGTGGATATCGCCCGGAAAGAACGGTGGACCATAGCGTGGCCGTCCATAATCATCAACAGCGGCTCGCGTTCTTTGGCGGCCTCCAATCCTTTGGCAGAGGGAGCCTCGGAGACTTCCGGTTGGTCGTCGCCGAATAGAGGCAATGTATGAGCTTGTTCATCCGCCATGGCGCCACCTCGGCACAGTCCGGGTCGAAAGCCGTCGTCAGTGTATAAATCCAGCGGCTCAAGTGGCCGCATTATACATTAGCCAATCCTGACTAGCTCCATCCGCGGCAGCCCTTGAAGGCGATTTCCATTGCCTCAATTTCATATGGAAAACCATTCGTACTGAGCCCATCGAACCACCATTAGGATTGGTAGGGGTTGACTGCCAACGCAAACTCGACCGATGCACCCTCTTATATCGCCTCAAGACGAAAGGTGTTATTGGCTGGATGGATCTACCCGAATTTGCTCATGTTAAAATGGGGGCACAATTCCAAAACAGGTAATCTTGCCCTAAATGGACTGATCTAGTGCCCCTTTACGAATACCGCTGCGGCGACTGCCAAGAAGTCACTTCTGTCCTGGTCCGAACCACGTCCGGTGGAAACCAGCCGGCCTGTGATCACTGTCAAAGCGTGAATATGGAGAAGATCATCTCCAAGTTCTCCTTCCGTGGTTCCTGGGGTGATAGTCTCAACTGGACTCCCAGCCAAGAGACCATGAGGGACGTCAATGAAAGCGACTCCGCCAGCATTGACAACTACATGGGGCGGATCAAAAAGGAGATGGGCGGCCAGACAACGCCCGACTTCAACCGCGAACGCAAGGACATCAAGAATTCGTAGCTGACAGCCCTCAGCTAGGGCCGTCAGCTTTCGGGAGAAACTCTCCATGCCTATCTACGAATACCGGTGTCAGGCCTGCACTAAGCTCACCTCGTTCTTCCTAAGGTCAATCAACAACGAGCTCGAAGCCGCCTGTTCCCATTGCCAAAGCAAGGACATGGAACGGCGCATGTCTTCCTTCGCCTTGGGAAAGACGGTCTCGTCGGTCCACCGGAGTTCTCTCTCCGGCAACGAACACCGGTCTCCCGATTACTACAACGATCCCGGTAATATCGGCCGGGGAGTGGAAGACGCTTACAGTAAATTCGGCAAGGAGATGCCGAAATCCGTGCGGGACAACATCGACGCCGCCCGGTCCGGAGAGACACCCAAAGGCATGGAGTTGTGACCAACCCGAGTCTTGATCATAGCCGCTACCAGGCGATCTTCCACTGCTTGGAAGCCGCCTCCAGGTTCGTCGCACCTGTACAATCGCCTGTTCCTACCTTGCGGAACTTACGGGATATCATTCCTTCCTTGCCGACCGTGAACAACGTGAGCGATGGCCCGCCCGCTACGGCCCAACAAACCCTGGAACTGATCAGAGCAGCCTCAAACCTTCTATCCCATCTGAATGAATCCTCTTCTGCTAACCCATTGGGCTGGGAAACAATGGTTGGGATTACCCGGATATTAGAAGACCTAGCAGCCCAACTCGGTTCAACGGTCCGCAAAGAAAAGGCCGACTTGGTAAGTGGTCTGTACGTGATAATCGACCCTAGGGTGACCGGTGGCCGCGAGCCACTGGCCATCGCACAGGCTTCGGTCAGAGGTGGAGCACGCATGCTTCAACTCAGAGATAAACTACGGGACAAAGGCGAATCTTTGCGATTAGCTTTCGAGCTACAGAAACTCTGCGCGGACTCAGGCGTCTCGTTGATCGTCAACGATCATGTCGATATCGCGGCCATCATCGGCTCGACTGGGGTGCACGTTGGGCAATCTGACATCCCTGTCGACCAGGCCCGTCAAGTACTCAGTCCTGGACAGGTCTTGGGCCGATCCAACCGTGATATCGAACAACTAGTCGAGTCAGAGCAGATGGGCGCCGACCACGTGGCTTTTGGCGCAGTCTTCAATACCAACACCACCGGTAAGAATCTGGGCCGCGCGCCCAGGGGCGTCGAGCAGTTGCGCATCGCCAAGGACAGCGCCCAAACGCCACTGGTGGCCATCGGTGGGATCAATGCAAACAACATAGCGTCAGTCGTGGAAGCTGGCGCAGATGCTATCTGTCTCACCGCCGCCGTGGCATCAGCACCTGAGCCCGAAGCCGCCGCCGCCAATCTTGTGAAGATAATAGAAGAAGCCGGGGGACGAATCTAATGCCATCGCGTTATAGCGTATACCTATCAGCGATCGGCGCTTCCGTGATCGAGGAACTCGCGGAGAGAAACCGCGACCGGGAACAAGCCCTTTCCGTCTCCAGAGAGGTTATCCGGTTCTCCGCCAACGCCATTCGGGCCGTGCACCGTGGGGCTTTCGAAGACGCCCGGGAATTAATCAGTAAAGGCGCCGTCAGACTCAGTGACGCGGACCACATCGCAACCAGTAGTCCGTCCATATTCAACGCCGGGTTCATGAACGATGCACGCAAAGAATTCACTGAAGCCAACGTCACCCTAGCGGTAATCTCAGGCTCTGATATTCCTTCCATCAATGATTTGAAGGTTGACGCCGCAGCCTATATCAACGGCATGGCTGAAGTCATCGGCGAACTGCGCCGGTATATCCTGGACGCTCTAAGGCGCGACGCGGTGGATGGTTGCCAAGAATTCATGGACATCATGGACGAGATGTATAGCGTGCTGGTCACTATCGACTTTCCTGAGGGAGTGACGAGCGGTCTCAGGCACAACACAGACGCCATGCGCGGGGTCCTGGAGCGCACTCGAGGCGACTTGACCATGGCCCTCCGACAGCACTCCCTGGAAGCCCGACTGGCAGAGTGGGAAAACAATCGCAACGGGTCATAGAATAAACCCGCATTGCATTGAATAACATTGACATACCTCTAGGCCATAACTACGATTCTTTGGATCCAGTAACCTGCCTTGACCCATCCAATCCAGGGAGCAGAGCAATGCTTTCAAATTCCAACTCAGCGGCAACTCAGGAAGTTCTGAAGAACTATTACCAGGAACTGGAAGGCTTCAATCTGGCTCCGCTCTGGAACGTTCAAGAAGAGGCTTTGGTGGATGAGCCGACTAGCAAGGCTTCGCCTCACATCTGGCGGTGGAAGGACCTGGAACCCAGGGCGATCAGGGCCGGGGAACTGATCGGCACCGCCGATGCTGAACGCAGGGTGCTGATGCTGCTAAATCCGACCATCAAGGATCGCATCGCCACCACCAACAGCCTATTTTCAGGCCTGCAGATAGTTATGCCTGGAGAAGCCGCTAGGGCCCATAGGCATACGCCATCGGCCCTTCGGTTCATCATCAACAGCGACGGCGGCTACACCACGGTCAACGGCGACCGCATTCCTATGTATCCGGGCGACTTGGTCCTGACACCAAGCTGGACTTGGCATGACCACGGGAACGAGTCAGGCGAACCGATCATCTGGCTGGACGGCCTGGACATTCCGTTGGTACACCTGTTGGAAGCTGTATTTTTTGAGCCCTACCCCGAAGATGTGCAACCGGTGACTGAACCCATCGACTCGTCCACGAATAAATACGGAGCGGGCACTCTTCGTCCGCTCTGGGAAGATGCCTCTAAGGAGGCTTATTCGCCACTGATGCGCTACCCTTGGGAACAGACCTGGGCTGCGCTACAACGATTAGCTCCCGAAGTCGAAGGTAGCCCTTTCGACGGTGTGATCATGGAGTACACCAATCCCAACACCGGGGGTCCGGTGATGCCAACCATCGCCTGCCACGTCCAGATGCTGCGGCCTGGCGAAAGCACCAAAGCCCACAGGCACACCAACAGCACCATTTACCACGTGGTCCAGGGACAGGGCTATTCGGTGGTCCATGATCAGAAAATGGATTGGGAACCCAAGGACGTGTTCTGCGTGCCAGGATGGACCTACCACGAACACGTTAACGCCTCTCAGACCGAGCCGGCCGTCTTATTCAGCTTCACCGACACACCGGTTTTGAAATCACTTAGTCTGCTTAGAGAACAAGCTCGACCTCAAGACCGACAATAGCCAGCCAAACGCTTTAACCGTTCTATTTTTCGAGGACAATCAGATGCCCGAGATGAAGATCAGCTTCCTTGGCACGGGGTCCGGGAGCTCAACCAACCGAGCCCATTCGGCCATGGTCTACGACTGTGACGACGGCACCAAGCTACTTATCGACACCAGTTCTGGAAATTCCGT
Source organism: Chloroflexota bacterium (assembly GCA_002697005.1). The sequence goes on along the minus strand of NZUD01000058.1, from coordinate 3,584 downwards.
TGCACGCAACGCATCAAAACTGGGAATGTCGGTTGCCGACTTCGACACGGTTTTGCTTTCCCACCACCACCCGGACCATATGTCGGGCCTTTTATTCGTCCAATTCAGTCGGGCTCTAGAACGGCAAGATGCACCGCCTTTGGATGTCTACCTTACAGACGAATCCCTTGAGTGGGCGCAGAAGATGTGTGTCGCCAGCCACCTAAACATCTTCGAAGTCAACAACGAATGGGCCAAGAACTCCGATGGGCGCGAAGTTATAAGCTGGCATGTTGTAAAGACAGATCAAAAGATAACCCTAGGGCCGGCTACCACCGCTTCCTGCTTTGCCGCCGACCATATATCTGGTTCTGTGGGCTGGAAGGTAGAATCCGGCGGCATGTCGGTGGTCTTCTCGGGAGATACCCGCTACAACCCGGAGCTGGTAGAGGCGTCCAAAGGCGCGCGGCTTCTGATCCATGAGGCATTACGGACCGACGAAGAAGGTGACTACGCCAAGACCCGCGGCCACTCCACTGCAGGAGAAGCGGCCCGTGCAGCCGCCCAAGCTGGGGTCGCCGAGCTGATCCTAACCCATCTGGACTCAGGTTATAACGACAACCCTCAACCACTCCTGGACGACGCCAAAAAGCACTACAGTGGCCCCATCACTGCCGCCACCGACCTACACCAGATCATTGTCGAGGGCTAACAGAAATTCGGCAGATAAACAAACAGCCCCGCCGTTCATAGCTTCATAAACAAGAGATCGGCTGACACGAAGAGCGTCGCGAAAATGATTCGGACGGCGAAGGAATGTTCGGGTAGAACAAGAAGGTCTCTGGTAATTCACCAGGTAATTTCGCTTCCGAGAGGCCGACGAGAATGGCACCGGTTTCCATCACTTAATAGTGCATTACAGAGGTACTGGGATCACGCGGCTTGCAACATCGGCCACAGCTTGTGAGCAGACTTGCCCATGATCCATTCTCGATCTTCAGCTGATAACCAAGGTAAGGCGGTTTGTCCGAGCTTCACCTGGCCTACATAACCACCGTCACGAGAGGACGGGAAGTTGGAACCCCACATGATTCGCTGTGGGGTGAAGGCTTCAAAGACCCGGCGGAATAGGTCTTTCTCTTGGTCAGACAGGTCGGCGTAGGGGCCAAGGCTGGTGCTGGAGATTCGTAAGTGGGCATTTGGGAGCTTGGCCAAGGCTTCCAAAGCCACTGTCATCGCTGTTTTATCTTCAGATCCGCTCCATCCCGCAAAATGGTCGGGCGCAAATAGGACGTTAGGATAGCGGCGCCCTATATTCCGCATAGCGTCGACCTTTCCGGGTTGGCCGCCACCTCCGATAGAGATTGGGACGCCTAGTTCTTCAGCACGTTGCCAGATAGCATCGCATCGTGAGTCGTCGGGCTCGGCTTGGCTCTGTAGGCGAACCCCGGTCATGCCGTACTCGTTGGTCCAGTAAGAGAGTTTGTCCGCAGCGTCAACTGCGGCTGGGTCCAGTATGCCCACTGATACTGTTCGCGGGGCATATATCTGGGCACTGTCGCACTGGTAAGAGTTGTCCAGACCATAAGTGGCATTCGGTTGCACCAACGTTGCGCATTCAACACCGGCCTCATCCATTTCTTTGATGAGGTCCTCGACATCGTTGCTGACCTCGGTAGACCAGCCTCGCGCGCCAGGGTCCAATGGGTGTTTCGTTTTATCACTACTGACCACGTGGGTATGGGTGTCGATAATCATGGTTAGAGCTCCTGGTGGGAATGCATCGAACAGCCTACCATACTGTTTCGGGTGGCGAAACAAGGAATCTCACTACACTTCCCGAACCGTTCCTCCGCTATAATCCCTCGAACTCGGCTCCGCCCCAGTTCGGGCCGGGCTGATGATTCAAGATCTTAGGAGTATTAAAATGGAAGTAGAGAACAAACTTAAATCCATGGGACTGGAGTTGCCCACCGCCGGGACTGCCCCTCCCGGCCGCGCTGGAGCAGTCAAGGTTGGCAATCTCCTGTTCGTAGGCGGTCATACACCCGGCGCCGACTTCAGGGGCAAGCTGGGCGCTGAGATTAGCGTCGAGCAGGGATACGAAGGAGCAAAGCAGGCGATGCTAGCCTGTTTGGCCGACGTGAAAGCGGTGATCGGCGATCTAGACAAGGTGAAACAGGTGGCCAAGCTGCTCTGCATGGTCAACTGCCTGCCCGACTTCGGCCAGCAGCCCCAGGTGGCAAACGGCGCCACGGACCTTCTCAGCGAGCTCTATGGAGCCGCTGGCGCCCACGCCAGGTCGGCAGTAGGGATGGGATCATTGCCTAACCAGGCTTGCATCGAGATCGAGATGATCATCGAGGTCGAGAATTAAACCAATCTTCACTGGAGTGCGTCCTTACTTGCATCGGGATACTTCCGTAGCCTAGGAAACCAGTACAGCCGACTATGGTCATCGTCCCTGCGATATATCTGATGTCGGCCTTAGGAGCGCTCTGATACCCACTAAGGACGACTTTTAGCGACCCGAAAATGTATTCCTTGATCTAGGTCTCCTTATCTTTTAAAAACAAGGGCCGCACCCTTCACCAGAAGGACGCGGCCCTTGTCCATTCCTAACTGGGCACCGATAACCGTTAGAGGTTCATTGCATTAAGTCCGATCCTGGAGATGTCTTCATCAGCTTGCCCACTGGGATAGCCACCGACTCCGATTCCACCCAATATGACGCCGTCTTCCATGATGACCAGGCCTCCTTGGCCGAATGTCATCATGGGATCTCCCAGGTCGGCTATATTCCGGCCGCCGCTGTGCAGTCTCTCAGCATGGGAGACAGAATCCATCCCCATCATCGCCGAGGTGTATGCCTTCCGCTGGGCATGACGGCGGCTAAACATTCGAAGATTGTCCATCTTGGCGTAGGCCTCCAGGTTGCCGGCGGCGTCGACGATGCACATCGCTATGGGCTCATTGGGCTTCTTCATAGCCTCATCCATCATCGCCTTCATCGCTGCCTGAACCCGTTCCATTGTCAGTCCCTTTGCCATCAGCATTCCCCCTTATCATTCAATATTTTCGTTTGTCTGGACCTTTAATGAAGTGATTATACATAGAATCCCCTTCTCCTCCTCGTCTTTCTGCTGGGTGGAATGGTCTTATCAAGTAACCGAGAACCAATCCAATATTTCACCCTTGCCACGAGTAATCTACGGCGTCTATGATAATGAACGTGGAAGAGAAAAAAGTTAAATACCCTCTGGGTGCGGCTACAAGCATCGAGGCTGTGACATTCGGAGAGCCCGGAAACCGGACTTTCAAGCTGGACGCCAACTCTGGTGCCGCCTCGTGTTCCATCTGGATGGAGAAAGAACAACTTCTCCAACTGGGTGTCTATCTGCGAGACATGGTCGGCCGCCTCTCCCAAGAAGAACGAGATAAAGGGAGCGACCTCAGGGAAGAAGCTTGGTCCGGTGGCGATCTGGCCGTCGACTTCAAGGCGGGTCAGATGCTTCTCAGTTACGATCAGGACAGTAACGCCTTCTACCTCCAAGCCTACGAACGCGAGGTTGAAGAGCAAGAAACACAGTCAGGCGACTACGACC
>NZUD01000057.1 GCA_002697005.1 Chloroflexota bacterium | reverse complement strand
AAGTCGATTTCGGTCTCACCAGTCTTTCTTTCGATTCTTGCAGTACGTCCGTTAGATTGCATCACTNCCTCCACACAATTAGGCGCACAACTCTGTAAAAGCCTCTACGACCGCGTCNGTCTCGTGGGGTAGGCCGATGCTGGTTCGGATGAAATCTTGCAATCGCCCGCTACTCCAGTACCGGAGGAATATNCCTCGGNTGCAGAGGCCTTCGAANATCTCTTTGCCCNTCCCGTCCGGNACCTGACACAGAATGAAGTTGGCCCGCGACGGCCAGGGANTCAGGTTGGGTACCTGTTCCANNTTCNTCATCATCCGGTCNCGNTCGTCTACTATTTGAGTCACCCTCTCCAAGAGGCCGGGNGTGTCTTCTAGGGACGTGGTCAACGCCACTTCTGCCGCTAGGTTAACGTTGTAGGGCGGTTTCATAGCCATCATGGTGGCGGCAAGGTGCGGGTCCATGGCNCCCACTCCTATCCGCAGGCCAGCCAGNCCGGCCCACTTACTAAAGGTACGGAGCACCACCAGGTTAGGGTATTCGGACAGGAGTGGCATGGCCGTATCGCCGCAGAACTCGAAGTAGGCTTCGTCCATCACCACCATCAGCCCGGTGTCCAGTAAAGCTCGNGTCTGGGCCTCAGGNACGATGTTACCGGTAGGGTTGTTAGGCGAGGTCAGGAAAATAATCTTGCTCTTGGGTGTTATAGCCGCCTTCATGGCTTCCAGGTCGATGTTGAAGTTGTTGTCTCGCTCCACGGAGATACATTGCCCGCCGCATATACCCGCGGAGAATGAATACATGCCGAAAGTCGGAGATGGGACTATGACGTTGTCGCCGATNCCCACGTACATGCGGAGCAGCAGATCAATCAATTCGTCACTGCCGTTTCCTGCCACTATCTTTTCCGACTCAACGTTCATGTAGCCCGATAACACCCGGCGCAGGTTGCGCTGTCCGGGGTCCGGATAGTAGTTGAAGTTGCGGTACTCGCCTAGGGCTGCTGACACTTTTGGTGAAGGCCCGTACGGGTTCTCGTTCCCGTTCAGCCGGATGATCTTTTCCGGCGGTATCCCAGCCCGCTCGGCCATGACCTCCATGGGGTCAACACCTTCATAGGTCTCCAAGGCCTCGATGTGAGGCAGCATGGGTGGCATGTTCTTGTTGTTGGCCATATCAGGNGTTCTCCGNGATGGTGTCCAGNCTAACTTGCACGGCACTGGCGTGTCCGGAGAGNCCTTCGGCGTTGGCGATGTGTACGGCCGCTTGNCCCAATTTTTGGAATTCTTCCGGACTTAGGCCGACAACCGGCATGGTGCGTAAGAAATGGTGNACACTTAGGGCNGAGCCGAATTTGGCGGTGCCTCCGGTGGGCATGACATGGCTCGGCCCGGCGATATAGTCCCCCATGACTTCAGGCGAATACTCGCCTAAGAATAAGCCGCCGGCATGCTTGATCTTGTCAACCCATGACCACGGGTCATCCAGCAGCAGGCAAAGGTGCTCAGGAGCGATGCGGTTGATCAGGTCAATAGCGTCGTCCAGGGAATCGACGAGTACCACGCGGCCTTGTCGGTCCAGCGCTGCTTGGGCGACGGCGCCACGTGGCTGTTCTGCCACCATCCGGGCTACTTCGGATTCGACTTTGTTGANCAACTCTTGGCTATTGGTAATCAGGATGGCGGTGGCCAGCGGGTCGTGCTCTGCCTGGGCGATGAGATCGGCGGCACAGAAGCTAGCATTGGCGGTCTTGTCTGCCAGCACGATGGTTTCGGTAGGGCCAAAGACGCCGTCTATGTCCACGGCGCCCTGGACCAATTTTTTGGCGTATGAGACGAAGATGTTTCCTGGGCCGCAAATCTTATCGACTTTTGGAACCGATTCNGTCCCGTATGCCATGGCGGCTATCGCCGGCACTCCTCCAACTTGGTAGAGAGCATCGACTCCGGCAATCTCGGCCGCGACTATCACTGCGGGGTTCAAGTCCTCACCGCGTTGAGGTGGTGTACAGAGGATAACCTCTCTTACTCCAGCTACTCGCGCGGGTACGGCAGTCATTAGAACTGTCGAAGGATAAGCGGCGCTGCCGCCAGGCGCATAAAGGCCGACACGGTCCAGTGGCCGCACTAATTCGCCCAGTCCTTGACGACGATCGACCCAGTCACTTGGCATGGTGGATTCGTGGAAATCGCGAACACGCTGGGCGGCCAATTCCAACGATTCGTGCAACTCTTTGCTGACTGATGCGCGAGCCTGTGCTATCTGTTTTTCGGTTACTTTGAAATCTTCTAGGTCTGAGCCGTCCAAAAGCTTGGCGTACCGCAGCACGGCGCCATCACCGCCTTTGCGGACATCGTCCAACATTTGGTTCACCGATTGAAGNGGTGTCACGCCTTTACCGAAGGCTTCTTCGGTACGCGCGAGTACGGAAGAAGGCAGNGAGTCCAGATCTAATGGATCGATGCGGACCAGAACGGTCTCGGCGTTTTGGACACCTTTTATCACGTTAAGTGCCAACTGGTTTCTCCATTCCGTTTTGTGCGGGTCTAGTTCGGAACGAACTCTCTGACCAGAGCTATCGTCGCGGCCAAGGCGCGCTCTTGGTAGGCTGAGACGTCAGCCTCAGGCGTTTTTCTGTACAGTTGTTCCATGTTCCCAGGCATGCCATCGAGGAAGCGCTCGACGCTCATTTGCACTTCTTCGTCATCACGGTACAACCGGTTGAGCGCACCTTTCAACCGGTCCCAGGTGAATTCCCAGACCGGAAACCGTCCGACGCGGTCTTTCCATTCCGTTAGCAACCCTTCTTCGAAGAAGGGCATAGACACGTCGTGATCNGAGCAAGATAGCCAGTTCTCCGGGTGAGCGCAACCACTGATCTGGGGCAGNGCTTGCCGGTCCATGTTTAACTGCATTGCACGGTCCCAGATATTTGCCTCAACCTGGTCGTCGGTCAACCGGCTATCTTCCGCGGTGTCGAAATGACGCCGGAAAACGCTGGTGATCCAGACTTCATCCGCCGCCAGATGGCAAANGTAACCNGCCAGAAAAGCTCGGGAGGCCGGAGACATATTCTCTTGAAGCTCGGGGTGCAAACGGAACATTGTCTTGGTTCCGATGCCTACTTCTTCCANCGATAGGGGCGCAAAGTGGGTCTGCTCTCTGGGCCATCTGGTCATTGCGCGGATGTCGGGGGCTGTTGACCCGAGGTAATAGGCGCCCTTATGGTCGAAGATGCAGCCGCGGTCCAACTGCTCCGCAACCGCGTTGGCAAGGTGTATGTGCATCGGAAGATTCGGCATCAGAAGAGACTAGTGGCTCACACCAAACAAGGCTTGGTAGGCTTCAGAATGGCCATCGAACAGATAGCTCAATTGAGAGGCGGCTACATCTATGGCGCCGCAGCCTCGCAGGTGGTCAACAGCCTCCAGAAGCTGCCCTTTTTTGATCAGTAGACTCACGTTGAACCAGTCCTGTTCTTCCACGTTGTAGACCCTAGCGACTGTCGGACCGCGTAGCCCTGCCAAATCTGGGCGGGCCAGCACTGTTGAGCTTACTTCTTCAGGAGAGGACGCTCGTACGTTGGCAGTAACCCGGTAATAAGGCTCAGCCCGAAGGTGCCCCTCCATCAACTCGACGATGGAACGGGCTAAGGCTAGTGCCTCACCCGATGTTGAGAGCAGAACCGGGTTGGCGATGAGACATGACTGGGATGTCAGGATAGTNCCTTCGTCCAATTGCTTCAGTCGGTTCTCTCGAAGCGTCACTCCCGTAGCTGTCAAGTCGGCTATCAGGTCAGCATAGCCCGCAGCCGGCGCTGCTTCCATGGCGCCGCTGGCAGNGACCAGGGTGAAGTAGTTGATGCCTCGCTCGTACAGATAGCTCCGTAGCAACCGGGGATACTTGGTGGCGATACGGAGTTGTTTACCTTCTTGTCGGAACTCCAGGGCCAGATCAGCCAGGTCTGACAGAGATGTAACGTCCATCCAGGAATCAGGCACGGCCATGACAAACTCGCACCGGCCGTACTCCAAGTCCTCGATTAGGACCGAAGCACGACCCTCGTCGTTCCGGTATTCCAGCACTCGGTCTAGGCCGGTTATGCCCAACTCTGAGCTNCCCTCTTCCACCTTCTGGCTGACGTCGGCCGAGCGCTGGAACAGGATTTCAACCCCNGGGATGCTTGGTACAGTTCCCGTATAGCGGCGGGAATTGGGCCGTAACACGGTCAGACCGCAGGCCCGCATGAAATTCATAGTTGAGTCATACAACTCTCCGTCGCTGGGCAGGGCCAAGCGCAAGAGCGCTTTTCCGTTCCGCTTATTCTGCTCTTGTGCAGACATGGTCTAGCTCGCCCCGATGGCAATGAGCGCGTCCAAGTTATAGGCAAAGCCTAAGGCTGGGACGGCGTCTGCGGCGCCAAGAGCTCTGGAGAGTGTGTCGTAGCGGCCACCACCGCCTAGTGTGCCCGGCCAACCGGAATGGCTGACTTCAAATATCACACCATTGTAGTAGGCCAAGCCTCTTACGAGGCCGAAGTCCAATGAGATTTGGCCTTTGGCTCCAGTTTCGAAGGACATCCCATTGATAACCTGCGAGAGACGGTCTGCGGCGTCCTGGTTAGCTCCTGCTGAAGCCAGAGTTCCCTTGACGGCCTCCAAGGCTGGTCCTGGTTCACCCTTTATGACTGCCAGGTCGCTAGCCAATTCCAGTCCTTGGCGTAGTTGATCCTCGTTGTCGGTGCCNTTAATCTTATGGAGAAGACGTTCTACTACCTCTTCAGGNGTTCGTTGGCCAAGTTGGTCGGCCGAGTTCCATTGCAGCAANCCCAGTAACACTGACCTTGCCTGGTCATCGTCTAAGCCTTTAACTGCCTGTCGCAGAGCGTCCTCTTCAGGATACCCGGGAGCGTTGTGCCCGCCCACGAGATGCAAGTGCNGCCCTTCTTCAAGAAATTGAGGGATTACAGACCGGCCGTTGCTCAGTAAGGGCATGCTCTGGATTATGAACGAGCGNGCTCGCTCGGAGAGTCCAACCGGNTCTAGTAGACTATCTAAGACGTCCAAATCNGCCAGTTTCAAACTCCAGCCGTCAAGCCCNAATTCAGAGGGAACGGAAACAGCGAGATTGAGCAGCTCCACATCTGCCGAAATCTCAGAGGAACCGAGAAGTTCTCCTCCCACTTGCGTGAATTGGCTGCTAACATTGGGATGAGAGGTATCGAANCGGAACACCGGGCCACAATATTGCCACCGGGCAGGCAGTTGGATGTTNGNAATATTCTCTAAGTAATGCCTCATGATCGGCGAGGTAATCTCCGGNCGCAGGCTGACCGAGTTGCTGCCAGCGTCTGTGAAACTGTACAGCTGGGAAGCTAACTCGCCGCCCGACTTTCTCATGAACAACTCGGTAGATTCCAGCACTGGTGTCTCTAGATATCGGTAGCCGTATCTGAACAGCANTTCGCACAGTCTTTGTTGGAGCCCTAGCTTTTGACGCCAGGCGTCCTCAGACAGGTCATTCATGCCCTGCAGACGCGAGACTGTGCCGGTCGATTGTGTTGGCTGACGATACATGTTGGTAGGACAGAATACGGTAAAGACAAATAGGGACGCCTCTATAGGTCTGAGACGCCNACGANCTCNGGNATTGTACATCAGGGTTAGATGTACTTCCAAGAATCAAGGCGTCCTGAGCGTAGCGGTTCGGCACCCTTTTGCGGCAAGACACAACGAGTAATAAGAAGCCCTATGGGTGGGCGTTGAGCCCGCCGTCTATATATACCGGCTGTCCGGTTGAGTAATCGCAGAATTCTGAGCATAAATAGACAAGAAGAGGACCGATGTCACTGGGGGTGCCCTTGCGCCGCAGGGGTGTGTAGCGGACCAATAACTCTTCTTNCTGTTGCTCTGGGGACTGGCCTTCTGTGTCGATCAGCCCTGTTCCGATGGCGTTGATACGGATGTTGAACCGGCTCCATTCCACCGCTAGAGAACGGGTGAGTGCCAGCACCGCGGCNTGACTAGCGGCGAAGGCGGAGCCGTTGATCATGCCTCGTTCNGCTAATTCTGAGATCATATTCACGACCCGGCCGTACTTGGCTTTGGCCATGCGGGGCAGCACCTGCTGGGAGAGTAGGAATGGAGCTTTGGTGTTGCGGGTCTGTAATTCGTCCCATTCGTCTGAGGNGATCTCCTCTAATGGACTGGCATACANACTGCGNNGGTCGTTAACCAAGATGTCNACCTTGTCGTGGGAGCGGTCAAATTGGTCCATAACCGATTTGGCACTGCTCGGAACGTTGGCGTCCATGACTGCGCCGATTGAACCGGAGGGTAGTGCAGTCAGGAGAGCGTTAAGCAAAGGCTGAGTCCGGGCTATGGCGAAAATGTTGGCGCCGGCCTCGGCCAAAGCCTGCCCGAGAAAAGGCGCTTCGGTTCCTCCTGAAGTAGATAGGATGGCCGTTTTGCCAGTTAGGTCATACTCGGGTAGGACCGGCATGCATTTTCTCCTGGTATCAGGGTCGGAATTGAATTGGGATCCNCAAAGGTCTGATGGTTACTAGGTAGACGTCAAGGAATGTATCGGTGCTGTCTTTGACGTTGTCGGCCGCTTCACCTTGAAAACCCTGGGTCGCANGCAGCGTAAACACTTCGACTTCTTGATTTTTTCATCTTCAAGTCTTGTTAAGCTTCTAGCGGAATGAGCGGAGCATGACCAGTAGGGTAGATTCCTGCGGCCAATCCCCCACCGTCGGCNATGAACATCTCACCGGTCATGTAGTCTGAAGCTGCCGAAGCAAGAAAAACGGCNAAGGGACCGAAGTCCTCGGGTTTGCCCAACTTGCCGGTTGGCAAGAACTCGCCGCCCCTGGGCAGGCTGGCTGCCATGGTGTCAGTGGCGCCAGTGGGTACAAAACCAGGCACGATAGTGTTGGCGGTGATGCCGTAACGAGCCAGATTGAAAGATAGAACTCTACTTAGTTGAATCATGCCGCCCTTGCTGCAGCAGTACATGTATATCTCGCGTCCGCCTCTAAGCCCGAACCCGGAAGCGGTGTTGATGATCTTTCCGTGTCCTTGGGCGACCATTGGTTGGGAGACTTCCCGTGCGCAGTAGAAAGCGCCGGTGAGGTTGACCCGCATCACCCTGTCCCATTCTTCATCTGTGAGCTCCCAGATTGGCTTGCGGACGTTGTCGGAGACCGCACCTGCGTTATTCAGCAACACATCNATCTTGCCGAATCGGTCCATGCAGGCCTTCATCAGAGCTGCCACCTGTGCTGAATCTGTGACGTCTGTGGCTTCCGAAAATGCTTTNACGCCTAGGCTTTCCGCCTCAGCGGCGGCTTCTTCGATGGGTCCCGAACGCCGCCCGGCAATCATCAGGTTGGCTCCTGCACGGGCCATGTCCCGNACCATCGCACGGCCAAGACCGGTCCCCCCGCCGGTGATGACGACCGACTTTCCTTCCAAACTAAGTGACTCGAGCATNTCTATCTCCGCGTCTCAGTGTTAAATGGGATACCCATTGCAAATTAATGGTCAGTAAGCGTGACATCACCAGCGGTGAGGGTAAGAAGAGTACCGTCGTTTTGGCGCAATAGTAGGTTACCCAGACAATCGGTACCCTCGGCGATGCCGTGGTAAGTGTCGTTTCCCCAGGTCGCCACCAGCCGCTGGCCGATGGTCCCGAGNAGTTCCTGCCATTCTTCNATTGGTGATTGGCCNCGACCTAATGCCAGGTATAGAGCGTCAAGNTCCATCAAGAACTGACGCAATAGATCTTCTCTCGGAACATNTTCGCCCACGGCAGCATTTATGCTGATAGCGAAAGGNGAAATCTCTGCATTGTTCTCTGTGTCTAGGCTCACGTTCATGCCTACGCCGAGCACAGCATACCATACGGAATCTCCGGCTATGGCGGACTCNGCTAGTATTCCAGCGGCCTTGCGTCCGTCGATCATCAGGTCGTTGGGCCATTTGATNTTTATGTCCAGTCCGGTCACTTTACGGACAGCTCTGGCCGCAGCGATTCCGCCGATTATGCTGATGAAGGGGAGCTTTTCCAGGCTAGGACGGAACAGAACCGAAACGAGGAGATTGCCCGGCTGGGATATCCAACTTCGGCCTTGGCGCCCTCGACCAGCACTCTGTATCTCGGCNACGACTACCGCGCCCTCTTCAGTGGTTCCTTCGCCCAACCTAGCGGCCTCGTCCATGGTGGACGAAAGCTCAGGGTAGTACAGCAAACGGCGACCTACTATGCGGGTGTACAGTCCCCGACGTATGGTGGCGCCGACAAGGTTAGGAGGCATTTTTAACTCGGGTTAATTATGTGGTACTAAAACCTGATTCCAGTGCTACCAGGCGTGCTCCATTTTATCTTTGAGGATGTGTACTAGTTCGGAGACCGGGACACGAGCTTGGTGCATGGTCGCACGGTCCCTTATGGTGACCTGGTTATCGTCGATCGTATCAAAATCGATGGTCACGCAGTAAGGCGTTCCGATTTCGTCCTGACGGCGGTAGCGGCGGCCGATGGCCTGGGAGTCGTCGTACTGCGTCCGAAAATTCTTGCGGAGAACGTCGTATACTCGTCGAGCTGTGGGCAGCAGTTTGTCGTTTCTGCTAAGCGGCAGAGCGGCAACCTGCACAGGGGCTAGGTCGCGGTGGATGTGAGAGACGACTCGAATTGCGTCGCCGTCGGGTTCCTCGTCATACGCATCCAGCCAGAAAGCTAAGGTGGCCCGGTCGACGCCGCCCGAAGGCTCGATCACATAGGGGAGATAGCGTCTGTTATCACCCTCAGCACTCTCGTCGAAATAAGTCAGGTCCTGGCCGCTTGTTTCTTGATGTTGGCGCAAGTCGTAGTTGCCGCGATTGGCGATTCCCTCGAGCTCACCCCAACCCCATGGGAAACGGTATTCGATGTCGACGCAAGCCTTCGCGTAGTGGGCTAGTTCATCATCTCCATGCGGACGTTTTCTTAGATTTTCAGGGCGTATCCCATATTTGACATACCATTGGTACCGGGCATCGACCCATTTAGACAACCATTCGTCGTCTTCGCCTTCCTTCACGAAGAACTCCACTTCCATCTGTTCGAACTCTCTGGTGCGGAAGGTGAAGTTGCCGGGCGTGATTTCGTTCCGGAAAGACTTACCGATCTGGCCGATACCAAAGGGCAGCTTCTTCCGGGTTGAATCCAACACGTTCTTGAAGTTCACGAAAATCCCCTGAGCGGTTTCTGGCCGTAGGAAGACCTCGTTGGCCGTATCTTCTACCGGTCCCATGAATGTCTTGAACATCAGGTTAAATCGGCGAGGTTCTCCCAATTCACCATTACAGTTGGCACACTTGAGTTCATTCAGAGCGGCGTCTGCCGCTGCCGACTTGGGGTCAATTCCGGCAGCTTCCAGAAGATGGTCCTGCCGGAATCTGGAGTTGCATTCCTTGCACTCAACCAAGGGGTCGGAGAAATTCTCCACATGGCCACTAGCGACCCAGGTTTGAGGGTGCATCAAGATTGCAGCGTCCAGGCCCACCATGTCGTCTCGGTCGTTGATCACAGAGCGCCACCAGGCTTCTTTGACGCTCCTTTTTAACTCGACGCCTAAGGGACCGTAGTCCCAAGTGGAACCCAAGCCTCCGTAAATCTCTGAGCTTTGGAACATGAAGCCCCGGCGCTTGGACAACGACATCATTTTGTCCATTTCNGCATAGGGCATAAAGCGGACCAAGTGGATACCTCCTGAGGTTCGGGCAGCATAGCCGCGTCGGAAAAGCAATAGACAGCCTTACGAAAAGACTACAGAGGAGGTTACCAAGTCTAGTGGGTGATGTAAACGGGAAAATAACCAAGCTACGAGTTCAACCTGGGTTGGCCCGGACCTGAGCTGAAAGTCTTTGATCTCTGCGGATGCAGGGGTGGTCAGGTCCGGGTACGCAACTGGTCGTTTGTTGAGGATCCGAGGCCGGTAGTGAATGTCGTTTCTGCGCTGAGGACAGATTTAGATGGGTTAACGGCGTTATTTTTAATGAGGTCGTCGTTCTGAGATTGGTCAGCTAATCAATGCGAGGCGGAGTTTCTCCTATGAGCGGCATGCGTTGGCGGACGGCGTCGGCCAGACTGTCGGCTCGTAGGTCTTCCAACTTCAANTACTGAGCNCCCATAGCATCGGCAATCGGCTTTATCATGCCTAGTTTGATGAAGCCGGATTCTGTGTCTACCACCACTGAGGGAATCTTGTCTTCTCCGATGATTCCGGCGCCAGCATAGGCTTCATCTAGAGGAGAATCCGGGCCCTGGGCCACGTTCCCTCGGCCGTCGGACAGCAGCACCAGCAAAGGCATTACGTCTCGGTCTTTGATGCGTTCAGTCTCTATGATCTCTAGGGCTTTGAATAGGCCAGCACTCAGTGGTGTCCGCCCGCCGGTTGGCATTTCCTGGAGGTGTATTTGAGCCAGGTCTACGCTGTTGGTAGGAGGGAGAAGTAGTGAGGCGCTTGTGCCTCGAAATGAAATCATCCCCACCCGGTCTCGGCGCTGGTACGCGTCGAGGAGCAGTGACATCACTGCTCCTTTCACTGCTACCATCCTCCGTTGAGCGCCCATAGACCCGCTGGCATCGACCACGAACAGTACTAGGCTGCCTGATTTGCTTTCCCTTACCTTTTCCCGGATGTCCTGCGGCTCGATCAAGACCGCGTTATGCGCGGCGCTATTTTCTCGGCGGTTTACTTGATGGGGAGCGGCGGCCCGAATGGTAGCGTCTAATGCGAGGCCAGTGGCTTTTCCTTCTGGTTGGCGGGAGCGAACATAGCGGCCTGCTGACGAGTCAGTGATAGTGACATTGCGTCGACCAGAGGCGTGGCGGGTACGCTGATCAGGAGGTTTGATGTTGAGCGGCCTGATCGAGAAAGGGTCACCGACTTCGAACTGCTGTTCTTGACCTAGAGAGTCCGGGGCAGAGTTGTCAGATTGAGGATCCGGCTCCCCTGGGTCTTGTTCCTGATTATTTAAGTCTGACGGCGATAAATCCGAGGGCTCTGAATCGCCCTCTCCTTGACCGTCATCCTGGGATTCTCGTGGGCTGTCTTGGCTCTGAAAGTCGTCAACCATGTTGTCCAGCTGCTCTGTGGCTAGGTTGGGTTGCTGGAAGGGCTGGCGCCTCTGGCGGTGCAACAATGCCAGATTGGCGGCTTCGCGAACATCTTCGGCATTGACCTCAGTGCGTTCTTCATAAGCTGCGATAGTGGAGGCAGTCTTGTACATCGTGATGTCGCCGCGCATGCCGTCGACGTCGTACTCGGCACATATTGAGGTGATGAGTTCTAAAATTTCGTCGCTGACCGTCACCTCAGATAATAACCTTTGGCTACGAAGGACCCTATCGCGCTCTTCCTGCTCCGACTTTTGCCAGCTGATCATGAAAGCCTGTGGGTCTGTTTCATAGGCGATGCGCCGCTTGACTACTTCCTGGCGTTCTTCTGGAGTGAACCGACCGTCCACCTCCACGGCTAGACCAAACCGGTCTAGGAGTTGAGGCCGCAGGTCGCCTTCCTCGGGGTTCATAGTGCCTACCAAGATGAACTCTGACCGGTGGGTTACCGAGATTCCTTCCCGCTCCACGTAGTTTCGGCCCATGGCTGCAGCGTCGAGTAATATGTCCACCAAGTGGTCGTTTAACAGGTTCACCTCGTCGATATAGAGGATACCTCGGTGTGTAGCAGCGATAAGTCCTGGCTCGAAGACCCGGTTGCCGGTCTTGATGGCCTCTTCGATGTCCAGTGAACCGACCAGACGGTCCTCGGTTGCACCTACTGGTAGGTCGACAATGGGGATTTGGCGTACCACTGTGTGGGCCCCGTCAAGCTGCGGTTCACAACGAGTGCAGAGTCCTTGTCGTTCTTCAGGGCTGCAGTTGTAAGGACATCCTTGGACGACCGTGACTTCAGGGAGTAAGGCGGCCAAAGACCGGACTGCCGTCGATTTGGCAGTGCCTTTCTTTCCACGTACTAGAACGCCGCCAATCTTGGGATTGACAGCATTTAAGAGTAGCGCTCGTTTCATCGCTGTTTGCCCGACTATGGCTGTGAACGGGAAACGAGAATCGGCGCTAGTTTGTGTTATTTGTTGGGTCACAAGTTAAAGGGGCTCCTATTCTGTAATTGTTATTAACACCAATTTGCAGGTTTATACAGCCTACTAATCTTATATTGCAGGGGCGGCAAACACCATCGTGGCCTGGATTTGATTAAGGCTATCACGCTCAATAGTGCCTCCGGCGTTGCAAACCCGATTAGCTTGTGATTGACAGGAATCACCGATAGGTAGTGGGATCCAACATATCTCTGAGGCCGTCTCCGAGGAGATTGAATCCCAGTACTAGTAAGAAGATGGATATGCCCGGCGCGAGTAATAATATTGGCGTAGTCTGCATATAAGAACGAGAGTCATTCAACATAGCTCCCCATTCTGGAGTTGGTGGTTGTGCTCCTAGACCCAAGAAACTAAGGCCAGCAATCCCGAGTATTATCCAACCCATATCCAATGTAGCTAGTACTATAAATGGGCCCAGGATGTTTCGGGAAATATGGGAAAGGATTATTCTGCGGTTGCTGGCCCCTATCGCCTTGGCTGACTCGACGTATTCCCTTTCCCTAGCTGCGAGGACCATCCCACGTATAACTCTGGCATGACCTGCCCACCAAACCACAGAGACAGCAATCATTACGTTTATCAGGCTTGGTCCGAGAATGCCTGCTACCGCCACACCTAGAATCAGAGATGGAAATGCTAGCAGTAGGTCAACTATTGTCATCAAGCCCGAATCTATCCAACCTCCATAGTATCCTGAAAGGGTTCCAACGAATAAAGCTATAGCCATTACTACGGCCAAGGACGCTCCTGCCATCAGGAGCGTCACTCGCGCGCCGAATATGATTCGGCTGAACTCGTCTCTGCCTAGATGATCAGTACCTAATAGAAATTCAGGGGATGGTGATCTAAGGCGTTGCGTTAGATCTACGTCAGTCGGATCTTGTAAAGGCAGCCAGGGCGCAATCAGTGCAAGAATAATGGTCACTGCCACTATGACGGTTCCCAGCAGCGTTCCCGGATCATGGAGTAGGTTTTTTAGGATGGCCAGTCGCCTGTCTATCCTACGCGAAAGACCTTCCACCTGTGGTTCTCCTGGTGCTAGATTGGCAGGTAATCATACTGAGATATCAAGCTACACTGCTTGTCTATTGAAATGTAGTCTGGGGTCTAGCCATCGGTAAGATAGGTCTACGGCAAGATTTACCAACAGAAATATTATGGCTACATATAAGACGAATCCTTGGACTACAGGATAATCCCTCTGAGTGATTCCGGTGACGACAAACTGTCCGATCCCAGGCCATCCGAATATAGTCTCAATGATTACTGCGCCACCTAGCAGGTAACCGGTACTGGTCCCTAATACTGTTACTACTGGAAGTAATGAATTTTTTAGTCCATGACGCCAGACCACGCTATTTTCAGATAGACCCTTGGCTCTCGCAGTACGCATGTAGTCCTGGGAAAGTACTTCTAACAGACTCGATCGTGTGAGTCGCATGAGTTGGGCCATGGTTCCGAATGACAATGCAATCGCCGGTAAGATCAAATTTTGGAACGAGCCGTAGCCAACGGCTGGCAGCCATTGGAATTGTACTGCGAATATAAGCATCAATATTGGAGCCAAGACATAGCTTGGTACAGCTGCACCGACAATAGCCAAGATTCGGCAAGCTGAATCCAACCAGCTTCCTTGTTTAACCGCGGCCATCACACCGAGAGGAATTCCCGTAACCACCGCGATGGATAAAGCCGTAGCCGCTAATAGTAAGGTAGCGGGCAATCTGCGGAAGAGTTCTCCAGTAATTGACTCTCCGGTACGATAGGATTCTCCTAAATCTCCTCGTATCGCGTTGGATACCCAATGGCCGTAACGCAAGGTTATGTGGTCATCCAGTCCCAGTTCTTGCCGCAAGGCTTGAACGGCCACAGGAGATGGACTCACGCCACTGTTCTGGCGCCTGAGTGTAATTTCTGCCGCATCTCCCGGGGCGAAGTTCAACAGCAGGAAGCTTATGATGGATATGCCCCCTAGAAGCAACGGCAGTGTTATTAGACGGCGAGCTAGGGGGCCATTCAAGTTATTTAAGACCGATCAAGTGGTCGATGAAATATAATCTGGCGGCCTGCGGCCCAGAGGTCCATTCAACTGAATTAGATATTCCGAAGAGTCTCGTTGGAAACATGACAGGAATCGATGCGGTTTCTTCGTTGCCCGCCTTCAGGGCGTTACAGGCAATCTCCCGCCGCAGCGTTACGTCCGATTCTTTGGATAATGCATCGATGAGTTCGTCCACTTTGGCGCTGCTGAAATTGCCTCGGTTCTCGTCCCCACCGGTCAGGAAATGTCGGCCGAGCGCCCAGGATGCATCGCCAGTAGTTGTAGTCCCGTTGCTATAACCAAACAAGTCATACCCCCCTTGACTAGCTAGAGTCCATTCGACTATTTGGATCTCAGCTGCCACACCCACGTCTTCCAACATAGCCTGATAAGCTTCAAGCATTGGAGGTAATAGTGGTTGTTGGGGGTATGTTTGAAGAACTAGTTCTAAAGGTTTCCCATCGTTCTCAACGATCCCGTCTCCGTCGGCATCTTCGTATCCGGCTTGCGCTAAGAGGTTTCGTGCTTCTTCCGGGTCATAAGAGTATTCGCTTGGATCTTGGCATGGTAGGAATCCTGGAGGAAACATGCTCCCAGCTGGAAGCGCGTGGCCATCTGCCACTCCTGAAGCCATGGCGTCACGGTCGACCGCGATGGCTAAAGCTTTTCGTACTCGTGGGTCTTGCAACTGCGGGCTCTCGTGATTCACGAACATGAATAGCATTCCAGATGGAGCCGCTGTCCGCAGTTCGAGTGATGGGTTGTTGCGGACGACGACAGCTCCTTGTGGAGACAGGTTCACCGCTACATCGACGTCACCGCTCTGCAAGGCGATTAAGCGGGTTTCGCTTTCGGTGAATGCTACATATTCCACTCGGTCAAGGGCAGGTTGTCCTTGCCAGTAATCTTTATGGGCTACCACACTCATACTCTGGTCGGCTGTGAAAGAGACCAGTTTGTAGGGGCCGGTCATTGATGAAAATTCAGCAGATTTTTCTAGAGATTCGGGTACTGTATCCGGGTCTGCGATGCTAGTGTTTTGATTGGTCAGTAATCCGGGAAGGATTGGATTAGGTGAATTAGTGTGTATTGCTATTGTAACTGGATCTTTGACCTCAATACGGTCTATATCCAGCAGAACTTGAGTGCCAGGCCGCCGCAATAACGCTAAATCTAGGGAACCCTTAACCTTTGAGGCATCCATCAATGTCCCGTTGTGGAATTTAACATCGTCCCTTAACGTAATTTCCCAAACGGTTGGTTCAACTTGGACAGCCCCGGCTGCTAACCAGGGTTCGGTGTTGAGTGTCTCGTTCTGCTTGAACAGTGTTTCTGCTAGACCTGTCGGTACTGCCAACCAACCTGCTTGGTAGGGGTCGGGAGGTTCGTCCAAGAATGTCATAGCCACGTTCAATACGAGTTCTTCCGGTGCTTCAGGAGCCTTGGTAGGTATACTCGGTTTCGTTTTCGAGGTTTCAGGAGCTTCGGTAGGAACACTGTCTTTCGTTTCCCCAGCATCAGGTGTTTTGTTGGTCGGAGTCTCATCGCTACCGCATGCGACAAAGGCGAACAAACAAATGCTTAGTAGCAAACCGAGAAAAAAGACAGTTGATTTCGAAATTATCATTAGACTAGGACCCTTGGTGAAAATTGGGACAAAAAAATACTGACCCAATAAGAGCCAGTATTTGTTTCCTGAATAGGGACTTGCGCTCTTTCTTGCGAAGTGAATCAAGTCTGCCTATAGGTAGATTTTCTGGCTTCTAGTGCAAATCCATTTATTGGTCTGGGTGTCTCGATTATCGAGCAGAACCCTGATAATGGGGGCAACACTAGTTACAGTGGCGCGACCGCACCGGTTTTTCACCGGTTTTCCATTTCATCCCTAATCGTTTAGGGCAACCTAC
>NZUD01000056.1 GCA_002697005.1 Chloroflexota bacterium | reverse complement strand
GGTGAACATGTGGTTCAGCCGTTACCGGGTGCGGGCTATGTCCATCCGTGAAGCCACCGGAAATCTGGGTTCAACCATTCTGATTCCGCTGATGACATTGGTGATCGCGGTCTGGGACTGGCGGGTTGCAGCTATGATGGGCGCTGCCGCCTACCTTGTCCTTATCCTGCCGCTTATACCGTTTCTTAAGGAATCACCAGAGAGCATGGGCCTGCTACCTGACGGCGCTGATGAAGACTCAGTGGAAAAGGCGCGTGCCGCGCTTGCGGGGCCAGGCTCTCCCGAGATTCAGCGGCTGCGGCGCTTTTATGATGGAGCAGAATTCTCAGTGCGCGAGGCTTTGCGAACGTCTTCATTTTGGTATTTGTTGACCGGGACGATGCTGCGCCAAGTCTCTAGAGTGGGGATCGACCTTCATTACGTTGCCATTCTCCAGTGGAAGGGATTCGATATCTCCATCGCAGCCATGTTTTTCACTCTGCGCCTGGGAATGAATGTGCCGTCCAAATTGGTGGTAGGGTATTTCGGGGACCGAGTGTCCAAGCCAGCGGTTCTCACAGCCGGGATGATTCTTTATGCGTTAGGGCTGGTATTGTTGCTCTCATTCAACGCCGCCTGGATATTGGTGGTCTCTGCGATAGTGAGCGGATTGTCAGAAGGAATAACGCCGGTAAACTGGGGCGCCATCGGAGACTATTTTGGACGCAATCACTATGCGACGCTACGCGGAATCATCAACCTGAGTTACAGCTGGGCTTTACTGTCGGTACCTTTTGCAGCGGGATGGTGGTTCGACCAACACGAGAGCTACACTGTCCCATTGGTAGTGTCTTTGGCTGCGGCCGCTGCCTCTGCGGTGGTTTATGCGCTGATGCGGTCGCCCAAACTACCGGCTAGGCTAGCAGTACTAACCCCTTAAGTGAGAAAAGAGATGGCAAAACAACCGGTCGTTCGGCAATGCACGGAGGCAGTCAGTACTTGAGATGTGCCTGACTGCAGGCTCGATCCGTAGTATGACCGACATGATCGATGACTTGAGCACTGCCATCAACTCTGCCAATAGCAGGTGATATTGGCAGTGGCCCGTCATACGGACGCCGGTTCTGTGATAGCGGCCTTAGAGGGTGGGCAGGGTTTAGCATTTACCGGCTGGCAGTTAATTCTGGTTCCCAGGGTCAGGGCGTCGCCCGACTCCTGCTGGCTAAGGGATAAACCTGGCTGAGAAGTAGAGGGGCCCTAGGCAGTGGCCTTGGTGGCAAAGAGCCATCCCTGGGCGACTGCCTTTTGGTGCTCAACTGAGTTTTATCAGGAGACGATGGACCTTAGGTACAGCGATAGGCCTCTAGACTGATCTAAAACACCACCACGGATCGGAGTACCTCGCCTCGCTCCATCTTGTGGAAGGCCTCTTCCACGTCGGCTATGCCGATGGTCTCGGAGACGAACCGCTGCAGGTCTAGTCGGCCCTGTAGATAGAGGTCGATCAGCATAGGGAAATCCCGGGAAGGCAGACAGTCTCCGTACCATGAGGATTTCAGATTCCCGCCCCGTCCGAAGACCTCCAGCAAAGGCAACTCTATCTTCATGTCGGGACTGGGTACGCCGACTAAGACCACTGTCCCTGCGTGGTCTCGGGCGTAGAACGCCTGCTCGTAGGTCACTGGACTGCCCACGGCTTCTATAGCAACGTTTACGCCGTTTCCGCCAGTGATATTGCGTATCTCTTGAACTGGGTCGGCGGACGATGCGTTGATGGTGTGAGTTGCGCCAAACTCTTTGGCCCAAGCTAGTTTCCGGTCGTCTAGGTCCACTCCGATGATGGTATGAGCCCCTGCCAGATGAGCCCCGGCAATGGCAGCATTACCAACACCGCCGCAGCCGAACACTGCGACTGAATCGCCTCGGCCTACGCTGCCGGTATTCATGGCGGCGCCTAGCCCAGCCATTATGCCGCAACCAACCAATCCCGCCGCTTCAGGGCTGGCTTGGGGCGAGATTTTGACCGCCTGTCTAGCGTCAACCAGTGTCAGCTCTGCGAATGCGCCTATACCCAAGGCTGGAGACAGGGGTGTACCGTCGGTCAAAGTCATGGCCTGGGATGCGTTTCGGCTGGAGAAGCAATACCAGGGAGCGCCCCGCTGGCAGGACCGGCAGGTGCCGCAGGGAGCCCGCCAGGCGATTATCACGAAGTCTCCGGGAGCCACATTTGTGACACCATCACCCACTGACTCCACGGTACCGGACGCCTCATGTCCCAATAAGAAAGGGAAGTCGTCGTTGATAGCGCCTTCGCGATAATGGAGGTCGGTATGGCAGACTCCGCAAGCCTTCACCCGGACCAACGCTTCATCGGGGCCTGGATCAGGTACCAGGATTCGGGTCAGCTTGACCGGCGCGCCCTTGGCTTCTGCGACTACTCCATTAACCTGATGGACCATTTAACTTCTCCTCATGCAGCATGGTTTTGGGGGTTGGAGAAGATATTAATGGGCGAGAGTCGCGTCTGTCCACCGAATAGGCGTTCAGTCGTGATGAGGTCCTCAGCGGTCTAAATCCCGGCCAGTTGCCGCAACGCGTGATAGCCAACCTGTTTAAAGGCAAGCCCCTCAAAGGCGATCCACCATCGTTATTAGCAACTGAACGACAGGTACTCTTTCGAGCTCAACCATTCAGGCGTTGGAGGGTGCCCACTTAGTGCGATCAGTCCGTGGCGGTCATGGACTGCATCATTCCATAAGCGCGGTAATACTTCTGCTCGTGGAAGGTTGATGCTTTTTGGAG
This sequence comes from Chloroflexota bacterium, assembly GCA_002697005.1. Next base: position 19,616 of record NZUD01000056.1, on the reverse strand, counting down.
AGTCGTTGGATTGGGTCGGATCCCAATTGGCCGGCTATGTCGCGGACCCCGCTGATGACATTCTCTGAATCGTGTTGTGCAAGGGTCTTTGATGGGCAGCCATTTACGGCATGCCCAATTTCATTCTTTCTCTAGTTCGCCAGCGCAGTTTCCACTTTCCGGGCAAACCCGATCAGTTCTTCGTCTGATCCGTGGTCCCCCATTAGTGATATACCCACTGGCAAGCCGTTCAACTCATCAAGGGGCAGGCTCAATTGGGGCCGGCCTGTGGTGCCTCCGATACATGTCAGGTGGCTCAGCCTCCCCTGGATATCCTTCTTGGCCGAGGCCGGCAGTCCTCTCAGTGGTGCAGGGCTCACCGCCGTGGGCAGGCAGACAAACCCTCCATCGGCGAAGACCTCATCCATCCGGTTCCGGACTTGTTCTCTCACGAGAGCCGCTTCGCTGATCTGCGTTTTGGTCAAGTTGATGGCCAGGTTGTAACGCTCGCTGACCCAGAAGCTGAACCTGGGGTTTACCGTGTCTACCCAGTCCTTCACCGATTCCCAGGCTTCTTCCGATTGGAGGATATTCTGCTGTGCCGCCCATTCCGTCAGCCCGTTAGGCGCCAGCCGTAACTTGGTGGAACTTCCCGCCAGAGCGGCAATCTTCTCCGCAACGGTCAGCAAAACATCTGAGACTTCTTGGTCGGCTTCTTCGAAGGCGTCTTCGGCTATCACTATGCGGCTGGGACTGGTGTCAGGAATGGCGTTTCCGAACACGGCTTCAGCAACTCGACCGTAGGTCTCGGCATCCCTGGTAAACCAACCTATAGTGTCGTAACTGGGCGCTTGCATCAAGGTGCCTACTAATGGGATACGTCCATGAGTGGGCCGGAGACCATAGAGCCCGCAGAAACTGGCGGGGATGCGCACTGAGCCGCCGGTGTCGGAACCCAAGGCAAAATCTACCAGCCCGCCGGCTACAGCCGCCGCCGAGCCGCTAGAAGATCCACCGGGCACTCGACCAGGCGCTTTGGAGTTGATTGGGGTGCCGTAATGAGCGTTCTCACCCAGGATGCCCCTGGTCAACTCGTCGGTATGAGTCTTGCCGACCATAGTCGCTCCGGCGTCCACCAAGGTTTGGACGATCCAGGCGTTATGTTCGGCAGGAGAGTGAGTGGCCTTCCAGTCTGGATTGCCACCCCCAGTGACATGCCCTTCAACGTCGAAGATGTCTTTCGCGGCGAAAGTCAGTCCGTAGAGGGGGCCGCCAGGTTTGCCTTCCAGGTAGGCTTCAGTGTCGTTGCAAAAGGCGTCCAGAGAATCAACCAGGGGATGTTTGGCCTTAGCCATAGGGCACCTCGGGCGTTAAGGTTTGGCTAGCGAATCAGACCGCTCCCATACGGGCACCATAGTACATTCCAAATTATATCCCAAGCTACTTATCGGTCTGTCACCAAGCCTGGGAACAAAACAACGAGCATGTAGGGATAATGCACAGATGGGCGGATGTACGGAGGGCGGCAACGAGTAAGAGGTTAAGCGTAATTATTCTCTCGGCTTTAGCGGCAACCCTGTTTGCGGTAGAAATTCTACGCATCGCATCCGTCGCAATCACCGATTACCGTCACCCCAATCAAGAGAAACGCATCTTCAGTGGAGCCGGCCTCCCTAGTAGCTACGTCAAACTTAACGGTTATGAAGTTTTAGCAAGCAGGAGATGAAATCGTTGTGGATGTGACCAATCTGGTCTACGACCTCAGTAAACCCATCCCTTGTGCCGCCATTTTTGGTTAACGTGGATGGAAGGTTATTTTGGATCGCGGATCTATATCATGTGCGATCTACGATGTGACGCCTAATGGACAGCCGGCCGTTTCTTTCACAGCTAAGTAGAGCAGATTCAGGTCAGGACCAGGACCAGAATCTAGACGGGATTAGCCTCGTCCGGTTTTCTTCGTCACGCGAATCTGCGATATACTAGTCGCCGTCTGATCGGCTGAGGGAGTCCACTAGATTCACCTAACCTGCCGAGGATAATAGCGGCAATAGTGGAGGGTCGATATGCTGACCGCCGAAGCACAAGAGAGACTTACCAGGGTTGGCCCAGGTACTCCTATGGGCGAACTGATGCGCCGCTATTGGATTCCTGTTCGCCCTCTGGCCCAATTGGAAGAAGAAGACGTGATGTCTATCCGTGTCCTGGGAGAGGACCTCGTCCTCTTTTTGACCAGGAACGGTGAACTAGGCCTGGTCGGCGAGCGCTGCCCTCACCGCATGGTCATGATGAAGTACGGAATACCTGATGAAGACGGCCTCCGTTGCTGTTACCACGGCTGGAAATTTGCCCCCGATGGTCAGTGTATCGACATGCCGTTGGAAGCGCCTACCAATAAACTCAAGGATCAGGTAAAGATAGCGTCCTATCCTGTCCGTGAGATGGGTGGTCTTGTTTGGGCTTACATGGGTCCGCAGCCAGTGCCACTACTGGCACCTTGGGACCTGTTCGTGATGCCCAATGCTATACGCCAGATTGGCATTTCTTTTTTGGAATGCAACTGGCTCCAGTGCCACGAGAACACCGGCGACCCCGCCCACAGCGTTTACCTTCACGGATACATGTTCAAATACATGCTTGAGAGGAAAGGTGAACTAGAGGAACGGGCCAAAGACCGGCGCATGTCTACACTACATTCCCGTATTGACATGGGTCGAGGCATCGAATCGCTGTACGCCCACGAGACTCAATACGGTATGGAGAAAGGGATCAATTACTCTAAGGCTCTGGGAGCAGACAAAGATCGCCAGTCTCGGCACTCGACGGTCATCTTCCCCTTTTACACCCAGACAGGCGGCCCTGGACAGGTGCGGCAAGAATTCCAAATCAGGGTTCCCATCGACGACACGAACACCTACCATATCGCCTACGGTTGCTACATGGCTCCCGAAGCCGTGGCTGTAGAAAAACAGAAATCTGTCCCCTATTATGATATCCCTATATTCGATGAGAACGGCAAGCCAATTTGGGACTTCGTCTTAGCTCAGGATGCCCATGCCTGGGTATCTCAGGGCGATATCTACGATCGGACCGTGGAGCAATTAGGCCGTACCGATCTGCCCATAGTGTTCATGCGTCGTCAGTTCGAAGAACAGATGCGTATTGTCGAGGACGGTGGAGACCCTAAGAACGTCTTCCGCGATCCCGATACGATGCCTGACCTTATCCACGGTGGCATCTGGGATGAGAGCAATTCCTCGGTCACTGGAGCCGGTGGTGCCATCGCTAACTTCCGGTCGGCCTACCACAAAGGCTACGGCATCGACGATGCCGACCGCTACGGCCCGGCCATGCCTGACATAATCGACCTCATGCAGCGGGTAGATGACTTTATAACTGCCCAGTAAGCCCAACTGATTCCTCGGTGAACGGGAGTAGGAGCACGTCCTTCCACGGAAGGACGTGCTCCTACTCTATTCTAGGGCCGGTGATAAACTGTTCCGAATCTAAATCAGACGCAAAGGAACTAAACGATGCGAGCAGCCGTCATAACTGAACCCGGTGGACCAGACGTCTTGAAAGTAATGGAGGTCGAAGATCCGGTTCCAGGCCCAGAAGATATCCTCGTTGATGTAAAAGCCACTGCATTGAACCGTGCCGATACCATGCAACGCCAAGGCGGCTATCCGGCCCCTGCAGGTAGCCCCGACGATATTCCTGGTTTGGAGTTCGCCGGAGTGGTTGTTGAAACCGGAGAACGCGTGACCGGTATGTTAAAGGGAGACCGAGTCTTCGGCCTTTTGGGTGGCGGTGGTTATGCTAGCCGCGTCATCACCCATCACCGGATGGCGGTGCGTATGCCCGAATCGTGGGATTTCGTGCAAGCTGCTGCGACACCAGAGGTGTTTCTGACCGCCTACGACGCGCTATTCAACCGTGGGAACCTCCAGATGGGCGAGAGTGTCCTGGTCCATGCAGCTGGGAGCGGAGTTGGTACAGCAGCGATCCAGCTGGCCCACCGGGCCGGAGCGTTCGTATTCGGGACCGCAGGATCGAAGGAAAAACTGTCTGGAGCNGCAGATCTNGGAATGAACGTGGGCATCAATTANCGCGAACAAGANTTTTCTNCCGTAGTGAANGAGANAACATCCGGCGTTGGTGTGGATGTGCTAGTGGATTTCATCGGCGGTCCTTACTGGGACCAGAACATCGCCTCGATGGCGATGCAGGGCCGTATAGTCGAGGTGGGACTGATGGGTGGTGGCAGGGTTGAGATAGATATGGGTCAATTGCTCTGGAAGCGTCTTCAAGTGACGGGGACCACCTTACGGGGGCGTTCGATCGAGGAGAAACTGACTGTGACCAGTCAGTTCAAGCGTCATGTCCTGCCTCACTTGGTATCGGGGAGCATGAACCCTGTAGTGGACCGGTCATTTCCGTTGGAAGAGGTCGCAGAGGCCCACCGTTACATGGAGACCAATGCCAACTTTGGCAAGATCGTATTGACCATCGACTAGCGTCATACACAGATCAGNGAGGAACAAGATGCCTGAGATGAAGGCTCTTAGGAAGATCGGACGGCAAACCCNAGGCGACAACCTCGAGATCACGAGCAATGTGGTCTTTGGGTCATGGCGCCATAAAAATAGTCGGCCCTAAAATGACGTGGCATGCCTGAGGATCTCTACAAATTCGACGCCGCTAAAGTTGTTGATATGATNCNTTNGGAGATTNATCTAATTGGTCCAGAGCACTACGGATACCGGGAACCCTGGGGAAGCTAGAAGCCGTAGTGAGTATCGCTAAACAGCTTCTNGATANTGATGCTGGGCACAGCGGCTTCCAGNGGTACCTCCGTTCCCTTGTAGACNTCCCCAGGNNGGTGAAAGACNTGCGCANTCAGCNCGGCGGTCGGGTNGTTACTACTANCTTTGCGTTGTGGGCTAAGAAACCCTTGATCACCAGGAATACCATGNCAGTCGCAAAAATGATTTCACATNCANACCGAGCGNGAGACTGTTCATATGAAACTTGAAGGCAAGGTGGCCCTCGTTACCGGCACTAGCCCAAACATCATGGGTGGAATCGCAGAGGGTCTGGCTGACGAAGGGGCCGATATAATCTGCGTGGATATCAATGCAACTTATGCCGAGCGATGCTCCGAGTCGGTCATGGACAAGGGACGTCGCTCCATCGCGATAACCTGCGACGTGACCGATGAATTTCAGGTCGCCGCCGCTGTTGACCAGGCTCAGGAAGCATTCGGGGGAGTGGACATACTGGTCAACGGCGCCACCCAGTTCAACACCAAGGGAATCCTGGAGATGTCTGTTAAAGAATGGCGCCGCCAGACTGATATTCTGTTGACCGGCGCATTCTTATTTACCAAACTCATTGCTGAGCAGATGATTGAGTGGGACCGTAAGGGAAACATGATCAACATAATCTCTACTGCCGGTCATCAGGGCGAGCCGGGTAACATTGGCTATGGTACAGCCAAGGGTGGCCTGCTAAACTTCACCCGGGCGGTCGCCATGGACCTGGCCAAGCACGGGATAAGAGTCAATAGCCTCACGCCGACAGCCACGGATCGGGGTGAGGCATTGGAGCGGGCAAAACGTTGGGGGGTTGATTGGCCCGGGCCAAGGCTTGGGAGTCGCCTCCCCGGGTGGCCCCGAGATCCCGGAGCCGGACTGCCGTTACAGAAGATGCCCAGCCCCAGCCATTACGGCAAAGCGGCAGCGTTCTTGGCATCAGATGAAGCAGAGATGATTACCGGGTTTGACCTCAGGGTCGATGGCGGCGCGATCGCCAAATACTGGATCTGGGACCCAAGCTCTGGAGCGCCTATATAGGCATCAAACGCTTGATTGGCAGTGCTCCCTATAAGCTATAATTCTCCAAACAACAGGCGACTTGGAGAGGAATCGTTGCCGAGCTGGCAAAGCTAGGGGAAGGGATTCGTAGACTCTGATCCCCAACAGTTGGTCTGCAATGTTTAATACCCAACCGCTGAACACGAAGTAAAACCCAATCGACACAGAGGTGCACAATGCCGTTAGATCCACAGGTAGTACAAGTTATGGAGAACATGGCGTCGCTGGGATTGCCAGCGGTCCACACGGTCAGCCCCGAAGAGGCAAGGGCTAATGCCAAGAAGCGCCCTCGGTCTCCAGGCCCAGAAGTCGCTAAGGTTGAAGACCGGACCGTCCCAGGTCCCGACAGCGACGTACCAGTGCGCATCTACACTCCAGAGGGAAGCGGCCCTTTCCCAATCCTCGTCTGGTTCCACGGCGGCGGTTGGGTTGTCGGTGACTTAGACTCGGCCGACGGTACAGCCCGCAACCTATGCGTCGGAGGCAACTGCGTAGTCGTCTCTGTGGACTACCGGCTAGCTCCGGACGCTAAATTCCCCGGTCCTGCTGAAGACTGCTGGGCCGCGACCACTTGGGCGGTCAACAACGCTGCCAGCATCAATGGTGATCCCTCCCGANTGGCCGTGGGAGGCGATAGCGCTGGTGGTAACCTGGCCGCGGCTATGTGTCTCATGGCGGCAGACCGAGGTGGCCCGGAGATCGCGTTGCAGGTNCTGNTATATCCNGTTACCGACGCNAGGTCGGACACGGCNTCTTANGGTAGAAACGCGGAAGGCTACTCNCTTACCAAGNNCACCATGGAGTGGTATTGGGACCAATATCTGAGCAGNAAGGACGACGCGGCCAATCCCTANGCNGCGCCTNTACAGGCNAAAANCCTGGTCGGNCAGCCCNGNGCNCTNGTGATTACGGCTGAGTTCGANCCTCTNTGTGANGAAGGTGAGGCNTATGCCAAACGCCTCACTGAAGCCGGNGTGGAGACTACNGCCACTAGGTACGATGGCATGATTCACGGNTTTTTCAGCATGGGCGCCGTGGTGGACAAAGGCCAGCAGGCTGTGGATGAANCGTCCNAGGCGTTGCGNAGTGCGTTCGCNAGGTCCGGTGNGCTCGGTGCNGCCGACTAAATTTAGGTCTAATCAGGNATCGAAGCGTAACAACAAATTAACTTGTAGNTCATTTGTTTTCTGNCATGCCGTTGTAGCGCNGAGACCNAGCGTTAAATNAGTCNAAATTATNNCCGGGNNCGATTTCCGACCGTCNANNGGTGANCNNTGGCTACTTCCGCAGCTGTNAACGTTANCGTTTGGTATGACTACACTTGACCATATTGCTACGTCGGCCTGGGCAGGCTCGACATATTGGCCAAAGAATTCCCTATCTATGTAGACCGTAGACCGTATTTACTAAGGCCGGAACGTCCCCCGGAAGGCGAAGAACGCCGCCTATTCGATGGTGAGACCCAAATGGAATTGAACCCGGAGATGCAGGAGCGGGCGCGCGGTGCGGGCCTGGTTATGAGCCGGCCTCAGTGGTCGCCCAATACACTACGCGCCCACGAGGCCACCGTCCACGCCAAGATGCAAGGAAAGGACGGAGAATTTCACCATTTGGCTTCAGAGGCTTATTGGCGCTCGGGNTCGGACATTAACGACTTAGACGTTTTGAAGGGNATCGCCGAGGCTTCCGGGATGGANTGGAGTGATCTAGGCCCTCGCATCGAGTCTGGAGAGTTCCGTACTAAGGTCATGGAAGAGTACGAAGCTGCGAAAGAGTTGGGCGTGGGCGGTACTCCAACCTACATGATTGCCGGCGAACTCCATAAGGGCGACGTCGGCATCGACGAACTGCGGCAAGCAATCAGATCCGCTGNCGTAGCCTGAGAAGTGGCTTCTGACGACTCGGTGCTGATCATCGGTGCCGGAATCTTCGGACTGACGGCCGCTTTGGAGTTACAGCGAAGAGGACACCAAGTTACAATCGCCGATCCTGGCCCGGTGCCCCATCCCATGGCTGCTTCCAACGACGTTAGNCGTATGGTTCGTATGGACTACGGTGGAGACGGTCTCTATTCCTCTTTAGGAGCAGACTCCATCGAAGGGTGGCACCGATGGAATGCAAGTTGGGGTCGGGATCTTTACCATGAAGACGGGTTACTGATTACTTGTAGCGTACCCATGGTCGCAGGCTCGTTCGAACAGGACTCCTACAGCCTTCTTACCGGCCGTGGGTTTCCTCTGGAGAAACTCTCTCCNGGGGACTTGGCGCAGACCTACCCTCACTGGAACTCGGACTATTACATCGATGGCTACTTCAACCCTAGGGCCGGTTGGGCTGAGGCGAATGAGATCATTGCCAGCCTTGCTCAAGACGCTGCCGACATAGGGGTTGGGATAGTCACTGGATTCTCAGCTACCAGCTTGCTTCAGGATGGCTTTAAGGTCACAGGGGCTGTATCTACTGACTCCGCAGAACTTCGGGCGGACTGGGTAGTGGTGGCTGCCGGGGTTTGGACGACTAGATTATTACCTGATTTGGCTAATCGGATGTGGCCGGTAGGCCAGCCTATTTTCTACTTCAAACCGACTGATATCGACTCATACCGGCCGCCGTCATTCCCGCCATGGGGAGCCGATATACCCCGCAGCGGCTGGTACGGGTTTCCTGCCAACTCCCAGGGGGTGGTCAAGTTGTCCAACCACGGGCCCGGAAGAAGGGTCCATGCAGATGCCGACAGAGTGACGGGGTCAGAGGAAGAGGCCAATTGCCGGGAGTTTCTGGCCCAATCTCTGCCATCTCTGGCGTCACTCCCCTTACACAGCAGCAAGATGTGTCTCTACTGTGATACCTGGGATGGAGATTTCTGGATCTCACGAGACCCGGAGCAAGACGGGCTNGTAGTCGCCACCGGAGGCAGCGGGCATGCTTTCAAGTTNGCCCCNGTTTTGGGTGGGCTAATNGCTGACGCCCTAGAAGGAACCAAGAATTCCTATAGCGAACGGTTCGCTTGGCGTTCTCTGGGAGAGATCAAGAGCGAGGATATCCGCTACACCGGCTAGTAGCTCAGACCACTGCCGGAACAGCTTTCAGTGAAGGCAGGACGTCCTTGGCAAACAACCGCATGCTCTTTTCAACCTCGCCATATGGCATAGCGCCGAAGCTGAAGGCTGCCAGGAACGACTCGCTCCCTGTACGGGCCCTGGTTCCCATAATCTTCTCGAAGCACTGCTCGGGTGTTCCCCACACCTGTAGNTCTAAGAAAAAGTCTTTCACGTCCTGGTTCCCGTACCGTTCTATCTTTTCGGTGAACTTGCCGTAGTACTCGTAACCCTTGGTCGTCTTCAAGTGGTCACTTTGGAACTCGTAGTGGTCCATGATCGAGTCCCAATAATTTCCGACGTACTCGGTGGCCATCTCTTTGGCCGTTTCCTCGTCCTCATGGCAGAATGTGAACCCAACAACGATCGGAGGTGGGGCGGGCGCTCTGTTTACCTCTTGGAATATCTCTCNGTATGCTTTCAGTTCNTTCTCGACCTCGCTCCAAGGCTTCTGAGGAATGATCAACATCCCCAGCCCCAGTTGGGCAAGGACCAGAGAGCTTTCTGGGGAGACTGCGGCGGCGTAGGTCCGGCCCTTGAAGCTTTTGTACGGCTTGGGGCGGATGTCGGCTCGCGGTTGCTTGATTAACTCTCCGTCAAACTCGGCGACGCCGCTCTCCAATGCGTCCACCAATAGCTTGGCACTTTCGGTGAACCTGGTACGGGACTCTCCCATATCCAACTGAAAGGCGTCGAACTCCACCCTGCCCAAGCCACGCCCGACTCCGACCACAGCCCGGCCTCCGCTCAGATGGTCCAGGACAGAGAATTGTTCCGCTACCCGTAGCGGGTTGTGCCACGGCAGCACCACCACCATACTGCCCAACTGCACGGTCTTTGTNCGGCCTGCCATGTAGGAGAGGAANTGGAGCACGTCAGGACACATGGTGTAGTCGGTGAAATGGTGCTCTACGCCCCAGATCGAATCGTAACCTAGGGGTTCGCATAGGTCCGCGATGCGCAGTTCGTTCTGGTAGACCTCAAGGTCAGTTCGGGTCTGCCGGTGGTTCTGGAAAAAGGTGGACGTTCCAACGTGCATGATTCCACTCCAGGGGCGGATTTGGCAGCCCNAATCTCTGAGACTCAGTCTACAAGCGGAGAAGGTCTCCGTCCATCAACTGGTAGGCTTTTGCTCCACGGCTGACGTATGCCCCATGAAACTAGCGCTGGATGACTTTGATAAAGGCGAGGAAGAAGGCATAACGTCAGCAATATGGTGGGAAGAGGCAACAGACTGTAGATCTGGATCTCTCAAAAGCAGCGAAACGAGAACCGTGGAGACACAAGATGGATTGCATAGCGATTGCCGAATACAGTTCACGCAATGTCTAGCGTCCGGTGTTGGAATCTTCCAACTCGTCACATCCTCGATGTTTTTGCTCTCCATCTGGATGCTAAACATGGATCAGTATACGTTACGATCGGCGTCTACAAGCTCGTGGCTATCTTGGAAGGACTGAGATTCTAGGCTTAAGGGATGATTTTGATCGAATCAAAATTGATCAGCTGGAATACGATCCAAAACTACCGAGCATAAACTCTAAGAAAAGCGTGCGACTCACCCGCATTAAAAATAGAAGAGCGGCAGGGAAAGTCCCACCGCTCCTTCAATTTGTGATTTAGCCGATTGGAATTACCGGGATGCCGAGAACCCTGCGGCCTCGATGCCTGCACGGGCGCAGTCTTCATCCTCTTGCGCGGTCCCACCGCTACCGCCCACGGCTCCGATGATCTCGCCGTCTCGGAACACAGGTAGTGCGCCTTGGCCGGGAATCATGTGACCGCCTTCCATAGCCATGAAAGCCCGGAATATTGGCGCCTGGGAGTTATCAGTCAGTGCGCCGCTGGCAACCTCAAAACTGGCCGAGGCTACGGCTTTGGCACGGGATACGGCAGGGGGCCTCCAAGGAGCCCCGTCCATCTTGCACATGGTTATTAGGTCTCCTCGCGGGTCAACCACAGATATGCTCATCTTGACTCCCAATTCCACCATTTTCGCCTTGGAGCCGCCCAAGATAGCTTCAGCTTCAGCAAGGTTCAAAGTAGCCATAACGTCCCTCCGATATCGAGTGCTTAGTGCGTGTGTTGGGCAACATTGTATGTGAGAATTGAGTGGGTGGAAAGAGGGGAAAAGAAGAGGCGCTGACCCTGCCAGCGCCTCTTCTTTTTTGACTTAGATCTCGATCGGACGGTTGGTTATTGGAACGTCACTATCGGTGACAACGCGCCGGCTTCGGCTATGTTGAACGCGCCAGCCGTGGTTCGGGTCACTATGTCGACCAGGGTGTTGGCGTCATATGCGGCGATGCTCTCTAGCGAGAGTGGCATTGTCCCGTCCGCATCGTCTTTTATCTTAAATTTGACCACCGCAACAGGTCCGCTTCCAGTTATCCCGTTGATGTCGATGATTCCGGCCCAGAGTCGGCCAGGCGACGGGGAGCCGGAGTCTATCAGGGCATCCCCTGACAATAGCCCTCGTTCAACTTGGGCTAGTTCCACTTTGGCCGGATCGTAGGTCAGCACGAATTCTAGGCTGCCCACATTGTCGGCCCGAGTAGCCAAGATTGGGACAGATATGAACTTGGCCGATTCAACCACTGCTGGCTCCGGGATGGCTGTTGGTGAGGCGTCCGGAATGGTCGACTCTGCGATTGTGCCTGGATCCGCATCTGGCGTGGGTGTAGCGGAAACGGATGCTAGACGTGGATTGGAATCACCGTCTCCACCGCCACCGCCGATTACCCCGATGCCAAACAACAATCCCACAAGGGCGCCGGCAACAGCCGTCGAACCCAGCAGCCATCTCCAACTGGTGGTTGTTCCGATGTATGCAACTTCTAATATCCAGCGCATGATCTGCTCCCCTAACTAGGCCGGGCCATGTTCAGAATGATCCGTGCGTCGGCGATAGTGACTTTGCCGTCATTGTTGACGTCAAGAGAAAGGTCTACCTCCTGGAGGTTGGCCGCCATCCTCAGGACTTGTAAGGCGTCCAACGCAGTGATGTTACTATCGCCATCTACGTCTCCCATGATGCGTGGTCCAACCTTGAAGTCGGCACCTACCAGTTCTATTTTCAGCGGCTCAATGGCGTTGTGGTTCACTAAAGCGTCCGATAAAGTGATTGGGCTCACAGTGCCGGGAGACCCAACTACCTGGAACTCCACCACGGCGGCCGTTCCGCCCGGAACGGCACCCCTGGTCGAAGCGAAACCGAACCGCACTTCGCCCGGTTTGTCTGCGGTGAAACTGAAACTGTCTTCAGTGAGTCTGGACCCTCTATCTACTTTGGTAACCCGGAGGGAATCAGGGCTATAGTTCAGGGTGAATCCCAAGCTAGTGATGTTCTCGGCCTGGTTCAACTTGATTGGTACCCGGACATGGCTGCCGAACGGGGCTACTCGGGATTCCAAGATCATTGCCGTACCAACTGGTCCAACGATCCGTGGTGATGACTCCGGAGTCGGTTCAGGTGGCAGGTCAATGACCTTCGACAGGTCAGGCCGGATGTCACCCTGACGTTCAACCGTGATCATGTAGGTGCCTACTTCGGTCGCCACTCGCCCTGACGCGGAAACCGCGACGGTGTACCAACCAGCTTCTGGGGCTTCCCATTCCAGCTTTTGCTCCAGGCCGAAGTTGGAGGCAGAGAACCCGACAGCTGGGTTTTCCACCGTAAAGCGAACTCCATCTACTGTGCCTGTCTTGACATCAACCGTATAGTTGAGGCCCTTCTCGGCCAAGAACTTGAAGTAGTCGTAGTCACTAGAAGGGCTGATAGCGCCGGCTATGGCGTTTCCGAACCCGATGTGGGTGGCATCAACGGCAATGTCGTTGTGTCTGTCCTGTAGTGTGATATCAGGTGTTACTTTCAATGAGTAGGTGCCAATGGGCTCGGCGGCCTTGGCTGATGACGATACCTTTACGAAGTAGGGCGCCGATTGTGGGGCGGTCCAACGAACGACGTTGCTCTCCCCGAAGTTTCGGGCACCATTATCTGAGCTTTCGCGGACACTGTTTACCTCCAAAGAAACTGCCGTCGCCGACCCGTAGGTCAGGTCTAGCAGGTACTCCACTCCACGCTGTGCAGTGAAGGTGAAGAAGTCCATGTCAGATTTGGGACTGATGGCGCCCTGGTAAACGGTACCGAAGCTCAGTGGTGTACCCGTGGTAGCTGTGTCTAGATGGCGGTCTTGCAGACTGTTATTGGCTGAGACCGTAAGTGAGTAGGAACCGATGCCCTCGGTTGCCTGCGGCGAATGAGACACCACAACATAGAACAAGCCGGTGCTTGCCGCGGTCCAGCCGAGGCCAGTGCCCAGCCCGCTGGTACTTGCGAGTGTGTCGTTATCAGCGTTCTCGATGGAGATTATGGCCCCGTTGGCGGTGAGCAGTTCCAGAGCCACAGAGTAGTTGATACCTCGTTCGGCTAAGAAGGAGAAGTAGTCCTGGTCAGTCTCCGGACTAACCGCGCCGGAATGAGCATTGCCGAAGCTGAGCGCTGAGGCGCTGCCGGAAACATCGCCGTGGTGGTCCCGTAGTGTGTTGTCCAAACTCAGGTTCAGCGAATAGGTCCCAATAACATCGGGCACCTGTGAGGAAGCTGAAATCACGGCCAGGAATGTCCCGTTACCCGGGGATAACCATTCCAGAGTCGAACCAACGCCGTCGTTGGAAGCCAGGCTGGTGCCATCGGTTCCGATGACACTAAGTGAAATGGCGTCGGCGCTGCCCAACGAGACATCGAACATGTATTTAACGCCGCGTTGTGCAGGGAAGGCGAAATAATCCAAGTCATCGGCAGGGCTGATTGAGCCCTGATGGGCGTTTCCGAAGCTGGCTACAGTGGCACCATCTGCGGTCTGAGCATGCTGGTCCAGCAGCGAAGTGTCCGCGTTCAATTTGATGGCGTAAGTGCCACTCGAATCGCGTACCCGTGTCGTTCCGGTGACCACTATGTAGTAGGTGCTGTTCCGAGGAGAGACCCAATTGAGCGTGTTACCGATGCCGGCGTTGGTCTTTTCCAAACCGGAGAATTCGGTCTGAATGTCGATGCCTACCCCTTCGGATGTGCCAAGATCAACCTCAATGCTGTATTCCACTCCGCGCTGGGCATGGAAGGAGAAGAAGTCGAAGTCGTCGCTACCATCCCCGGTGTTGGTCAGGTTAGGTTGGTTGCTCCAAGGGCTAACCGCACCCTGGTACACGTTGCCGGTTGTGATCAAAGTAGCCCCGCCGGTTTCGTCAGAGTGCCGGTCGACGAAGCGGGTGTCCTCGAACCCACTGAGAGTGTAATTGCCTAGATAGAAAGAGCCGTCGGAATTATTGAGAGTGCCGGCTACTTCTACGTAATAGGTGTCGGTCGTCCTGGCGGTCCAAGAGACTGTTTTTTGACCCCCTGATACCGTCAGCTCCTGCTCAGGAGAACTGTTGTTTCCCCGGGCTATAGAATTTATTATCGAGATATTGGCGTCTACAACCGTGACTTCGTCCAGCACGAAGGTGTATTTGACACCCCTCGAGGCTTGGAAGGAGAAATAATCAACATCGAATAGTATGTCCGATGTGTTGATCATGCCTGAGATTGCCCCTGAACCGATGCTCAGGTTGGTGGAAGTAAACCGATAATCACCATGGTCATCTTCGGCGTGAATAGTGCTCTGATGGGCGAAAAACGCTACCAAGGTCAACGCCAGCAAGAGCAGCGTCATTGGAAGCAGCCTCACTGATCTCCGCATGCCAGTCCTCCATTCCTCCGCCGCCGCATGGGCGGTACTGGGGCCGGAGTCATAGCCCTCTTAAGGATCTTCAGACCTCGACCGGTATGCATTAGCAATCGGTCTGATAGTGTCAACCGAAAGGCACGATACCGATCCCCAGCTGTGAATATTACATATAGTTTTAAATTAATTTAAAATTTATGTCAATAAACCTAGACACGAGATAGCGTATGAATAATGCAAAAAGAGCGTGGCGTTAAAGGATAGGTTCCCTGGAGTCCTGAGGTTATGTGGTGATGATAGCTGTGTGGGTACAAAAACTTACCGCCGGATACGCCTATTTGTTCGGCTGGTAAACAGTTGTGGCGTTCGGCCCAGCCTGTCTAGGCAGCCGAGTCGGTCGACCTGCCAGGCAGAGCCGATTTCGTTAAGGAGGCTTTGTGACCAGATGGACAGGCAGCCATCAAGTATGCCAGATGAGAGAGTGCGGATCAGAGAACTATATGTGCCGCATTGAGGATTTTGGAAACGATAATGTTCGCTCGAAAGACCAATATAGAAAGGCTTTCGCTGTTCTCAGTAATAGCTGCCCATTACGGATGGTTTAATGCCCGCCACCGGTGTTCCGGTGCCGAACGTATTACCGGGACTCCTGGAATAACTCTCTCCCGATCAGCATGCGGCGTATTTCGCTGGTTCCGGCTCCAATCTCGTAGAGTTTGGCATCTCGCAGCAGCCGCCCAGTGGCGAAGTCGTTGATGTAGCCATTACCTCCCAAGGTCTGCACCGCTTGGAGCGCGACCTGAGTGGCCTGCTCGGCGGCGAACAGCAGGCATGCTGCGGCGTCCTTCCGACTACTCTCACCCCTATCAGCGGCCCGTGCCACAGCATACACATAGGATTGACAGGCCGAGATGGAGGTATACATGTCTGCTATTTTGGCTTGGATCAGCTGGAATTCTCCGATGGGCTGGCCGAATTGCTCCCGCTGATGCACGTAAGGTATAACCACGTCCAGACATGACTTCATGATGCCGAGTGGTCCGCCGGCCAGTACCAGACGTTCGAAGTCCAACCCACTCATCAGCACTCGGACTCCGTGCCCTACTTCTCCTAGTACGTTCTCCTCCGGCACTTCACAGTCTTGGAAGACCAACTCGGATGTGCTGGAGCCGCGCATGCCCATCTTGTCCAGTTTGGGAGATGCCTGGAAGCCGGCAAAGTTCTTTTCTACCAAAAAGGCGGTGATGCCGTGAGAGCCGGACTTGGGGTCGGTCTTTCCGTAAATCACTAAAGTGTCGGCCTCGGGGCCGTTGGTTATCCACATCTTGGTGCCGTTTAACACATAGCGGTCGCCTCGTTTTTCCGCCCGGAGTGCCATACTAACCACATCGGAACCTGCCTCTGGTTCGCTCATAGCTAGCGCGCCGACATTTTCTCCATTGATCAGCTTTGGTAGATATCGACGCTTCTGGTCATCGTTGCCGTTCCGGAAGATCTGGTTGACACAGAGATTGGAGTGGGCGCCGTAGCTGAGACCGACACTGGCTGAGCCTCGAGATATCTCTTCCATAGTGACCGCGTGGGCTAGATACCCAAGTCCTGCGCCACCGTACTCTTCGGAGACGGTGATCCCCAAAAGTCCAAGGTCACCGAACCGCGGCCAAAGATCCCTTGGGAAAGCGTCGGTTCGGTCGATCTCCTCCGCCCTGGGGGCAATCTCCTGGGATGAGAACTGCTGTACGGTATCCCGGATGAGGTCAATGGTCTCACCTAGCGAATGGTCTAACCCACCATAGACAGGTCTTCCGAGTGTCATATCTATTCCATGGTTCCTAGGGATCGCGAAGGTCGATGATACGTCTGGCCTTGAATTGGGTGCGCTCGAACTCCCCGGCAGGCTTCAGTTGAACAGCCACGCTGACTCCTATGGCCCGGCGCAGTTCCGTGGTGAACCGCTCTTGCACTGGTTCCAAGGCTGTTGGGTCGAACTCTTGGAAGGCGAATGCTTTGTCGAGAACTTCTGCTTGCACCGTGAGGCGATCCATCTGCCCAGTTTCCCGTTCCAACACCAATCGGAACTCACCGCCGAACTCGTCTAGGCCGCGCAGCACATCTTCGATACGCGACGGAAAAACGTTTTGGCCTCGCACTATGATCATGTCGTCCACCCGGCCGTAGATGCCGGCGACAAGTGTCGGGTAGGTGCGGCCGCAAGGGCAGTCCACCATGTCCCAGCGGGATATGTCTCCGGACCAATAACGAATCATGGGCTGGGAGGTGCGCTCGGTGTGGGAGTAAATCGGTACTCCTTCCTCGCCCAACGGAACGTTCAACTTAGACTGAGGGTCGACCATCTCGGTATATACGATGTCCTGCCACAGGTGCATTCCGCCATCCAGGTGTCGGCAGCCCGAAGCGGTCATCCACGGTGTCATCTCAGCCATGGTCCCCTGGTCGACGACGTAGCAGTTGAAGGTATCTTCGATCAAGCGGCGAGTGGAGGGGACGCTGGCCCCGGGTTCGCCGGAAAAAAACATGAACCGGAACCCGAAGTCCTCTTTGGGGTCAAAGCCCATCTGCCGGGCGGTCTCGGCAAGGTAGAGCGCGTAAGACGGTGTTCCGTAGAGTACTGATGGTTTCACCATGTTGGACCACTCCACGGCGCGTTCGGTCTGTCCCGGAGCTCCGCTGCCGAATGGGAAACAACTGGCCCCTAATCTTTCGGCTCCGACCAAAGCGCCCCAACTCCCCACATACAGGCTGAAAACGGCAGCCACCATGACTGTGTCGTCGGGACGTAGGCCAGCTCCCCAAAGGACCCGGGCGTGGGCCTCGGCGATGCGGTCCCAGTCGTCCATTCCGATGCCGAACACCGTAGGCCGGCCGGTAGTGCCTGACGTGCCATGCACCCGGAAGATATCTTTAGGAGGTATGCACAGGAACCGGCCATAAGGAGGATGAAGTTCCTGCTCTCGGCGAATATCCTCTTTCGTAAGGATGCGCAGCTGAGAGAACTCTTCCAGGCTACTTATATTGGCCGGGTCTACGGCTGAGTCTTTGTAGAACTCCTGATAGAAACCGGAATTCTGGTAGACGTATCGGACTTGATTCTGCAGTTTGTTGAGGATATGGCTGTCCCGCTCGGCCGGGGCCATGGTCTCTAACTCCGGCGACCAATATTCCTGGTCCGGGTCGGGTATAAAGTCATCGGTGTATCGTGGGGGCCATTCCATCGGTCTGGTTCAAACCCGGGGCGCGGAACGGCCCTGGCTCACGTTTTCGATGATGAAGTCGGTCATCGCAGTGGTGAAACTTCCGACTGGGAAAACGCCCTGAATACCCATAGCATGCAATGGTTCGACGTCATCTTCCGGGATGGTGCCGCCCACCATCAACAGAACGTCCTCTGAGATGGACCGGTCTTTGAGTGCCTTGGTGAGGCGGGGCATCAGGCGCATATGCGCCCCGGAAAGGATACTGATTCCCACAACATCGACGTCTTCTTGCAGAGCGGTCTGGGCGACTTGATCGGGGGTGACCCGCATGCCCATGTAGACTACTTCCATGCCGGCGTCACGCATCGCCCGGGCGATGACCTTCACCCCTCTGTCATGACCGTCTAGCCCCAACTTGGCCAGTAGGACTTTTATGTTGGCTGATTGGGCCGTCACCGCTAAAACACTCCGGGGTCTACGTACTCACCGTAGACCTCTCTCATCGTATCCAGTATCTCGCCCTCGGTGGCCAAAGCTCCTACTGCTTCTAGCACCGGCGGCATCAGGTTTTTGTTGTCCCGTGCTGCCTGCTTGAGAGAGGACAAGGTCGACTTCACATCGGCAGCACTGCGCCCGCCTTTGGTCTCAGCCAGTCGCCCTTTCTGCCATTCCTCTTCTTCGGGATCGAACTCGAATAGTTCGAGCTTCTGGTTACTTTCGGACTGGTACTGGTTTAGCCCTACAATAACCTGCTCACCGCTCTCTATCCGCAATTGGTACTCGTAGGCTGCTCGCGCGATCTCCAGTTCGATGTAGCCCGTGTCGATGGCACTGAGCATTCCGGTCTTCATCGGGAATTGGCCGGAGCCCATGGCTTCGAGTCTGTTGATGTAATCCCAGGCAGCTTCTTCCATATCGTTGGTCATGCTTTCTATGAAATACGAACCGGCGAGAGGGTCCACCGTACTTGTTACGCCTGATTCGTGGGAGAGTATCAACTGGGTTGCCAAGGACATGCGCATCGCTTCTTCCGACGGTATGTCGAATGCCTCGTCATAGCCGCTGACATGTAGCGATTGAGTGCCGCCTAACACTGCCGCAAGGGCCTGTAGTGTGCCTCGGGCGATATTGTTCTGCGGGTCCTGCCTCATCAGGGTCGAGCCAAGGGTCTGGGTATGGAACCGCAGCCGCATGGATTCCGGCCTTGAAGCCTTGTAGCGGTCTTTCATGATGCGGGCCCACATGCGCCGCGCCGCCCGGTATTTGGCTACTTCTTCGAACACGTCGTTGTGGCAGCCGAAGAAGAATGATAGGCGGGGCGAGAAGCTGTCCACCGGCAGTCCGCGTTCCAGAGCCGACTCCACATAGGCCATACCTTGGGCGATTGTGAAAGCCAACTCCTGGACGGCGTCGGAACCGCTCTCCCGGATATGATAGCCGGAGATGGAGATGGTATACCAGTTGGGTACGTGCTGGGTGCAGAACTCCACGATGTCCGTTGTCAGCTTGAGGGAAGGCCCTGGCCCAAGCGCAAAAGTCTTTTGCCCGTGAAATTCTTTCAGAGAGTCATTCTGGACCGTTCCGCGTAGCCTGCGCCAATCGACACCTCGTTTTTCAGAGACCGAAAGGAACATGCTCAACAGTACGATAGCTGGGTGATTGATGGTTAAGGAGACGCTGACCTCGTCCAGAGGTATGTCCAGGAATAGTTCGTCCATATCACGA
>NZUD01000055.1 GCA_002697005.1 Chloroflexota bacterium | reverse complement strand
CGAATACTCACGTCCCTTTCTGGAACATCTAGCCTGGTTCTTTCCCGGTAATCAGGAGATAGTGTTAGAAACATACATGAGTTATTACCACGCTGTGGTCTGGCAGGAACAGCGCTTGTATCCGGGCATTCTCGAACTTATAAAGCGGTTCAAAGATAAGGCTTACCGCACGGCTATTCTGTCTGACAAGCGCCAAGATTTTGGTGTTCCCGAATTCGAGTCCTCAGGGTTGGGGGGGTTGATTGACCGATCGGTGTTCTTCGCAGACGGAATGTTGCCCAAGCCTGATCCGGCTGGATTACAGGATGTGATGGAGTCGTTGGAAGTATCTCCTGAAGAATGTCTCTTCATCGGCGACAGCTACCGGGATATCGAGTGCGCTAAGAGGGCAGGAGCCTGGAGTGGCGCGGCGCTTTGGGCGTCAGTGGAACCGGAGTTGGTAATCACTCTTCAGCCGGAATTCCTTTGGAATAAGGTGGGCGACGTGGCCGTGACTTTGAATCTAGAGTAAGTCAGGTCGCCTGCTGGGCAAGAAGTCCAGTGGATGCTGCGTCGTGTTGCTCATCGGCATGGTAGGAACTACGCACCAGAGGTCCTGAAGCCACGTGCTTGAATCCCATAGTCTCTCCAGCCTTGCGCAGCTCTTCAAATTCTTCGGGCCGGTAGAAACGGTCTATGGCCAAGTGTTTGACGGAAGGTCGGAGATACTGGCCGATGGTTAAGAGGTCGCAATCGACCTTGCGGAGGTCGGTCATGGTCTCTATTACCTCATCCACAGATTCCCCCATGCCCACGATGATTCCCGATTTGGTAACCGTGTTTGGATCTATATCCTTGGCCTTTGCCAATAGTTCCATCGAAAGCTCGTAGCTTCCCTTGGGCCTTACCTTGGGGAAGATTCGGACAGTAGACTCTATGTTGTGGTTCAGCACGGCGGGTCTGGCCTCGATTACCTTTTTTAATGCAGTCCATGAACCCGCGAAATCGGGTATCAGGACTTCGATCCGGCAGTCCGGGTTGACCTCGCGAATCTTGTTGATACAGGACGCGAAGATGTAAGCGCCGCCGTCGGGGAGGTCGTCGCGGTTGACCGAAGTTATTACACAATAACGTAGTCCCATTGACTGGACTGTCTCGGCCACCCTTTTGGGCTCTTGCAGGTCTAGGCCATTTGGCCGGCCAGTGGTCACGGCGCAGTAGCGGCAGGCTCGGGTGCAGATCTCACCCAAAATCATGAACGTGGCGGTACCTCTGTCCCAGCACTCGCCGATATTGGGGCAATGAGCCTCTTCACAGACCGTGTGCAGCTTTTGGTCCTTCATCAGGTTCTGCAACTCGAGGTAGCGAGGGCTGCCCGGCATTCTCACCTTGAGCCATTCCGGCAGGCGTGGCCTGATCTGAAGTTTTTCGGAGTGCTGAGTCATCTAGTCTCCGGCATAGAGTCGGGTCGATAGATTATACCAAGGATCAGAGGATTAGAATCGGCGAACGGCCTACCCTCCGCTTCTCTTCGGCGATGGCGGCGTCGATATCAGCTACTGCTTGTCCAAGATTGTCCTTGCTGTTCACTACTTGGCGGTCGAAGCCGTTACTTTGATTCATCTCATTCTCCGCTGTTTTTAGACGGAGTTCTATCTCTGGAGGGGACTCGGTCATGCGTTGGGAAAGGCGTTCTTGCAGTTCTTCGAATGATCCCGGAACCATGAAGAGGAACAGGGCGTTGGGGGCCATTTTTCTGACCGTGGCCGCTCCCTGAACATCTATCTTGAGTATGACATCCTTACCTGCTTCCAGGCCGATGATGACCTGGCTCTTTGGGACACCGTACCAGTTGCCGTAGACCTGGGCGAACTCCACGAATTCGTTGCGGTACTTCATTCCTAAGAATGTAGGTTCGTCTAGGAAGATATAGTCTTTCCCGTCAGTTTCTCCGGAGCGAATCTTTCTGGTGGTGGCGGTGACGACGAAATGCCAAGGACGGTCCAGTTTGCGCAGTTCAGTCAAGGCGGCGTCTTTGCCCACCCCAGATGGACCGGAAAGCACCACTAACAGGGGAGGATATGAGGTCTCGGCCGTCTGCATTACCGAATGTCCTGGAGCAGCATCTCAAGGTCAAGCCAAAATTCCGGGTAGGACACGGAGGCGTCGGGCGCACCGTGCACTGTTGTCTCACCGTCAGCGAGCAGTCCGGCCACTGCCATCGACATGGCCAGCCGATGATCAGCGTGGCTTTTGCAATCGGCTCCCTTCAAAGCGCCCGCCACCGGCCCTTTGCCATGGATAATCATGCCGTCTCCGGTGGCTTCTATGTTGGCACCCAGGCGGGTCAGCTCCGAAACGGTGGTCGCAATGCGGTCGGACTCTTTCACCTTTAGTTCCGCTGCATCACGGATCACAGTGTCTCCGGTCGCGAAGCAGGCTGCAACAGCGAGGATGGGCACTTCATCTAGCATTCGAGGTATCAGGTCTCCGCCTATCTCAGTTTCGTGCAGTTCAGCGGAGGTGGCTAGGATGTCGGCCACCGGTTCTCCACCCTCGTTGCGTTGGTTTATCAACTGGAGGGAGTCGCCGGCACCCATGTTTTTGAGAACGTCAATGATGCCGGTGCGGCTCGGGTTTAGTCCAACGCCTCTGACCATGATTCGGGCGTTGGGATGACAGAGTCCGGCCACGATCCAGAATGCGGCAGAACTGATATCTCCAGGCACCGTGATATCGACGGCCTTCAATTCTGTGGGTAGGACAGTTAGGTTAAGTCCATCCTCTTCGACCTTGCCACCCATAGCCAAGACCATCCGTTCAGTGTGATCCCGGGATAGCGCGGGTTGGCGAATAACAGTTTCGCCAGAGGCGGAAAGACCTGCGAGCGTGATTGCTGATTTCACCTGAGCGCTGGCCATCGGCAGGTCATATACGATTCCCTTCAGCTTTCCCCCTCGGAAGATTAACGGAGCCAAAGTGTTTTCGTACCGACCCATGATTTGGGCGCCCATCTGTTTCAGAGGTTGCACGATCCGCTGCATCGGTCGGGTTCGCAGGGAACCGTCGCCAGTTATAACCGAAACAAAGGGCTGGGATGCCAGGATACCTGAAAGTAGCCGCATGGAAGTGCCGCTGTTACCAGCGTCCAAGATATCATCGGGTTCTACCAGTTGAGGGCCACGGCCGCTAACCTTGTAGCTTCCGGTCTGCCCCGTGGGCTCGATACTCACACCCATTGCTTGCAGGCAGTGCATAGTGGAGAACACATCATCACCGCTGGAAAGTCCCTGTACCAGGGCGTCTCCATATGCGATTGCGTTCAGGATTAAGGAGCGGTGTGAGATGGACTTATCGCCGGGGACTGAGATGTGGCCTCCCAAAGAAGTGGGACGGCTAACGCCTCGGGAAGAACTCGATGGATGAGGGGTGCTCATGATATGGCCTCACTCACAACGGCCGATGATGATTGGGGGCCGTTGGCGTCACCGGGAACATGAGGCTATGACTTGTTGGCTCGGTCGTCTTTTAACCCGCCGAAGATTTTTTTCTGCGCGTCCATAACTCGCCGGCCCATAAACATCTCGCCCATGCTTTCGGCAAACGTAGGAATCTCGGTGGACGGTCCGGAAACACGATCCAGAGTTGTAAATATCCCAGCCTGCCAACGGGCCCGAGCGTCCATGGCGTCCACAAACACTTGGTGAACGGCTTCTGGATCGGGTCCATTCTCGTTGGCTAGCATGTTGCGCAGGTCGTACATCTCCCGTATGTAAGCGTCCATCCAAGCAACTATCGGCTCCGGGTTGGACACGCATATATCGCGGTGCATGATTGGGTCACCGGAAGCTAGACGAGATAGGTCACCAAACCCTGAGGAGGCCAGTTGGGCGATGTCATCCCAGTTGGCGCTCTTGGAGGCGGTTCCCATGAGGGCCACTGACATCATAAATGGCAGGTGGCTGGCTGCAGCGACAAAACTGTCGTGTTCATCGACCCCGATGAAGAATGGCTTGGCACCTATGGACTCGGCCAGTGTAGTGATCGAGGAGACGGCTGATTGTTCTGCGGTGACACTGGGAATGATGCAGTAGGCTTTGCCCTTAAATAGGTCTTTGTCAGCATTGGTCGGTCCGGATAATTCCTTGCCAGCCATGGGATGTCCACCCACGAAGCTGACATGTTTTGGGAGGACCTCGTCGGCCCATTCCAAGACAATCTTCTTGGAGCTACCGACATCCGTTACAACGCAGCCTTCCGCAAAATCGTTGACAGAGGACTCCATCATCTCGCGCATGGCCATGATTGGCGTAGCGTAAACAACCACATCCGCGCCACGTATGGCATTCGAGAGGCGGGATTCTACCTTTTTGAACGCCCCGGATTTTTGCGCGCCGGTGCGGGCGGAACCGTCATAGTCCGTTCCTACGACGTCTACTTCGAGATTGGAGTTCTTGATGGCCAAGGCAAGTGAGGTTCCGATCAAGCCTGTGCCGACGATGGCTATTGTGGTCAATGAGTCCTCCGGATATAGCGCAGCTAGGTTCAATAAGTCGTGAGGTCGCCAGCCTGCATGGAGATATATCTTACACCATAGGATGCCTACCGACACCCCGCGGTACAGGCGAGAGGTTACCTCCGGGAGGCAAGCGCTGCCTCAGTGATATCAGTGCGCACTACCTTGCTGTAGGGCTGCCGTGCTTTGGCCATGCCAGCTGCAATCAAAATGTCGTGTAGGTTCTCGTACTGAGGCTGGGCCAAGGTAGGGTCTGTGGGCCAGTTGTCTTGGGCTTTCAATCTAGCGACTGATTTGGTCACCAACTCCAAGCTCACTCCAGGGAAGAACCCGGCCACTGCCTCACCAACCTCGTTGGCGTCGTGGGCCGCGAGCCAGTCCAGTGCGTTGGCGTAGCCCACAGTGAAACGGTGGACGGTGTCGGGTTGGGTTTCTAGGAACTTGTGAGTGGCGGCGAACGAGCTGTAGGCCAGGTGTCCATTTTCAGGCCCCAGCGCAACGGCAAGGTAGCCAGACCCGTCTTCCAATAATTCTTCTGCTGCGGGCTGAGGGACGTGTATGTACTCGGCCTTGCCCGCGCGGAAAGCCGCCATGCCTTCGTTCAAGTTCAACCCGGTTAGCAAATCTACGTGCGACGGGTCGATGTCGTGTCGCTGGAGGGCGTAACGGAATGAGGCCCAAGGCATGGGAGAGAAATCAACTGGAATGACTTTGGCTTCCGTGAAGGATTGCCACTGGAAATTGTCTGGCTTGGCCCTGCTAATAACAAAGAAGCCGTCTCTGGAGTTGATCTCGGCAAAGTGTACCGGCACCGTTTCAGCGCCCCAATCAGAGGCGATTATGCAGCGCATGATTCCGCTTTGGGCTATGTCAGCTTCGCCCAGGTTGAGGGCGTTTATAGGATGCCCGAATTCCGGTGGGCAGGTCTTGAAGTCAACGTCCAGCCCCTCTTTCTCCAGAAACCCTCCGGCAACGGAAACGTAGATTGGCGTGTAGAACAAGGTGCGGATGACNTCAACAAGCCTNAGAGGTGTCCGATTGGTGTTGGGAGCCAAATCGTCTCCTGTTTACCCGCGTTCANGCTTCTCGATTAGGTTTCAAGAAAGGGCATTATAGCGCCTAGGAAGGCTTCGGGGTCTTCGACCTGGGGAATATGACCTAGGCCCGATAGAATTACTTTCTGGGCGTTGGCGATGTTGTTATGGAGGAGTTCTTCGCCGTCTCGCAGCCGGTCAACTTCCCCGTACAGCACCATGGTGGAAGAGGCTTTTATCATGGGAAGGCGGGGCATGATGTCGTAATAGGCCAAGGACTCCATCAGCCTGCCCACCCAGACACCGGCCTTGGCCCGGCTCTGGTTGTTGGCGTCCAACCATTCTTGACGTGGATTGGCGAAGGTCGTGGCCTCTTTAAGGCCCTTCAACGTCCGTGGCTTGGACAAACCCTTGGCGTCGAACTGGCTGGCCGCTTCCTTCAACCGCTCTTTGGCGGTGTTAGGATTCCACACAGGGCAGCCGACTAGTACCAATTTGTCCACACGCTCTGGGAAGCTGGCCGCGGTCTCGGTGGCCAGAACCGCTCCCACTGAATTTCCAACGACGTGGGCGCGGTGTATGTTCAGCACCTGGCAGGCGTGATCCAATGCCTGTGCATAGTCAGGGAGATTGAAATGCCGAGTTGGTTTGTCGGAGTCGCCATGACCAAGCATGTCAAAGGCGTAACAGGTGTAGTTCTGACTTAGGGAGTCGATGACGCCTTCCCAGGTCCATATGGATGTGCCCAGTGGGTGAAGCAAGACAATTGGATAGCCGCTCCCNTTCTTCACGAAATGCATGTTTCCGGAGGGCGTGGGAACGGTGTCTGTGAGGTCGCGGCGTACGAACATTGGGCCCATCTCCATATCTGCCTTGCTAAACAGGCGAATCCGGCGAGTGGCGGGTATGGTACTCACCACCAGGCACTCTGTCAATTTACCGGAGACATCCCGCACGCATCCCTCAAATTTGACCTTTTGTGCCTGGTGTGGAAGAATCTAGCTCAAATGTGATGGAGTTTGGGCGCCAGGTTTACCTCCAAATCAAGGGAGGCGAACTTTAAAATTAAGAAACCGAGACACTGGTTCGCGACATTTAAGGGGTCAAAAGGGGTAGGGTGATGGGTGAACCTACTTGGACCCGGGAAAAACTTCNACGGCTNGTNCANCGNGAGATTGGNGANTACCNNNTGATNGTNGTNTCCAACCGNCANCCCTATGTNCACGANNTNGTNGNNGGCNAGCTNAGNTATNCNTCTNCNGCNGGCGGNCTNNNCACNGCNATTGACCCNNTGATGCANGAATGCGGCGGCACTTGGGTNGCNTTCGGCGGCGGCAAGGGNGACTNNNTNGCNGTAGANNANAANAACCGCATCCAGGTNCCTCCNGACGACCCCTCNTACACCNTGNNNCTGGTNTGGCTNACNGANCNGNANNAACAGGGCTATTACGCCGGATTCTCTAATGAAGGCCTTTGGCCGCTGTGCCACAACGCTTTCATCGAACCAACCTTCAAGACATCTGATTGGGAGACCTATAAAGCGGTCAACAACGTCTTCGCTAAGCAGGTCTTGGATGAGATTGATGGCCGCCCTGCTGTAGTATTTACTCAGGACTACCACCTAGCTCTACTTCCTCGTTTGCTGCGGGAAGTTGACCCAGACGTNATCACCGCTCAGTTCTGGCACATNCCNTGGCCCACCTACGATATATANCGTATCTGTCCTTGGGGTGACGAACTGATAGACGGGCTTCTGGGTAACGATTTGCTCGGCTTTCATATCGGCGATCACTGTGCCAACTTCATGGAGGCTGCGGCCCGGTCATTGGGTTCCCAGGTCCATGGNGAGTACAACTTGGTATACCAACGGGNAGAACCAACCCTGGTGCGCCCATTCCCTATCAGCGTCGATTTCGAGCAGATTAACCTGGAGTCCCAAAGCCCTGAAGTAACCGATGAGGTCGACAGGTTGTTGGAGGAGTTTGACCTNGATGGAAAGATAATTGGTCTCGGCATCGACCGGATCGACTATACCAAGGGCATCCCCCATCGCATACGGGCAATCGGCAGGTTCTTCGAGAAGTACCCCGAATATATCGGTAAAGTGGTGTTCGTCCAGGCAGGTGTGATAAGCCGGGCCAATATCCATGCTTACCAGCAGCTTTCGGGACAGATTAATCACGAATTGGAGAACGTGAATGGGCGCTTTAACACCGATGATTGGCAGCCGGTCCTCTACCTACCCGACGACCTCCCGGCCGTAACCCTGGCGGCGTTCCGGCGCATCGCCAGGTTCTGCGTGGTCAGCTCGCTTCACGACGGCATGAACCTGGTGGCCAAAGAATACGTGGCCAGCTGTTTCGATGAAGATGGCGTGTTGATATTGAGCCCCTTTACAGGGGCAGCCCACGAGCTGACTGACTCACTGATAGTGAACCCTTACGCAACTGAGGAGTTTGCGGAGGCTATCTATGATGCCGTGGAGATGCCCTTAAGCGAGCGTCAAGAGCGGATGGAGAAGATGCGGCGCATTGTTGAAGAGAACAATATCTACATGTGGGCGGCTCGGGCCTTTGTAGATATGATGCAGAGCGCTCGCCGCTCTCGCCGCCCGATGCGCAGCTTTTAGTCCGGTGTCATTCATGCCCCATCTGTTGAACATCTGGTCTGTGGTCAGCCGCCAACTTTTGAGTTCTCCACGGGTGTTGCTGCTTTTAGACTACGACGGCACGCTTACACCGATAGTGGCGCGCCCTGAGATTGCTATATTGCCTGATGAAGCCCGCCGGAGCCTGGAGGAGTTGGTAGATAACGAGCGGTTCGTAGTGGGTGTGGTTAGCGGGCGAGAACTGGCCGAGTTGGAAGGATTAGTGGCCATACCAGGCTTGATCTATGCAGGCAACCACGGCTTGGAGATGAGCGGTTTGGGAATGGATTTTGTCCATCCCGAAGCCCTAGGATTTATCGAGCTGCTGACGGAGATTGCCGGTGTGCTGGAGCAAGAACTGAAAGACGTTCCTAAAGTATTGGTTCACGACAAAAAGCTGACCCTGTCAGTCCATTTGAGGAATGTCCTTGACTCATATGTTGGGAAAGTAGACAGAACGGTTACGTCTGTGGTTGAAGCTTACGCAGCTGACGGCCAGATTAAGATTACCCGGGGCAAGAAAGTCCTTGAAGTCCGGCCAAATATCGGCTGGGGGAAAGGTGAGGCCATCGAGAAAATACGCCAGGATTGTGGTGATAACCCGGTCCCGATGTTCTTCGGAGATGATCTGACTGACGAAGACGGTTTTGCTGTGGTCCAAAACGCAAACGGAATCGCGGTCTACATCGGGCCGCCCCGGCAAGAGACCAAGGCATTGCACCAGTTGGAATCGCCGGCGGAAGTTGCCCAAGTGCTTGCTTTATTGGCGGGGTCAGACGCCTAGGGCAGACCGTACCGCTCCACTCGAATCATCTTGTCCAGACGACGCTGGAACCGAGGTTCCGGGATGAAGCACGCCCCCAAAAATGCCTGGAGAACGGCCTTGGTTAGATCGATTCCGATAATCCGGCCGCCAACGCAAATCACGTTCATGTCGTCGTGTTCCACTCCCTGCTTAGCCGAGTAGGTGTCGTGGCAAAGACATGCCCGGATGCCTTTAACCTTGTTAGCCGTGATACACGCGCCGACTCCGCTCCCGCAAACCACTATGCCTCGTTCCGCCTCACCTTTGGACACTGAGCCAGCCACTGCAACAGCAAAGTCTGGATAATCATCGTCGGGATCTAGATCATGGGCGCCTAAGTCGGTGACCTTGTGTCCTTCCGACTCCAGCCAACTGACGATTTCACCTTTCAATGCATAACCGGCATGGTCGGCTGCGACCGCAACTTTCATAAAAATCACTCCATCCGGGCAATTGATTCAGCATACTCATTGGGCCAATCAGGTGCAAGACCGGGTGCGATTGCGCGTGCCATGTAGTGCTAGCGAAACTATGGTTGCCTGTATCAAGACTCTGATAAAGCGGAGTCCTAAGTATTGTGCTCTCACGGCCAGAATCGTTCCCAACAGCCTTGGATTATGCTAAAATTCCCTAGCTTCGGATGGCTGATTTGTAGAGTCTGACGTAGCTCCCGTACAGCCTTTAAGCTTGAATTTTGTTGGCGTTCTGATGATCAAAGCGGTCTCCTTTGACTTCTACAATACCCTGGTTCGCTTCTGGCCCCCTTTAGAGGAGATACAGCAAGCCGCCTGTCACGAGCTCGGACTGACCGTGAGTGAAGAGGCAATCACTCACGGTTACGCTGTCGCAGATGTCTTGTTCAACCGGGAGAATGAAGCCCGCCCACTTTCTCAACGCACTGATGAAGAACGCCTGGAGTTTTTCAGCCGTTACGAACAACTGATTCTGGAGACCGCCGGAATCTCCGTGTCGATGGATCTTGCCAAAAGTGTCTGGAAAATGGCGATTGCCGTACCTAAAGATTTTGTGCCATTCGATGACGCTGTTCCCACTCTGGAGAAACTGAGGAAAGCGGGGTACAAAGTTGGAATCATCACCAACCTGCGCCGTGATCTTGGCGAACTTTGTCAGCAGGTCGGACTAACGCCCTACTTGGATTTCGCGGTGGGCTCACAGGAAGTGGGCATCGAAAAACCACACCCGCCTATCTTCATGGCCGCGTTGAACAAGTTGAACACCGCCCCAGAAGAATGCCTCCATGTCGGGGATCAGGTCCGATCCGACGTCTTCGGCGCACAAGGTGTGGGTATGAAGGCCGTCCTAATCGACCGGAGCGGATTTGGAGCGGACGGAGCGGATTGTCTGACCATATCCAGCCTTTCTGAGCTGTGTGATCTTGTGGATGGCCTAGCCTAACTCCTCGGATCGTTCTTTCGTGGTCGGCATCCATCGTTGGTGATATCCTGTTATCCAGTTATCTCTGTTGGACGGCATTTGCCGCCGTAATTAGGAGGCCCAGATGGCAGAACAAATTCAGACCCCCAAGCAGGATAATGAGGCGGTTCGCGTAGCGGTTTGGTACGACTATATTTGACCTTGGTGCTACGTCGGCCTGGAGCGGGTCGACAAATTGGCCAATGAGTATGAGATATCCGTCGAGGGCCGTGCTTACCTTTTGCGCCCCGACACTCCCAAAGAAGGGGCAGAGCGGCCGCAACGGCCTGGCGAGACTACCGATGAATTGTCAGAACCCCTGAGGGGCCAAGCTAAGGACGCTGGTCTAATCATGAAACCCCCAGGCCGAACTCCCAATACCCTCTTTGCCTTGGAGGCTACCGAATACGCCCAACAACACGGCAAGTTCTTGGAGTTCCACCATGCCGCGTACAAAGCGTTCTGGGAGGACCGCCAGGATTTGGGTGAATTGCAAGTGTTGCACAAGGTAGCCCATGAAGTTGGCCTTGATGCCGATGAGATGGTCAAGAGTTTGGAAGATAAGACCTATGCCGAGGCTGTAATGAGCCAATACCAGGAAGCGCTCCAGTATGGCATTAGCGGTATCCCCACATTCTTAGTGGGCAATCTGCTTTTCACTGGTGCCCACCCGTACAACATTTTCAAATCCGCGATGGAGCGTTTCCTAACCGAAGGAGTTTCCTCTGAAGCCGATGGGGAAGGTTAATTAGGTAGAGCACAGTCCAATCGAAGTAATGGGTACCAACGGAAAAGGCCCGCTATCAAGCGGGCCTTTTCTGTTTCCTCGGGATTCGAGCTAATCGTCGGCAGGGACCGGCGCGAAAGATGCCCCGTGCTCCAAAGTGTCGCCTTCGTCATCTATAGGCAGTCCGTAGTTCACCGCGTAGAGCCGGGCGTAGGTTCCGCCTTTCTTGGCTAACAGCTCTTCGTGATTGCCCATCTCTACCAGCTTGCCTTGGTCTAAGACAACTATGTTGTCGGCGTTTCGGATCGTGGAAAGGCGATGGGCAATCACTATGGAGGTCCGGCCGTTTAACACCTTCTGTAAAGCCTGCTGTATCAGCACTTCGGTGTGTGTATCGATGTTGGCGGTGGCTTCGTCCAGGATGATGACCCTGGGATTGCCCACCACTGCTCGAGCGAAGCTCAGCAGTTGCCGCTGTCCGACGCTGAGGTTGATTCCACGTTCGGCTAGGACAGTTCGGTAACCATTCTCAAGGTTCATGATGAAATCATGTGCACCCACGGTCTGAGCTGCGGTAACCACGTCTTCCTCGGAGATGTCTTTGTTGCTGTAGCGGATGTTGTCCGCGACTGTTCCGGAGAACAAGTAAGGTTCCTGCAGCACCATACTCATTTGGCCGACCAGAGAATTCCGGGTTACGTCCCTTATGTCGTGGCCGTCTACGGTGATGCGTCCATTAGTAACATCGGCAAAACGGTGGATCAGGGTGACGAGGGTGCTCTTACCTGCTCCGGTTGAACCCACCAACGCCACGTTCTCGCCGGGCTTTATGTGCAGGTTGATTTCTTTTAGAACCTTAACGTCTTTCACGTACTGGAAGTTGACGTCCTCAAATTTTATCTCACCATTTATTTCAGGCAGTTCGATGGCGTCGGGTTTGTCCTTCACCTCGGGTTTTAAGTCCAATACTTCAAAGATGCGCACTCCTGCAGCCATGGCCCGCTGCAATTGGCTGTACTGCATGGTTAGGTGGCGAACGGGCTCAAAGAATCGTTGAATCCAGAGGGCGAAAGCCAGCAGGACGGCCCACTCAAGATCGTCACCTTTGACCATGATGCCGCCGACTAGGACTACCCCGAACCCCATGCCGATTCCCATCAGCGATTCAACGAACGGCTGGAGCGTTCCCGAGTAACGGCTGGCTTCCAGATTGGCGTTCAAGTGCTCTGTGTTGAGGTCATCGAAGTGCTTCATGTTGGCTTCTTGCCTGTTGAAGCTCTCGACTACACGGACCCCGGTGATGTTCTGGTTATACTCGCCGTTCACCATTGCGATGGCGCGGCGGATGCGCATGAATGAGTGCCTGGCAAATTTCTGCCAGTAACCCAGAACAAAGAAGAGAACGGGCAGGATACTCATGCTGACTAGGGCCAATTGCCAGTCTATGAACAGCATAAAGGCGATAATACCGACCAGACTAAGTAGGTCGGAAAAGCTTTGGACGATTAGTTCGAAGGTCTCTTGCAGTTGCAGGACATCACTCTGGCTCCGCGACATTATGCGGCCCACCGGCGTGCGGTGGAAGAACGAAGGGGAGAGCTCCTGCAGGTGGTTGAACATACCGGTTCGCAGGGAATAAAGGATTCCCTGCCCCACTTTAGGCATGTAGATGAATTGGACGAAGTTTGCTCCGAAGTGCAAGATGGTTACGCCTAAGAAGACCAGACCAATGATGTGCAACCGTGGAACATTTTCCGGCTCCACGGCCCAGGTGATGCCCATCATCATCAGCCAGGGAACAGCAACGTTGCCAACGGTATAGAGGAGAACCGCAATCATCGCGATGATTGCGTGCCGCTTGTAAGGCCAGATGTAAGTCATCAACCGAGTGACAACCTTGTGGTCGTAGGCCGCACCGGCGATATTATCGTCGCTCAAGTTGTCCATGTTGGCGACGTTCATGCCATGGGCGCCCATGCCCCGCATGCCGCCCATCATGCCTCCGCCTCCTCCTCCTGGTCCTGCCGCTCTCATCAGTCGTCATCTCCTGTTTCAGCGGCGAGCCGCGAAGTCCTGGCGGTATCAATTTCGGGTAGCGAGGCATCCAGCAGGAGCTCTTCCTGCGGTTGCAACTGGAGCTCGTAGATGTCCTGGTAGATGCCCTTGACGGACAGGAGTTCGTCATGCGACCCCTGTTCAGCGATCAGTCCGTCTTTTAACACGATGATCAGGTCTGCCTCGCGGACGGTGCTCAAGCGGTGGGCGATGACGAACGTGGTGCGGTTCTTCATCACATTCACCATGGCCTGGTGAATCATGCGCTCCGTTTGGACGTCCACACTGGAGGTGGAGTCGTCCAATATCAGCACCGGAGGATCAATCAGTATGCTACGGGCGATGGACAGCCGCTGGCGTTGGCCTCCTGATAGGGTGGAGCCGCGCTCGCCGACCCAGGTGTCATAGCCGTCTTCCAACGAGTCGATGTGGTCGTGGAGTTGCGCTACTTTAGCCGCGCGTATCACGTCTTCTCGGGTGGCGTTTTTTACGCCGTAGGCGATGTTGTCGTGGATGTTGGCGCTGAACAGGAAAACGTCCTGTTGGACGATTCCGACATTGTGGCGCAGAGAGTCCAATGAGAAATCCCGGATGTCCTGGCCATCGATTGTTATGCGTCCTTCAGAGACATCATAAAAGCGAGGCAAGAGGTTGACTATGGTGCTTTTTCCGCTGCCAGGAGCTCCCAGGATCGCTGTGATCTGGTTGGGTTTGGCGGAGATGCGGATGTGCTGCAAGGATGGCATCCGCCCTTCATAGGCAAAAGAGACGTCTTCGAATTCCACTTTTCCATCGGCTCTTTCCATGACTTTGGCGTTGCGCTTTTCCAACACCGGTGATTCGGCGTCAAGAACTTCGAACAGCCGGCTACCGGACGAGATCGCTCGGGAGAACGAGTTGATTATGAAGGACGACATTCTGATTGGGAAGGTCAACTGGTTCAGATAGAGGATGAACTTGGCCAGCCCACCTGCACTCAGGTCACCCCTGATAACTTCCCAGCCGCCGTACCAGAGGATGAGGCCCATGCCCGAGGTAAAGAAGAAGGTCATCCATGCGCTATTTGTGCCTTGGAGCCGCTCGGATTGGAAATATTCTTCGCGAACTTCCTGGGCTTTCTTCGCGAATTTGTCTTTTTCGTATTCCTCAGAGCCGAAGGCTTTTACCACGTGGATGCCCACCAGGTTTTCCTGAAGGATGGTCACAGCTTCGCCCATGCGTTCCTGAACCCGTAGCCACATGTTCCGGAGCCGGCCCATTACCATAGAGGAGCGAATCACGATGAAGGGCACGAAAACTAGGCTGATTAGCGTGAGTTCCCAGTTCATAAAGCTCAGGATGAAGAGCAAAGCCACTGTGCGGACCACCACTTCCAACGCCCGCACCAAGCCCATGTTAACGAACCGCCGGATAGCCTCAACGTCGGCTGTCGCCTTGGACATCAGATCGCCAGTGTGTTCTTTGTCGTGGTAGGCGAAGCTCAGATGTTGGAGCTTGTCGTAGAACTGGTTCCGAATAACATAGGAGACTTTCTGGGACAAAGAGTCTGTGCAGTAGGTGCGGGCAAAGTCTAGGAAACCGCGCAGCAGGCTGGCGCCGAGAAGAGCCAGTGCGAACCACATAAGGGTGTTGGTGGCGACCGACTTGGCATCAACTCCGTCCCGGCCAACCGCGACGAGCTTGTCGATGGCCTCGCCAAATATCTGAGGGATGAGCAGAGAGACGCCGACCGCGGCGAAGAAGCTCAGATATGCCAAAATCAGGCGAACGCGGAACTGCCACGCAATCTTGGTTATTCGGATGAGGATCTGCATCTATATGTATATGCCTGTACGGCTCACCGGAAAACCGATTACTTTGCGGCTGCCGAAAATTAGACAAGCCGTCAATTAGGACTCGCTGTGGAACGTAGATTTGAGCGGTTAAGCATCAGAATCTTTATTCGAATTCACATGGAGATAACACTCGGCTGCAAACCAATCATAAACCTAAATAAGGGGTCCCTACAAGCATGTTCAACGCCAGCGAACGACTCTACTGCTGCGTTTGGAAGAACCGCTAGGTGCTCTTCCAAACCTCCATAGACCTTGGCCC
>NZUD01000054.1 GCA_002697005.1 Chloroflexota bacterium | reverse complement strand
GTCAAAGGAGATAGTCGCAGCTACTCTATCGCCGCTGCCTCCAACGTAGCCAAAGTGACCAGGGACCGGCTTATGGTCGAAGCTGATGAGATCTATCCCGGCTACAACTTCGCTCAGCACAAGGGCTATCCCACCAAGGCCCACTTCGGCCGGTTGAACGAGTTAGGCCCTTGCCTGATCCACCGTCGCTCCTTCGCTCCGGTGGCCCGAATCAGTATGTTCCCCTCCACTGGCCGCTAGCTGTGCACGCTTCAAGACCACCGCGGTCAATGAAGAGAAGGACGTGCCCTCCGCCACAGCGGTACACCATAACTGTCACGAACTACGGTAGCAGCCGGGGCGAGGCAGATATAATGGCTCAACCGTTTGATGGATTCGTCTTCGTANAAGGATAACTCTGCCGNGGCGNNGTCTTNAACGGCGCTGAAGGATCAGTCACAGCCACCGAGTCGCAACGCATCATTGCCAACGTCCAAGACGATTGTAAAGGCACGACTGAGAACCGGCTCCATGATGGATAGATGTAATCGCTATCCAGCTAGAAGNGTNAGGCAAGCTGATGGAGCTNGACCGCTGGAGCACGCTGTTNAGGGATTGGGGAGTATCGTTTAATAGGGCACGCCTGATATCCGGGCNGAAACCAGCATCATAAGCAATAAGGCGGTCAAGACAAAAGCAAGAATCATGCAGCCCCATCGCGCGCTCATATAAGTAGTCTAACAGGCGTAACTGGGGTCGACCATGATTAGTGGGTGGAGCCGTTCCAGCTGCCGGACGCATCAGCTTCAGTTATGCCGAGGGAAGTATTTCCCCTTACGGAGTTGGTTAGGGCGGCTAGGTGACCCGCTCCGAAGCCATTGTCTATGTTGACGACTGATACGCCTGGAGCGCAGCTGTTCAGCATGCTTAGCAGCGGGGCTAGGCCTTCGAAGCTGGCGCCGTAGCCGGTGCTGGTGGGCACTGCTATCACGGGTACGGAAACTAGACCTGAAATCACTCCNACCAGGGCGGCGTCCATTCCTGCCACTACCACTAACACCCGGGCTTGCTGGATGATTGGTAGTTGGTCCAGAAGCCGGTGCAGGCCTGCCACGCCTACGTCGCTCACTAGGGTCACGTCATTGCCCATCAAGGATGCAGTTAACACGGCCTCCTCCGCGACTGGCAGGTCGGCAGTCCCGGCGGTTACAACGGCGATGCCGTTCCGCAGAGGCGTAGTCTGAGGAACAGGAACCACGATGGCCTTGGAAAGTTCGTGGAACTCGGCTTCAGGGGTGTCTTGGATGACTTCCTGGTAGGTCTCTTGATTCGACTTCGTGACCAATACTGGATGGCCGCGGCCCTTCATAGCGCTGACGATTAGGGCCACCTGTTCNGGCGTTTTGCCCTTGCCGAAGACAACTTCGGGCCAGCCGGTTCGNAGGGGCCGGTGGTGATCCAGCTTAGCGAATCCGATGTCCTGGTAGGGGAGGTCGCGCAGCTGTTCCACTGCGGTCTCTACTGTCATACCGGTTTTTTTGAAACGGTCCAGAAGGTCTCTCAATCGGCTCTCTTCGATGGTGGTGTTCCTTTTTCGGCTTGACGTTTAGGGTTCTCTCGAACTGNGAGTAGGATCGGTGAGTCTTACTTGAGTAATTGCCGGCGGGCCGCCTCTGTTGCTATCTGATAGACCTCTTGGAATGGAGTCTGTGTCTCCAAAGCGATACGGCGGACCTCGTCNGGTTCCGGAGACGCGCTGATGGGTTGACCGTCTAGCAGTTTGGNTTTGACTGTGATGGAGCCCAGATCAGTNTCGACGGTTACCATCTGCCTTCCGGCAACGTACCGGTCGATTGGACGGGTGCGTACGCCTAACGTGGGTGTTTCTTTNAAGATTAATTCCACTGCCTCCCGCTCCTTGTCCTTGGACACGATTACGGATAGCACCGTGCCAGGCCGGTTTTTCTTCATTTGGATGGGCGTGTTCCACACGTCTAGGGCTCCGATGGAGAACAACCGCTCTTGTGTGTAACCAAGTACGAGGCCAGAGACATCGTCCAGATTGGTTTCCAGCAGGATCACTTCCCCGTGCTGTGTGACAGTACCCACTTCGGAATCGTCGTTGTCACCCAGCCACACTCGAAGTGCATTGGGGAAGCCAACAGGATCTTTAGTGCCCAGTCCAAGGCCTACCTGGTCTACGGAGAATCCGGGGCGTCCGAATTCNGCCAGTGTCGTGATCAACGCAGCCCCTGTGGGTGTGGTGAGTTCGCCGGCGTCTTTGTACATCGGNTTGTCACCGATCACAGGCGCACCTGCAGCGGCGATGAGTTCTAGGGTGGCTGGCGCGGGGTTTGAGTAACCGCCTGGCCAGCGAGGTGGGGTAGCGTTACCGATTACCAAGGGCCCGGCATGAATGCCTGCCACATCTAAATATTCGAAACCGATGGCTGAACCGACTACATCGACTAACGTGTCCACACTACCCAGTTCTTCTAGTTCGAGGATGTCTTGAGCCTCGCCGTGTACACGGCACTCAGCTTCCCATAATGCCTTCAGAATCAGGCAAGAGCAGTGCTTAACGGGATCAGACAGGCCGCTGCTTTCTACGATTCCCAGCAATTGTTTGGGTGAGTAGCGGGTCTCGTCGTCCAGATAGACCTTCAAGTAAGTGCCTCGCATCTCACTGCGCGTCTCCTGGCGAGCCTCCAGCCGATACCCGCTGACATTGAGTCTGGCGAGTTCATTTTNTAAGTGTTCGATGGGCATACCCAGGTCAGTGAGCGCCCCGAGCATCATATCGCCACTCGCTCCGCCGATGGGTTGTATATAGGCGATTCTCATGATCNGAGCCCAGTATCTTTCGAGGCCTTTGTCAGGTTGAGCTGGTCGTTCAGGCTGCCCGAGCGGAGTCCGGACATGTCCAAGGACACCCAAAGGTAGCCGATCTTCTTGATAGCGGAGACAATTTCTTTTCGGTGTCCGAAGGCCAGGTCAATCTCATCCTCACCAACNTCTATGCGGCAGAGGCGATCGTGATGTCTTGCTCTTACATTTTTCAAGCCAAGCTCGCGAAGATAGTCCTCGGTCTGCTCNATCTTGGACAGGTTTTCAATGGTCACAGGCGTCCCGTAAGGGATGCGCGAGGAAAGGCAAGGCTGGGCTGGCTTGTCCCAGATGGGTATGTCCAGTAGTTTNGCTATGGCACGAATGTCCAACTTGGTCAGCCCGGCCTCAACCATAGGACTACGCACCTTGTGCTCAGACGCAGCTACCATTCCCGGACGGTAATCACNNATGTCGTCGGTGTTGGCTCCGTTTACAACCCACTCGATGGCTTCGTTATCCGCTAATTCAGCCAGTTGGGTATATAGCTCTGTTTTGCAGAAGTAGCACCGCTGGGGGGAATTGGCCACGTAGCCTTCTTGGGACATCTCATTGGTGTGAATGATCCGGTGGTTGAACCCGAACCGTTCGGCCAGCCTGACAGCCTCGTCTAGATCCCGTTTGGCTAGGGCAGGGGAGACGGCAGTTACAGCTAGGGCCTTATAGCCCAGTACCCTATGCGCCACCACGGCCACCAATGCGCTATCCACGCCTCCTGAGAAGGCCACTGCAACTGAGCCCATCTCTTGGAGGATATGTTCTAGGGCTGACAACCCACCTTGTGTTTGCGGATTCATTCGCACCTCAGGTGACCAGCGGTAATCCGGCCTTACTAGCTACCCGAATAATAATTGTGCCTTAAGAAAGTGTACAAGAGCCTACGTCAACAGGACTAGACACGGTTGCCGATAGCTTGGCCGCTCTGAACCCCTTTTAAACGGGAATGTCTGCCCGCGCTCTACTAACTCAGAAATTCCGCGACGGCCGAGGAGAATACTTCGGCGCGCTCAATCATCAACAGGTGTCCGGCGTTGGGGACGATCGACACTTGGGAGCCGGAGACGAGCTTGGAGAAGTCTTCGGCGTACACGGCGGGGATGATGAGATCGTTTTCGCCCCAGAGCACGAGAGTTGGCGCCTTGATACGGTAGGCACGCCTTTTCAGGCCTCGGTCTGGGATGGGCCAGAGGAACTTCCCTGCGGCGGTCAGGTCTTGCATCCGGTCGGCCGCCAATGACGCTTTTAGTCTGGAATTGGCCTCGAAATCAGCGGGAGACAAGCTCATGGAGCTGGACGCTGACGACCAGAGGTTATCCGCCAATTCGCTGTCGGTCATCGACAGCAGGTCGGCGACTGGGTTTGAGTCGAGCCAGGTGCCCGCCGGTGCAGCCAATACGAGTCGATCAACGTAGCTGGGTGATAATGCAGCCATCTCGGCCGCAATCATCCCGCCAAGGAAGTGACCCACCACGTGCGCTTTAGGCACGTTTAAGGCGTCGAGCAACTCGAATTGGTAAAGAGTCAGGTCGGTGACATCGTCCAACTTATCCAAACCGCTAGACTTAGAGTAACCGGGCATATACGGTGCGTAGACCGTGAACTTCAGCGCTAAGGCGTCCAAGAACGGTGCCCAGCCCTTCTGTCCGATTGCCCCGTGGAGGTACAGCAGCGGAGGGCCGCTACCGTCCTTCAGCACTTCGGCTTCAAATTCTCCACCCCTGAGGGATATGTTCAAGGTCTCCGGCATATTTACTCCGATATCCGCGTAACTGCAAGTCCGATTGTGCTCTCGTCCATGTTGAGGATTGAGACCCTTTCGTCCTGAGACCGTAGAATTACTGGTTAGGGGAAACGTCCTTCGACAGGTTCGGGAAGAAAGGGTTCGTTGGCCGATTGGTTCCTGATGAGATAATCACTGAATTTTCCAGCTCAGATGGCCCGGTACCAATCCGAGATGGCCTGGCCAATCTCAGCAGGTGAGTCTTCTTGGATGAAATGCTGCCCAGAGACCGAGAGCTCCTTCTGGTTGGGCCAGGACCTGCAGAATTCCCGCTGAGAGCCAACCAAAATGGCTCCAGGATCGGCGTTGATGAATAGCTTTGGGACTNGGCTGGAAGAAAGCCACTCCGCGTATTCGGAAACGATCTGCACTACATCGGCAGGCTCACCTTCCACCGGAATCTCGCGAGGCCANGTAAGCGTGGGTCTTCTAGACTCNCCAACCTCAAGATAAGGGCGGCGGTAGACTTCCATCTCTTCTTCCGTTAATCCTCTAAGCACACTACCGGGGAGGACCCGTTCAACGAACACGTTTTTTTCTATGACTATCTCTTCGCCNACGGGTGATCGGAAACTCTGGAAAAGGCTTCGCGAAGCTTCGGGCCACTCTTCCCAGGTCACCGGACGGACAATAGCCTCCATGTAAACGATCCCTTTAACGTGCTCAGGATTTCGTTTGGCCCAGTGGAACCCTAGCGCAGACCCCCAATCATGGACCACAAGAGTCACTTTACTAGTCAGTCCAACGGCGTCGAACCATTGGTCCAGCACCGCGCTGTGCTCGACGAAGCGATAGGAGCCATTGGGAGAATTTCCTGAGTCGCCCATGCCCATCAAGTCAGGTGCGAGGCACCGGCTAATGGACTCCAGATGGGTAATGATGTTGCGCCATAGGTAGGATGACGTGGGGTTACCGTGCAGGAATACTATGGGGTCGCCGGAGCCCGTGTCCACATATGAAATGTNTACCCCACCAGCAGAGATATTCTTCCGTGGATGGGAATCCTGGGTTGAGATTTGTTCTTCCGCCAAACNGTTCCTTCTTTCCTTACNNGCTANCGCTNTGGACGGGGTTGGACAACTTCTCGGGCCACCAGCGGGTTTCATATTCAGACCAGATGTCACGCATATGGGGCATGACCTCGTTGGCGAATAAGGTGGTGTTCTTCAGGGCTAGTTCCTTGTTCATGTCACCGAATTGGAGAAGTAGCATGAGGTTACCCACCCGTAGTTCCTTGACCGCATGCGTCAACTCTTCGACTACGGTCTTCGGACTACCCACGATGACGTTACCGGCTTCCAGGTAGTCTGTCCAGGTGAAGTCNCTGAGTTGCTTGCTGCGCGCGTCCATGGTCGAGTTAGCAGAGTTGGAGGCGTTGGTCTTGACCGTCCGATAGCCCGGTGGNTTGCCGAACCCAGCNGGGACATGCAGGCTCTTCTTGAAGAAATACTCGATGGAGTCCTTGTATTCTTGAGCCTGTTCGTCAGTCTCTGAAACCGCCACCAATTGCAGGAACCCGGCGTGGTAGGGGTTGAACTCTTTCCCTTTTCGCTCCATCTCGTCCCAGAATCCATCCAAAATGGACTTACCCACCTTATAACCGGAGTAGCTCAAGTAGCAGTAGACGTAGTCGTTGTCGATGGTCCAGTCCCAGGTCTCAAGGCTGCCGCTGCCTGGCACCCAGATGGGCGGGTGTGGTTGCTGGTANGGGCGGGGCCAGATATTTACGTAGCGAAGCTGGGTATACTTGCCGTTGAAGGCGAATGGCTCGCGCTCTTTCCAGGCTTTCATCACCAGGTCGTGGGCCTCTGTGTATTTCTCCCGCAAGGTGGCGGGCACCTGGCCGTATCCGAAGATCGTGTCCATCGCTGTGCCTAGAGGGAATCCGGCAATGAGCCGGCCTCCGCTCATGACGTCCAGCATCGCCATCTCTTCAGCGACTCTGATGGGNGGATTGTAGAGGGCCAGGCTGTTGCCCAATACCACCACGGCGGCGTTGGAAGTGGCCCTGACCATAGCGGATGCCATCAGATTNGGCGACGGCATCANCCCGTAGGCGTTGCCGTGGTGCTCATTTACGCAGACTGCATCGAAGCCCATGGCTTCNGCGTATTCCAATTCGTCTAGGAAATCGTTGTACATGTGCTCGGCTTTTTNGGGGTCGAAGAGCGAGTTGGGTGCGTCTACCCAAACGCTGTGATAATCTTTCTCGAAGTTATTGGGCAGGTCCTGGTAGGGCATCAGATGGAAGAAGCACAATTTCATGGCTGAACAGTCCTTTTCGCCGATTCAGGNAACCGTCAATAGTTGCCTGAGGATGGTGCCTGAGATTGTACAAGAACGTCGATGACGGCGCCACCAGCCTNACGCAGAGGTTTGANAGTGAAAGAAATGCCGAGCGAAACCACTGAGATTGAGTATCGTGTTGGGGTGGCCAAACAACTGGCTGCAGACATCAGGACGTATCTGGGCGACCTGACTGCGGAGCAATGGGAATTGCCCAGCGCTTGTGCCGAGTGGAAAGTGCGGGATGTGGTGAGTCACCTGATTGGCGGCGCGGAACGGCAGACCGAGAGCATGGAAAGGGGNANGGGTGGGGANTCCAACCCTCCGGCCGGATTTGTACCCCCGGAACCGGCGGAACTATCTGTTACCAACGCCCAGCGTGACATAGACCGAAGCAACCAACTAGAAGGACACTT
Organism: Chloroflexota bacterium; assembly: GCA_002697005.1. The sequence goes on along the minus strand of NZUD01000054.1, from coordinate 14,782 downwards.
TCTGGAATCCTTCGACGCTAGCTACGAAAAGCTTCACCAACAATTTGACCAATACGGCGGCGACTCATGGGAGACCTTGGCTTGGCACGTCCGGCGCGGCGCTATGACGGCAGCAGCTTATGTGGAACTGCGCATCCAAGAACTCGCTATTCACGACTATGACATTCGTTCCGCCTTTCAACCTNACGCGAGCCTACACTCCGGATGCGTGCCGGTGCTCCTAGATATGACGGCCCGCTGGTTGAGCATGTGCTTTCGCCCATCTGACCGACTGCCCAGGCCGGTGGCCTATCGTTTTGATGTGGGCTCGGAAACCTATCGCATGATTGTAACCGGCGATCAATTCGTCATGGAGCCTGGGAAAACTCCTCAAGCCGATGTCTCTCTTTCCGCTTCAGAAGAGAATTATCTCCTGTTCACTTACGGACGCCTGAGTGCTGCGGATGGCGTAGCATCTGGAAAGCTCGTGGCCCTTGGGGACCTGGGCTATTTGGATCGATTTGAAGCCTGGTTCAAAGGGCTATAGTGCATCACCTCGCAGAATTCCCAAGAGATTGTTACNCCCGCGCCGTACCTGTGATAAGTTCTTTAGAGGATCTGACAANGNACCCTTATTCCATTCTTGTNGGGCTGAAAACGAGAGANATTAATTGACTNCTANATCAAAGGATGTGGTGATTGTCGGCGGGGGCATAGTTGCTTGCCTCAGTGGCTATCTTCTAGGCCGGCGGGGTTACAAAGTTACGATCTTGGAGGCGGACTCACTGGGGGCCCACGCATCGGGGTTTGCGTTCGGCGGGCTTGACCCACTGACTGGTATTGGGGCGCCGGAGCCGTTATTAGAGTTCAGCATATGGTGCTACGGGCGGCACCGCAGCCTGGCAAGCGAGCTTCAGGAAATCTCAGGAATCGACGTGGGGTTCGAATTGCGTGACCGGCTAAATCTGGCCTTCACTGATGGAGAGGTACGAAAAGCCAAGAAAGACATCGAATGGATGAAAGAGGTTGGCGGCTTCAGCGTTGAGTGGGTAGATGATGTTCGAGCCAGGAAATTAGAACCCCAGGTGAGCAGAGAGATAGCGGGCGCATTGTTCGCGCAGAGCCCGGGTGCCGTGGAACCGTACCGGTTTATTCTTGCGGCCATGCGCGCCGGAGAGCACTACAACGTGGAGATGCTTCAGCGCCGTGCTGTAGGCCTGATCAGTGAAGGCGGCCGTTGCACTGGTGTGCGGTTGGAAAACGGGGCCATCAATGCCGGATTTGTCGTGCTCGCTATGGGCCCTTGGACCGGTCAGGCCTCGGAATGGTGCGGCGTGAACATCCCCGTTACTCCCCTCAAAGGCCAGATATTAAGGTTGCGGACAGACTATGACCCCTTGAAATTGTCCGTGAATTACTCCCACAGTTATGTGGCCACCAAGTCCGATGGCCTCATCTGGGCCGGCACGACCGAAGAGGAATCGGGATTTGATGACAGCATCAATCCAGAGGGCCGCAACAGTATNATGGANGATTTCCTAAAGATGATTCCAGGCATGAGCGACGCGGAATTGGTGCAGCAGACCGCTTGTCTTAGACCCCTCTCNGGGGACGGACTGCCCATCGTGGATCNGGTTTTGGGGTGGGACAACCTTTATGTCTCTACGGGAGCCGGCAGAAAAGGAATCCTCTGGAGTACTGGCATGGCCCATGCCGTCTCGGACTTGATAGCGGATGGCAAGTCCGATGTACCCGGCACCGAACACCTGAAGCTGGACCGGTTNCCTGCAGAGGTTTAACCGGTGTGCTTTCGGGCTACCAGCAGTCCATCTTCACGGCTGATTTTCATGGCGAAAGTATATCGGTCAGCNTCCAATGCCAGGGTAACGTCCTCCGGGTGATATTGCGGTTGTCGTGGGTCGAAGAACTTCTGAGTCGCCCCGCCTTCTAGTATCAGACTCTTCACGGCATTGAAATCGGGCTTTCTGTCTTCCATGATGTTCCGTAGATAGATGCCGCAGTGCTCATCCTCGTCAGAACGCACTACACCCTGGTCACCCATGGCGATTATAGAGACCAATGCTGGCATTTCTGACCTTACGGCATCCACCGTTGCCTGGGCNACAACGAACGATCCGAGGAAAATATCTTTGGCGCTAGAAGCGGCTTCCACTCCCACCGTGCCTGCTCTAGTGGACTGAATTAGAGTTTTACCTGTTAGATCTACTTGGGATATCTCGTGAGGNGAATTGCCGAAATCGAATCCTTCCGGCTTTTTCCCGCCTACCTCGCCCATGAGATAGTCGCCAACGCCCTTCTTATGGAGGGCCATAGCATCTTGAGGCTCAGCGAACAGCGTTATCTCTTTGGCTCCGTGGTCAAAGGCGATGGCGGCTGTGGTAAACGCCCGGAACACGTCGATGATGATTGCAGTACCCTGTGCTTCTTTGGCATCCCGNTTCAGGCTGCCAAGTCTTATTTCCATGGGTTGTGCGCTCCGTAGGAATGGTCTCTTGAACGGCTATTTCAAGGGGAAAATCTTTCTGACGGGGCCTTTTCCTCCCAGCAGATTTTATTTCTTGGTCAGTTTCTGAAGGGACCGTATTTCGCTTGGTGGATTGGNGTAACTTCGTGTGTGGGTCCATGAGACCTCGCCCACAAAGATGTCACCCTTGGAGTTAATGCTCACGCCGTGAGGTGCCATGAAGCTGCCGGGCTGGTCGCTTTCTGGGATGTCGCCCAATTTAGCCAAGTAGTTGCCATTCAGGTCCATGATGCCGATTCGGGGGCCTAGTCCGGAAGCCTGGCTATTGGGGCCTATGTAGCAGCCTAGCTCNCCGACGTAGACCTTCTGGTCTCCGCTGGTGTCGATGAACAGGCCGCAGGGACGAGCCATATCCTTCCACTGGGTCTCGAACTTGCCGTCCTTATCGAAGACCTGTATCCGCTGGTTNTCGCGGTCTGCTACATAGACCCACCCATCTTTGTCGGTGCAGACGTTGTGGGCGATGTTGAATTGTCCCGGCCCTGTGCCNGACTCGCCCCAGGAGAAGAGGAGCTTGCCGTCTGGTGAGTACTTGTGCACCCTCGCATTGCCGTAGCCGTCTGACACATAGAATTCGGCTGTCTGCGGGTCTAGGGCAACGTGGGTGCAGCGGTTAAAGGGGTCTCCGCTCATGAACAGGCTTGGTGTACCTGGAACGCCCAGCGTGAATATGACCGAGCCGTCCATGTTGCATTTGCGCACGGTGTGGTCACCGTCGTCGGTTAGATAGATGCTGTCATCGGGCCCCATGGTTATACCGTGGGCTCTGGGGTAGATTCCCTCGCCCCAAGAACGGAGGAAATTACCGTCCTTGTCGAAGACGATCACGGGATGCTCACCTCGGTTGAATACGTAGACGTTGTCTTGGCCGTCTACCCCCACTGCAGCGCATTCCTTGAAGGACCAACCGTCTGGGAGTTTTCCCCAACTCTCTTCTACTTCGTACGTGTAGGAACCTGAGCCTAAATCTACCATTGCTACAACCTCTATCTTGCCGTTGTTTGGATGATTCGGTCCGCTGGTTGGGAGCACTCGGAAATTGTAGCACCGCCTGATGGGAAAGCAACGTATTGCTCGGCGAACTTGACAAATACGCGACTCTGCGATGAAGGTATTCCACGTTGACTTGCAGGTCCCGCGGAGCGGCAATCAAATCCTCGGGCGGGAGAAATACGAGGTGAAGCTTAACGTGGTTTATTAAAATCCGGNGGTTGCTGGCGGGCTTTATAGTTGCTGCCAATCGTTAAGCATAGGGCAACCCTCCAGTANTATGGATTAGTCNGACTAAAATAATGAATTAAATCAATATTGATGATGACCTAGCGTTTCNATATTAAGNACACAGAAGNCCTACTGTGNCTAATGGGCAGTGTTGGAGTGGTTACATTGCCACAACGAGTTCGCCGTTGCTATGATTAAGCTCAACCATCCCGCATCTATCATCAGACTGCGGGTTCTTCGACAAACTAGCGAAATTCCCAAGTAGGATCAGATGACAGAACAAGTCAGGCGAGACTTCGTAAAGTATTCGTTCTTCAAAGTCAACCCAGAGTGGCGCAGCCTTCCGGTCAAGGAGCGCCAGGACAGCAAAGCTCAGTTCGCGGAAGTACTGGCGGAATTCTCAGACCGCGTGTTCATGTCCAGCTACAGCCTAGTGGGTACCCGCGGAGATGCGGATTTCATGCTCTGGAAAGTCAGCGAGGAGATAGAACCCATCAACGAGCTGATGGCCAGAGTTAACCACACTGACCTGGCCCCNTACCTGACCATGCCACATTCCTATCTGGCCATGACCCGCCGCTCTCCATATATCGACGACCACAAACACGANGGNCAAGAGGGGACTGGTGTTGCAACAATGCGAATCGTCGGNCGGAAATATCTGTTCGTATACCCATTCATAAAGACTCATGAGTGGTACCAACTGCCTAAGGAAGAGCGCCAGGANCTTATGAACGAGCATTTCGTTATCGGGCACAAATACCCGGACGTAAAGATTAGCACGGCTTATTCCTTCGGCCTGGATGATCAGGAATTCGTACTGGGATTTGAGACTGACGACCCGTCCAATTTCCTAGACCTGGTGATGGACCTAAGAGAGTCCAAAGCCCGNCCTTACACCCTGGTGGACACTCCTATTTTTTCCTGCNTGAGCAAACCCATCGACGCCTGTTTGAATGANCTGGGTTAAACAACTATGNAGTTAGAAATAAAAAGGGCCCCAATTATTCGGGGNCCTTTTGCGCGTCGTTAGTTTGACCGATCCTGGTTCTTTGCAAGTCTTGACGAACGGAGCGTAATGGTTTTCCGGATGTTGTGAGAGGGCAAGCTCAGTGGTCGAGGACAACTTCTAATTNTTCGAGTAAAGGCTTGAATCCAGAGACATTGTACTTATCAGATTGAATGAGGATTGACCAACCCGGGCATTCTTGCATTTGGCCTTTGCCAGAACGACGGTGAAACAAAGAGGGGGCTGGCTAGAAGCCAGTCCCCTCTTTGTACAACTTTAGTCAAACCTGAACCGAATCTAAGCTTACCCTTAAGCCGTGTTTTTCATGTGGTTCATAGCGGAGCCAGCTTTGAACCAGTCGATCTGACCAGGATTCATGGTGTGGCGAAGGTTGATGCGTTCTTCTTCGCCGTCGTCGTGGGAGACCACACATACCAGTGGCTGTCCAGGTGTTAGGTTGTTCAAGCCGATGATGCTCAGACGATCGTCGGCCCGGATACGGTCGTAGTCTCCGGGGTCCTCAAAGGTTAGGGGCAGAACGCCCTGCTTCTTGAGATTCGCCTCGTGGATTCTGGCAAAGCTGCGTGTGATGACCGCGGCTGCACCAAGCATCCGCGGCGACATNGCCGCGTGCTCGCGGCTGCTACCCTCTCCGTAGTTGGTGTCACCGATGGCGATCCATTGCATGCCTTGGGCTTTGTACTCCCTGGCGATTTCAGGGATGGGCTGGATCTGCTCACCAGAGAGTTGGTTGAGGCCAGTACCGGGATCGTCNGTGAATGCGTTGACCGCACCCAAGAACATGTTATCGCTTAAATTATCNAGGTGTCCCCGGAAGCGGAGCCAGGCTCCGGCTGGAGAGATGTGGTCCGTCGTACACTTTCCGGAGGCTTTCACCAGCACCGGCATGTCGGTGAAATCCTGACCGTCCCAAGCGGGCCACGGATCCAAGATCTGCAAGCGGGAGCTGTCGGGATTGACGTTGACGTTGACGTCGCTACCATCCTCGGGAGGTGCGATGTAGGTCGCCTGTCCGGAGTCGAAGCCGTTGGCTGGAACTTCAGGCGCCGGTTTGGGCGCTTGGAGCATGAACTCTTTGCCGTCGGCCCCTGTTAGGGTGTCGGTTAGCGGGTTGAAGCTCAAACTGCCACCTAGGCCCATGGCCACAGCCAATTCGGGGCTGGCGATGAAGTTCATGGTGCCTGAATTCGCGTCGTTGCGCTTGGGGAAGTTACGGTTGTACGACGTGACGATAGAGTTGGGCTCGCCTTCGGGCATCTCGTCCCTACGCCACTGACCGATGCAAGGGCCGCAGGCNTTGGCCAAGACCATGCCTCCAATGTCTTCCAGTGCNTGCTGCTGGCCGTCCCGGGCGATGGTAGCGCGTACCTGTTCCGAACCTGGTGTAATCATGAACTTGGCAGCGGAATTCAATCCGTGCTCTTTGGCCTGGCGGGCCAGGTCGGCGCAACGGCTCATGTCTTCGTAAGACGAGTTGGTACAGCTGCCGACCAAAGCGGCAGAGACCGCGTCCGGGAAACCCTCTTCCTTGGCTTCTTTAGCCAGTGCTGATATGGGTCGGGCGCGGTCAGGCGAATGGGGCCCGGTGATGTGTGGCTCCAGCTTGGAAAGGTCGATCTCCACGATGCGGTCGTAGTACTGACTTGGGTCCTTTTCTACCTCAGGGTCGGCAGTGAGAAGGTGCTTGTACTTCTCTGCAAGCTCGGCCAGTTCGGGGCGGCGGGTGGCTTGAAGATAGGTCGCCATCCGGCTGTCGAATGGGAAGACGTCTCCAGTTGCGCCGAGCTCGGCTCCCATGTTGGTGATGGTGGCCTTGCCAGTGCAGCTGATTGACTCCACGCCGGGGCCGAAGTATTCGATGATGGCATTAGTGCCGCCGGCTACGGTGAGAACACCAGCCAAGTAGATGATCACGTCTTTCGGAGCGGTCCAGCCGCTCATCTCGCCCGTGAGGTGGACTCCGATAAGAGTCGGGTATTTGACTTCCCAAGGCAGGCCTGCCATAACGTCCGCGGCGTCGGCGCCGCCCACACCGATGGCCAGTGAGCCCAGGCCGCCTGCGTTGGGAGTATGGGAGTCGGTGCCAATGACCAGGCAGCCAGGGAAGGCATAGTTCTCGAGGTTGACCTGGTGGATTATGCCGGAACCAGGCTTCCAGAAGCCCATGCCGTATTTGCGGCACGACGATTCGAGGAACTGGTAGACTTCGCTACTTTCATTGAGGGCGTCTTGAAGGTCGGACGATGCACCGACCCGCGCTTGAATTAGGTGGTCGCAGTGGACCGTGGTGGGGACGGCAACTTCGTTGCGTCCAGACTGCATGAACTGCAAGATGGCCATCTGGCCGGTCACGTCTTGGTGGGCGACCCGGTCTGGGTTCAGGTTGATGTAGCTTTCACCCGGATCCAGTTCGGCCCCCGTAGCGTCGTCTAGGTGACCAAGGAGCAGCTTTTCCGCTAGAGTCAACGGCCTGTTGTACCGGGACCGGACAACCTCCAGGTTACGCTCCATTTTTTTGTAAGCTTCTTCTACGAACTGAGGGGTTGAGTCAACATTCATGTGAGGCTCCTAGCCGTAAAATCTGAGTGAATTTTTGGAAATGCAGGCGGCTTACAGTACGTGCCCAACCCGCACATCCTGTCAACTGCAGGATTATCGTCCTTCGGTGACGATATAAAACCTTTAAAGGGCGACCCTTTAAAGGTTTTATTATTTCGATCCCAAGAGGCCGGCCTTGGGAGTGTTGAAATCCTTCCAAGATGGAAGGAGATGGGTCCTATTTGCGCTTCAGTTCGGAGGGGTCGACGTTCTTGAAGTACTCGTAGTTCTTTTCGATGTATTCTTGCCACTCCGGGGGCACTGCGTCTTCGGCGAAAATGGCGGTCACCGGGCAGACGGGCTCACAAGCTGCGCAGTCGATGCACTCGTCAGGGCTGATGTAGTACATATCGTCTTGGTCGCGAGTGTAGATGCAGTCAACTGGGCAAACATCAACACAAGCCGAATCTTTGAGTCCAACGCAAGGTTCGGCGATGATGTAGGTCATAGTGGCAGGCTCCTATACTTCAGTGTTGCGCCAGCCCCATCGGAAAGAGCTTCTTGAGTCTGGTTGCGGCTGACAAAAATGCAACCAGATTATAGCATAGCGGATTGGCAATGCAAGATGAGTGGGCCAAGAACAACCACCGCTGTATCTGCGGTGGTTTTAGTTTCAAAATCGGTTCTTGCGATTCGCCTCAGAGAACTAGGCCATAAGTTCTCTTCTTTATGGAAAGGTTAACGAAGGTTTCGGTGCGCTGGACCCCGTCGATGGTGCCGACCTTGGAGCGCAAGAAAGTTCCCAGCCCTTCAGCTGATTCCAACCCGGCCCAGATGAACACGTCGTACGCGCCGGTGGTGATAGCTACGTAGTGGGCTTCATCGAGTTTGGCGATGTGTTCGGCGACCGCCTCTGATTTTCCCGGGCCTGTCTGAAGCCCGATCAACGCGGTGGTGGCGTAACCTAGCTTTTCTAGGTTGGGCACGGCGATAATCCTGATTACATCGTCCACCACCAAGCGGCGCAGGCGTCGCCGGACGGTTCCTTCGCTGACACCAACTTCACGGGCAATCTTGGCGTTAGAGGCCCGGCCGTCTAGCTGCAACAAAGCGATTATTTTTCGGTCAAGTTCATCCATCGGCTCTACACTCCGTGATTGTTGGGCCAGTCGGCGCTTTCCTATCGTTCGACCTAGCCCAAGCGATTCTTTGTAAAAAGTCCCGCACAATCATATGGCTGGTTCTAAAAGGTGTCAACACCGAAATCTTATCAGATTTTAGTTTAAATGTTCGAAAATCGGCTAATGTTATGCCGAAGGTGCCCATTAAGTGCGAAGAACTGACCATCCAATATAGCTCAAGGGAATTACGGACTTGAAATTCCCTTGAAATTTAACAATCGCTGTCGGGTTTAGGCGTGAATACCGGGTATTGATGGCCATAGCTCCATTTGGTAACATTTACCGAGTGCGGGGAAAGATGACAGAGTGGACGATTGTGCGCGACTGCTAATCGCGTGAGCCTGCAAAGGTTCCGAGGGTTCGAATCCCTCTCTTTCCGCCACATCTCTTCTGATTATTTCGTCGCTATGAACAATGACATCTGCGATATACGTATCTGCTGATTAAAATTCCTATCAAGAACACTGCCACCTACACAGCCTGCTTTATATGAACAGTTATTACCTTTGGACCATCGGTTGTCAGATGAATACCGCCGACTCCCAACGCCTGGGATCGGCCCTGGAGCAGCTAGGAGTCCAGGAGGTTGAGAAGGCTGCCGACGCTGATGTTATCGTTTTGAATTCGTGCGTGGTGCGGCAGGGCGCTGAAGATAAAGTTGCTAGCAACCTGGCATGGATGGCTCCCCTCAAGAAGAACCAGCCAGAACGCATCATAGCTCTTATGGGTTGCATGGTAGGCCCCCAGACCGATGAATTGGCTCGCCGCTTCCCTTACGTCGACGTGTTCATGCGGCCTCAGCAGTTTGAACCTCTACTAGAGATGGTCGGCGAGCGCGTTGGTGTTGACTGGGAAGGTTGCATCGGCCCCTTGACCCCCAACCGGCCTGACGTCACCTGTCACGTGCCCATAATCCACGGTTGTGACCTAATGTGCACCTTCTGCATCATCCCTTACCGACGCGGCCGTCAGGTCAGCCGCCCGATTCCGGAAGTAGCTTTTGAAGTGGAGACTCTTGCCTCCAGGGGCGTGAAAGAAGTAACCTTGCTGGGCCAGACCGTGGACGCCTATGGCCATGACCTGCCTGACCAACCAAACCTGGCCGACCTTTTTAGAAGACTCAATGAGATTGACGGAATCGAGCGTATTCGTTTCCTGACCTCTCACCCCAAGTTTATGACTCAAGAGATTATCCAGGCGGTGGCTGACGTGGCCAAGGTCTGTGAGCATATCAACCTGCCGGTACAGGCGGGCGACGACCAGGTGCTGGATGAGATGCGGCGTCAGTACAGCCGGTCCGAATACATAGACCTTGTCGGCAGGATCAGAGAAGTCATACCTGAAGTCGCACTGAACACCGACATCATCGTGGGATTCCCGGGAGAGACCGAAGAACAGTTCCAGCAGACCCTGGACCTCCTGGCGGAACTCCGCTTGGATAAGGTCCACTGCGCGGCCTATTCCTCCAGGCCTGGCACCATCGCCTCAAGGAACATGGACGATGCCGTGCCTGAGGAAGAGAAGACCACCCGCCGCAAAAGGGTGGACGCCCAGCAAGAGCAGATCCAGACAGAGATCAACGCCGAGTTGGTGGGCCGCTACGAGGAGATTCTGGTAGAAGGCCTCCAGAGAGGAAAGTGGCAGGGCCGCACTCGTTCCCATAAACTAGTGTTCTTTGAAAGTGAGGCGTATCATCAAGGTGAATTGGTCACAGTGAAGATTGAACGCTCCAGCCCGTGGTCCCTTCAGGGTTCACTAGCTGCTGGAGTCAAATTACTAACCCCTCGAGGCGCCAACGAATGGCTTTAACGAGTCGCCGCCCCTCCGTGCCAGTCACGGAACTTGAGCATTCCGCGTTCTGCAAGCCCGAAGACGAACTCCCCTCTAAACCGCTGGCCGAAGAGATGGCCGTGAATGTGCGGTGGCAGCAGATTCCCTCGGAGTACTTGCACTACACAGCCGAAGAACTTGACCTGCGTATCGGTGAAGCCCGCAGTAAACTGGGCAGCTCGGTCACCATCCTAGGGCACCACTACCAACGGGAAGAGGTGATTAAGTATGCCGATTTCCAAGGCGATTCCTTCTTGCTTTCCCGCGAAGCCGCCACTCGCCCAGAGGCAGATTACATAATCTTCTGCGGCGTGCATTTCATGGCGGAGACCGCCTGCATCCTGGCGGCCCCCCACCAGAGAGTTATCCTGCCCAATATCACCGCAGGCTGTTCAATGGCCGACATGGCGCCTATGGATGACGTGGATGACGCTTGGGCAGATCTGGAAGAGGTCCTAGGACCCGGCGGGATAGTGCCNATCACCTATATGAACTCCATCGCCGGGATNAAGGCNCTCTGCGGNCGNAATGGGGGNATCGTCTGCACNTCATCNAANGCCAAGCCGGCGCTTGAATGGGCCTTTGAACAGGGCGAGCGGGTCTCTTTTCCTGCCTGACCAACACCTTGGTCGCAANACAGCTCTGGAAATGGGAATATCCTTGGNCGANATGGTCGTCTGGAACCCCTTCCGNCAGTTGGGCGGCAATACCCCTGAGCAACTTCGCGCGGCCAAGATGGTGCTCTGGCAGGGACACTGCTCCGTTCATACTCGATTCACAGTCAGCCAGATAGAGGCAGCCAGGGAACTTCATCCCGATATCAATATCGTGGTCCACCCGGAGTGCCCGATGGAGACTGTCCAAGCTGCGGACATGGTCGGCTCTACCGAGTTTATCCGCGAAATGGTCAACTCGGCCCCATCCGGAAGCAAGTGGGGAGTAGGCACAGAGGTCAGCTTGGTCAACCGCCTGGCCATCAACAATCCGGACAAGACAGTGTTCTGTTTGGACCCGGTAACTTGCCCCTGTTCCACCATGTATCGGATTCACCCCGCCTACGTGCTCTGGATGCTCGACGACCTCTTGGTGGGCAAGGTCAGTAACGAGATTACCGTGCCAGAGGACGTTAAACGAGACTCTAAGGCCGCCCTTGAACGGATGCTGTCTCTCCCATAACGCCTCTTTCCTGCCAGTATTTTTCTTCTGGCTCACCCTTGGTGGTTGAGGTAAATTTGTGACTGCCTAACCGCCGGTTTTTTTAGAGAATGAGGAAGGCGTACCATGACTCAATTTCCCCCCGATGTTCACGCATTGATCGACGCTTCCGTCGCTGAAGACCAGACTTTCAACGACCCTACAACCCAGGCGGTGGTACCGCCCGAGATTCAAGGAACGGGCCGGCTTCGGGCCAAGGCAACAGGGGTGCTGGCCGGTGTGGACGTGGCCATCGCTGTCTTTCATCGGGTGGATCCGACTTTGAACGCCAGTGCAATCTTGCAAGATGGAGCCCCACTATGTCCAGGAGACGACATCGCGGTGGTCCGGGGCTCCGCCGCTGGCATCCTCAGGGCTGAACGTATCGCTCTCAATTTCATGCAGCGCATGAGTGGTATCGCCAGCGACACCAACCGGTACGTCGAGGCAGTTCGGGGGCTAAATGCCAGGATCGTGGACACGCGTAAGACCGCCCCTGGCCACCGCTTTCTCGACAAATACTCGGTACGTATGGGTGGTGGCTACAACCACCGGTTGAACCTGGCGGATGGAATCCTGATTAAAGATAACCACATCCAGGCCAACGCCTTCCGGGAGATGGGTCTCAAGGACGTAATTAAATTGGCCCTGGCTCGGGCTTCCCACACTATCAAGGTTGAAGTGGAAGTGGAGAGCATGGACCAGGTGCAAGAGGCCCTGGAGGCCGGGGCTCACATAATCATGCTGGATAACATGTCCGTGCCTGAGATGGTCGAGGCCATGAAGGTCATCGGCGACCAGGCCATCGTCGAAGCTTCTGGAGGCATCACCTATGACACGGTGCGGGCGGTGGCTGAAACAGGCGTGGACTTGATTTCTATCGGCGGTTTGACTCATTCCGTGGATGCTCTGGATATCAGCCTCGACTTGGAATTCGATTAGTATTTGCCGTTGGTAGTGGCTTCGCCAAAGGGATAGAGGCATGGTGAGCCCAGGCGTCCTGCTTATATTGGCCATGGAACGGAACTGGAGAACGATTAACGGGGTTCTGGGTGCCTGTCGCGTCGGCGTGGCTTTTGCCGATCGGCGCTGTCCAGCATTAGTGTCACAGGCCCGTCGTTCTGCAGCGTGACTTGCATGTGCTCCTGAAAGCGCCCAATTGCCACCGCCAGCCCAGCGTTACGAAACAACTGGACCGTATGTTCGTAAAGGCGCCTGGCTTCTTCCGGTCCCGCCGCTTGATTGAAGTCGGGGCGGCGTCCTTTACGTGTATCAGCGTACAACGTGAATTGGCTTACGACTAATATATCGGCTCTCACATCTAAAGCAGACAGGTTGAACCGGTTTTCACCGTCGGCAAAGATCCGAAGGTTGGATATCTTCTCCACTAAGTAGCTGGCGTCGGCTTCGTCGTCATCTTTGGCAACTCCCAACAAAACTGCCAAGCCCACGCCAATCGCCCCTGCGGTTTCGTCGGCAACGGTAACGTAAGCCTTGGCAACTCTTTGCACCAATGCCCTCATCGGCTATGTATCCCTAAGAAAAATCGAAATATTCCCATGGAAACCCTTGAAGGGCACTTCCTAAGGGGTAAGGAAGCCTATGCTAGTTTTCTATGTTGAGCTAGCAGAGGTGGAAGAGGGGGTGCTGCTTGAGTCAGTGGTAGCGGAGGCTGAACTGTCGCTAGTGGACTTTGCAGGCGTATCCGCCTTGGTATCCGCCTTGGTATCCGAGGAAGATTTGGAGTCGCTTGTGGACGTGGAGTCCGAACTATCGTTGTTGGAACTGCCCTTGCTCTCCGAGGGAGGTTTGGGTCGACCGTAGTCGGTGGTGTAGAAGCCGCTGCCTTTATAGATCACTGGGACCGCATGATACACCCTTTGACCCTTCCCAGAGCAGGCTGGGCATGTGCCGTTGCCGGCTTCGGCGAAGGACTGCACCAGTTCAAATTCAGTTCGGCAGCTTTCGCATCGGTAATCGTATCGAGGCACGGGTACTCTCCTGAATGTCCTTGCCCTTTAGCAATTTTGAGCAACGGGTGCTAAGGGCAACCAATCCAATCTACCAGTGGCATTAATAGCTGTCAACGTGCCTGGCAGGTTCGCGGTGCGGCATTCAGGCCAACGGAAAAAGTATGAGATTGGACTTAAATGAAACAGGCGGCTCGAGGAGCCGCCTGGTGGAACAAAGTAGTTGAAGCAGTGAAGGGATGATTAGATGACAGCCCAATTTCGGGCTGGTCACGACCTATCTGTGTGGCCTTACCTTCGGTTCTGCCGTCGCCGTCGCCGCGCTGCTCTCTGAGCTGCCAGGCGTTCCTTCTGCGCCTTGGAGCGGAAGAAGCGCCGGTCTTTGAGTTCGCGCAGTATACCTGAGTGTTGGACAGAAGCCCGGAACCGGTTGACCAGGCTCTCTGGGTTCTCGCCCTCGCGAGGGGTGACGTAAGCCATTTGATTCTCCGACCGTTTCTGGTCAATCTGATTAAATCTAATTTACCACAGGCACGAATCCCAATCAACCAACTTGGTTTCTTTCCCGGAGGAAGGGTCTTATTAAACCGCCGTTCGTCGTTTGGCGCCGACCTCGCCCAGGTATTCGAGCACATCAGCCAGCGGCAACACATCTGCATACTTTTGGTTCATATCAAAGAGGTTTATGGCGTGGGCAGCCTCGTGCCGATCGAACACGCCCTCTTCCACCACAATCATGCGGAAGCGGTTGGTACAGCCGTCCAACACACTGGCCCGAACACAGCCACTAGTGGTTTCCCCCACTGCAATGATTGTGTCAATGTTGTGGGCCGTTAGGTGGCCCATGAGGGGTGTTCCCCAGAAGGCGCTGGGTGAATCTTTGCGTATGACAGGTTCGCCATCGATCGGCGCTACTTCGTCAATGATGTCGTGGCGGCGGTTGCGGCGTTCTAGGGCCTCGGGGCGGCGGTCGGAATTACCGTATATCTGGCGACCTGTGCTCCATCCTGCCAGGCCGTCGTCGTCCCGGCCCGTAGCATGAATCACCGGTATTCCGGCACCTCGGGCCGATTTTAGCAACGTCTGTAAAGCCGGGATTGCATCCCAGGCAGCCATACCGCAGCTGGAAGGCCATTCCCTGGTGGCTTCTAGGATCGGCTGCGGCCGGTCGCCGAACACCCATCGGTACAGGTCAATCAGCAGCAGGGCTGGCCTTTCACCGAACCCCACCTGCTTGTTCTCGCCCATTGCCACGTGGGCCTTGTCTTGATCTGTAAGGTATTTGTCCCAGACT
>NZUD01000053.1 GCA_002697005.1 Chloroflexota bacterium | reverse complement strand
CGCTGGCATTGGCGCCGGTGGGCGCCGCCTACGTAGTAATGTATTCCTTCGCCAAGTATTACACTTGGGCCTGCCATTTCTTCTTGGGCTGGGCACTGGCGATCTCGCCTTCCGCGGCCTGGATCGCAGTCACTGGACGCCTCGACCCGGAAGCAGTACTCCTGTCAGCCGCGGTCGCACTATGGGCCGGTGGGTTCGACATCGTCTACGGCTGTGCTGACCTGAGTTTTGACCAGAAATACGGGGTGAATTCCTTTCCCAAGAGGTTCGGTATATCCGCCGCTCTGAAAACCACCAGAGCCATGCACGCCGCTGCTGCTGCTTGCCTCTTGGCCTTAGGCTTCTGGTTGGATTTGTCCTTTTATTACTTCATCGGCTGGGCCATCTCCGTTATCCTCCTGACCTTTGAAAACGGACTGCTCAAGCCAGACGATCTGTCCAAGCTTCGGTCGCCGCTATTCCAATACAACAGCGTGATTTCCATGGTGTTGTTCACTTTCACAGTATTGGCGGTTACGCTTTGAGCCCAGCCAGAACAAATCCAGTGGTGGTCGGTATCTCAGGCGCTAGCGGAGCAGTCATGGCACGAGCGACTGTGGACGAATTGCTGCGCCGTGACATTTCAACGGTGGCTTTGTGTTCCAATGCCGGCCGCCTGGTATGGCAGGAAGAGTTAGGAGAGAACTATAACGAAACACTGGTAGAATGGCAGGAACACCCGTCATTCGCCCACTACCCAATAAACGAGTTGCGCGCCCCGGTAGCCAGTGGAACTTACCCTACCGCCGGTATGGTGATCGTTCCCGCCAGCATGAACAGCATCGCNTCCNTNGCCGGNGGACTGTCCGGTAACCTGCTANTACGAAGCGCCGATGTATGCCTTAAGGANCGTCGNCCATTAGTNCTGGTGCCCAGGGAAACGCCGCTCCACAGTATCCACNTAGAAAACATGCTTACACTGAGNCGCATGGGCGCTATCGTNATCCCACCNGAACCNGCGTTCTACCTTNATCCNCANGGCNTCAACGATATAGTGGANTTCGTGGTGGCCAGAATATTGGTTGCACTTGGAGTGGATCNAAACATGCCCGGAGACCTGCAATACCAAGGCCCTGAGGCTTAGTCCCACTTCATAATGGCTGAACTCCAAGGCGCCGAGAAACAGAGGTACGTCGCGGACCTATTCTCGCGGATATCGGGCCGCTACGACCTTATGAACGACCTTATGACCTTAGGCATGCACCGCCGTTGGAAACGCCGGACGGCCGCACTGGCAGCCCATGATCTAAATGGCCCAGCTATAGACATTTCCAGTGGAACTGGCGATCTGGCAATAGCATTGGCCAAACGGCCAGGGATCAAGCATACCGTAGGTCTCGACTTGCTCCGGGAAATGGTAGTTAGAGCAGATGCCAAAATACTCTCCAGGCGATTGTCTAGTTCAATCACTATGATGTCAGGAGACTCCCTTTCACTGCCCTTCTCCAACGATAGTTTTGTCTGCGCCACCGCCGGGTTCAGCCTTAGAAACATGCCAGATGTTGAGAAAGCACTATCGGAGATGGTCCGGGTAGTCCGGCCGGGAGGGCGGGTGGCCATCTTAGAGCTTGCGCCCATGAATCCTGGGGTGAAATCGACGCTATTTCGGCCTATCTTTCACTGCTTAGTACCGCTTATTGGCAGATTGGTTGCCGGTGACCGTTCGGCATACTCCTATCTTCCTAGGTCCGTAGACTATTTCCTTGCGGCAGACCAATTGGCATCAATGCTGACTGGCTTGGGATTAGAAGACGTCAATTACCGACGTCTCGGATTTGGGACCGTGGCCTTACACTGGGGAGTCAAGAAAGCTTATTAAGACTTTAAGGATGCCGGTCAAGGGGGCACAGGCCCTAAAGTATTTCGGGCCCACGTTCCCCTTCGTGAATTTCCGAATTCCCGCTTGTTTATCCCTAATTCCTCAGTTAAACTTGGTCTCATATTGCGGTATTCGACACACTCGTATTGCCTATAATAGACATAGTCGAATATCAAGAGAATGACTCGGCCATGGCCACGATGCTTGACAAACTAGACCCCGTTATCGAACGCTACCGTGAGATTGAAGAATCCATGGCAGATCCTGACGTTGCGGCCAATTTCGAACGCATCCAGGCCNTGGCTCGGGAACGCGCCTCCCTAGAAAATCTGGTGAATATCGGGGGAGAATACAAAAACCTGGTCAGTGAGATTGGAGACCTTGAGGCTCTGGTCAAAGAAGGGTCAGACCAAGAGTTAGTCGAAATGGCCAAAGAGGAGTTGGACAACTCCCAAGCTAAGTTGGAAGAACTCACTCAAGCGCTTCGCCTAGCGTTGCTGCCCAAAAACCCTAACGACGAACGCGACGTAATCATGGAGATTCGCGCCGGTACCGGTGGAGCCGAAGCAGGTATATTTGCCGCGGATCTCTACCGCGCCTACTCCAGATACGCGACCAACCAAGGCTGGAAAGTCGAGGTCATGGACTCCAACCCCACAGAGGTTGGCGGGTTCAACAAAATAGTGTTCGAGATACAAGGCAAAGGCGTGTTCAGCCGCATGAAATTCGAGAGCGGCGTACATCGGGTACAGCGTATTCCTAATACAGAAACCCAGGGCAGAATTCATACCTCAACGTCCACTGTAGCCGTGCTGCCGGTAGTTGACGAGGTAGAAGTAAAGGTCGATCCCAACGAGATTCGTATTGACATCTTCCACGCCGGAGGGCACGGTGGGCAGAACGTCAATAAAGTAGCAACCGCCGTGCGGATCGTTCACGAACCCTCCGGTCTAACTGTGGTCTGCCAGGATGAGCGTTCGCAGCACAAAAACAAGCAACGGGCGATGTCGATGCTTCGCTCTCGGTTGTTCGAGGCAGAACAGCAGCGGCATGACGCCGAGATCAGCGAAAACCGCCGTTCCCAGGTGGGCGGAGCCGAACGCTCGGAGAAGATTCGGACGTATAATTACCCTCAAGACAGGGTNACTGANCACCGCAGCAACGCNAATTTTCACGATATNCCGAGGCTCATGGNCGGAGGTCTCGAAGACATGTTCGACCGCCTGAGCGCTTGGGAAGAAGAACGGCTTCTGACCGAAGCCACTGCCTAGGCAGAGCGATTGGGTTACACATCGTTGTTTTCTCCCCTTTGGCATGCGGTTTCGGACTAGCTTCCCCACCCATATGTTAATCGCCCGGTAGGATAAAAAACGGTATATGCCTGCGCTCCGTACTGTGCTCCAAGGCACTCACCAAAAGTTAGAAGCAGCCGGTATCCCCGAAGCCCGACTCGAGGCAGAGGTGCTGGTAATGAACGTTATGCGTATGGGGCGTCAAAACATCTTCGCCGAGCAAGAAACCGAAGTATCAGCCCAGCAACAAGAGGCTTTGGAGTCGCTATTGGCGCGGCGTTACCAACGGGAGCCGTTAGCCTACATCTTGGGTATGCGAGAGTTCTACGGCATAAACGTAGTGCTTACCCCATCTGTACTGATACCCCGACCTGAGACAGAAGGTCTTGTCGAGCACGCTCTATTTATGGCTATGATGGGGATGGAGTCTAGAGAATTAACTATCGCAGATGTCGGTACGGGCAGCGGGGCAATCGCCATCAACCTGGCCATCCACTTGCCTGCGGCCAAGATCTTCGCAGTAGATGTGGCCGACGCCGCCTTGGACGTGGCAGCCTACAATATCCGGGCTCATAGTGTTGGAGATCGAGTGACATTAGGGATTGGCGACTTGCTAGATGCGGTGCCAGAACCAGTAGACTTGATAGTAGCCAACCTGCCTTACATCCGGTCTGACCGCATCCCAACCCTCCAGCCTGAAGTCCAGCAGGAACCGTTATTGGCTCTGGACGGCGGCACGGACGGCCTAGTCTTAATTAGACGCCTATTGACCCAAGCGGAAGCCAAACTAAAGCCTACTGGAATAATCCTGTTAGAAATGGACCCGGAGCAAATACCGGTTGTCCAAGGCTTGGCGAAACACCATTTCCCAGAAGGTTCAACCAGCGTGGAAACAGACCTGGCCGGAATGGACCGCATCCTTACCATCCACCGGAAAGCCCTGAATAATCTTTCGTAGCCCCAGGTTTCCGCCATCCTTACAAAAGCGGTATAGCAATATCTAAATTCTGTTAGTCGCCCTCCGAGATAAGACTTGCTGGTATAAGGCGGCCCACAAAACCACTGCGGAGATCCAATCCACGACCGTGTCCGCTACTGTGGTTGACCGCCCGTCAACAAATGAATGGTGGAACCCTTCGGAAATCCTGTACCCGACTGCGAATCACACCATAGATACCGCCGAACATATGTCTGATCCTCGGCGGTGTTCCCTTGGAGAAAAGCGGCCAGCATAGAATAGAGTACGATACGCCCAGCCAATCTCCCGGCCAAGAAACAGTTCCAGAATCCGATGGACGCGTGGCGTCTTCTCCGACAAGATACGAGAAATCACAGATAAGTCCCATCCATACAGTCCCCGCAACCGCGGACGCTGGGCCCAACACCTGTCGATTCCTGAGAAGCCAACGACTCCACTCCCTTCTCATTTGGCCTAGATGTCCGATCACCGAAGTCCNGAGATCTCCAGGGTATACACAGTCCCAGACTCAACGTCCGCGGCCCTAATGGCGTGGTTATTGGTATCAGCGATGTACATCTTTCCGTTGGCAAAGCTGATGTCGCTGGGTTCGGAGAATTGCGCTTGATCGGCCGGGCCATCAACATGGCCTGCCTCGCCGTTACCCAGCACAGAGAAAACACTNCTGGTNACAGGCAGCACCNGTTTCACTTTATGGTTGTATGTGTCGGCAATGTACAGCACGCCCTCGTGGTGGGTGATGCCGATGGGGTGCTGCAGGCGAACGTGGTGGTCTGACCCATCAACGTCTCCGAACACGAACAGGTCCAGGCCGACTATGGTCCTGACTCTACCCGATGGATCGATATCCGCGGAGCGCACCGAACTGGTTTCGCTATCAGCGAAGTAGAGTCTTGCCCCATCGGTTGTTATGCCACACGGCTGTGCCAGCAGAGCGGAGGACAGAGGCCCGTCGGTGATGGCTTCTCCTCCGGTACCGGCGAAGGGCCCAATCGTGCCATCTTTCACATCCATAGACCAAAGTTGGTGAACGCCAGCCATCGCTACGTATAGAATGCCGTCATGCTTCACCAGGTCAAACGGAGAGCAAAGTTCCTTGGTCCGGCCCTCGCCTCGTCCTTCACTGGTGTTTCCTTGATTACCGTTGCCAGCAACGGTCTCCACGGTTCCACTGTCCAAGTCAACTTGCCGTATCGCGTGGTTCTCGGTGTCGGCCACGTAAAGGGTCTCAGAATCAAGGAACATGCCTTGAGGATGATTAAAAGAACAGGTCGCGAAATCACCGTCAGCCAATCCCTCTGCCCCACTCCCGATAACCTGTTTAACAGAACCGCTTAGAGACGTTATAACGATACGGTTATGATTGGTATCCGCTATGAACAGACGATTGCCAGGACCATCAGCTAAAACCTTGCCAGGAAAGCTGAGGGGTGTATCAACCGGTGGTATATACGAAGTCGGGCCCAGTTGATGAGTAAGGCTGCCTTGGCCCTCGAACTCAGTAACCATCTGAGACATCAAGTTGTCGAAGTCATCGAAAGACATCTCACCTTCATGTTTGCCCATGATATTGCCGGACGGGTCAATGAACATCAGTGTGGGCCAAGCGCGGCAAGAATACTGCTGCCACACTTGGAACTGTCCGTCGTTAATAACTGGATGTTCAAGCTGGTAGCGGTGAACGGCCTTGTCAACATTTGAGGTGTCTTTCTCGTTGGGGAACTTGGCTGAATGGACACCGATGACGGTCAATTCGTTGGCGTATTTCTTTTCCAGTTTCCGCAACTGCGGGAAAATATGCGCGCAGTTAATTCAACAATAAGTCCAAAAATCCAGGATCACAATCCGGCCCCGAAGCTCCTGCATGGTTAGTGGTCGATCTGAGTTCACCCACTCCAAGTCTTGCGGAAATTCCGGCGCAGCCAGCTTTCCCGCAAACGATTGGCTATTCATGGTACCTCCAAAATCGAACCGGCCGACCGGCGCTGATTACAGGCCGCCGGCCGGATAGCATGATCTTGATATACGCGAGTTTTCTAGGTTCTGGATCCCGGCGCCGGCTCGAACGCCAAAGTAGCGTACCGCATAAATATTGTGCCCACGGGCGCACCCAAAGGGGCATTTGCTACCAACACAGCGATGGTATGTTGTGTTCCCGGAACTGCCGGGTCTTCAATCAGGATACGTTTAGGGGTGTTATTGCCAGTTACAACCCATTTGTCTCCATCAATCTTCCCGTCAATGTAGACCTCCCCGTAGTTATCTACGTTGGTTTCGAACCAGACCCGTCCTCCGGCAACACTTTCGCCTTTGACTTCGGATGGAATGGTGATCTTGATCCTGTACCAGGCAAACGTGAATCCAACCGACCGACGTTTCTGGATATCTGAATCGTTCTCCCAACCAGAGTCGTCATAGTCCGGGAGCCGCGCCGGGCTATCGCCCATCTCAGCAACCAAACCTTGGTTAGATTCTCCTGGTACCAGGCCGGGAGCGATCCTCCAGCCGTCTGAATTAGCAATCGCCCGGTCATCTGCTAGTTCCAAGTCCAATGATACGCGGGGCATGGTATCTCCTAAATCTGTAGATGAATCATTCACAGGGCGGCGCATCCGCCCCGGAGCCATCAGGTCCTTTGAGTTGAGTGCCGAAAAAGTCTAACGTGCGAGGCCACGACATCTCTGCGGCAATCCGCTGGTAACGCGGCGGATTAGCCGGGTTCATAAAGGCGTGATTGGCACCCGGATAGGTATAGAACTGGTGTGGGATGCTGTTCGCGGAAAGTTCCTTATCCAGGACGAGCATATCGTCTTGGGAAGGGTTCTCGTCGATCTCCCCGAAGTGAAACAAAACTGGACACTTTATACCCGAGGTCAGAGCCAAAGGAGCCTCGGCAGCGTCACCCCAAGGCACCATTATATTGCCTCCATAGTAGGGCACTGCAGCTTTGAAGATCTGGTTGGTTGCTGCAGCCAGCCAGGTAACTCTGCCACCCATGCAGAACCCAGTGATACCCACCCGATTCGAATCTACAGACGAGTATCCCGTAAGGAAATCGACGGTGGCATTGATATCGTCGATGATTAATGGGTCGCTCAATTGGTCACGTTTGGATTTACCGGTGCTCTCCACCATCTCGTCGGTGATTCTGTGGAATAGATCAGGAGCCACGGCAACATAACCCGCTACGGCCAGCTTGTCGGCTACGTCCTGGATGAATTTGTCGACGCCTGTAGCATGCTGCGCCACAACTACGGCAGGAAAAGGGCCAGTTCCGTCAGGCACGCTGGCGTAAACATCCATCTCAGTCCCATTCACCTGTACTTTTTCCCAAAACGACGTCATGCGACACCTTTCAGTTCGGATATATTTTCCCAGCGAATCGGGATTTTTATTTCAGATGCTTATTGAAGAAGTCGATAGTCCGTGGCCAGGCAGCGGCAGCTGACGCGGCATGATGGCGCTCTGGATTTGTGTAGTCCATAAAGGCATGGCCAGCACCTTCATAGGTGTGAAACTCAAAATCTTTACCTAGCCGTGTGAGTTCCGCATCGAAGGAATCCCTATCTGCCACCGATGGATTGCCGTCCTCTGCGCCAAAGTGGAACAGCATGGGGCAGTTGATGTTGTTGGCCATGGAGAACGGGGTGTTACCAGGGCCCCAATTGCCCATAATGTTGCCGCCGTAGAATGGCACAGTACATTTGAAGATTGGGTTAGAAGCAGCCATCAGCCAGGCAATGCGCCCTCCCATGCAGAAGCCCGTGACTCCTAATCGGTTACTGTCAATGGATGAATTGGCAGTCAGGAAGTCGACGGCGGCATTCATGTCGGCAATGATGTCCGGATCCTGAAGATGACCCAGGCGATCCAAGCGCGGTCCGTCCATCACGCTTCGAGGGAACCTATGGAACAGATCCGGCACCACGGCCACGAACCCTGCGTCTGCTAGTTGATCAGCCATCTTCCGGTCAAAATCGTCCAACCCTCCAACATGAAATGCGATAACCACCGCTGGATGAGGACCTGGGCCATCAGGGAGAGCGGCATACATATCCATCTCGCTGCCGCCGACGGTCAACTTATCGGTAAAACTAGGCATGGTGATCCACCTCATTACGTGCAGTCAGGGTCAGATTGAGGGATTCTACCAGAATCGTGAGACAGGAGCATCACCCACCGGCAAATTTTATTGTGATGTCTTTAGTCCACTGACCCACGTCTCATCCGCAACGGTATAAGACGATCGACGTAGAAGTATATAGACGGCCATAATCGGCTGCCTTATTTGCGTCCGATATAGTCATTAACCCAGAAATCCTGCTAAAGGAGCCCGTGATACCCTACGAGGTTATGATGAATCTCACTCAGAACCTACGTCGACCCGGGCGGTCGTGAAGCGGCGGTGATAACGAACCAAGTCAACGTATTCCGGAGGACTTTCGTTGACACGGAATCTACCGGACCGATTCACTCTGACAAAGAATCCACCATTTCGAGTTCTAGCCAGGTCACCTTGAAACACGAGCAATCTCCGACTGTCCGGAAAAGTCATCCCGCTAGGACTGCTTGGTAGTAGGTATCTTATTGACGGTAGTGTTGGCCGCACTGATTTCCACAAAATCAAGGCTTTTGCCCAGGCGAAAGGACGCCTCTGAAACGACTTCCTAGACCAGCCCATCCGCCCTTACCGCCGCCATGGTGTCTTCGAAGGCGTTGAGCGTTTGATCAATATCCTGGTCGGTGTGCGTACCCGACACTAAGAATGTTTCCCGGCTCATAATGTCTACTCCCCTGTTCTGTAGGCCACGTTTCATGGCTGTCACCGCCGGGGAGGCGTTGGCCTCTGCAATCTTGACATGGGACATGGTGCAGAGTTCGCGGTTGCAATCGCAGTCGGCTAACACCACGTGAATCATGGACGCAATGCCGTGGGCGTGACCAGGGATCTCCAGCTTGCCCAGCACCTCATTGATCCCCTTTTTTAGTCTTTCTGCCATTGCGTCCGCCTGGTGATTGATAGGCTGGCTAGCAATCATCTCCAGCGCAGTGGCCCCTGCAGCAGCCGAAAGAGGATTCCCGTTGAACGTCCCCGGATGATAAACACGGTGATTGTTGTCCCAGTCCGGGTCGTTTCGGTGGGCGATCATGTCGATGATGTCTGCCTTGCCTCCGACAGCCCCGCCGGGCAGGCCGCCGGCCACTATCTTGGCCAAGGTCGTCAAATCTGGCCTNATACCGTANCGTTCTTGGANGCCGCCAGGNGCAGCNCGNAATCCGGTCACTACTTCATCAAATATAAGGATAACGCCATTCTGGGCGGTGAGTNCNCNCAGNCCTTTCAAATAGCTGGGNANGTCAAAAGGCAGCTGACCGAAATGGGCGCCNGTCGGTTCCAANATTATGGCNGCGATGTCGAGATCTCCATTCATCGTGTCTTCCACGGCCGCCAGGTCNCCNGCAGGGACAACNAGCATGGTCCCCCAACTGGCTTCGGGNATNCCAGGCGCAGATCGGTCTGAACCGNCCATCGCATAATCATGCCAGCCGTGGAAATGGTCNTGCANTTTGATGACCTTGGTCTTGCCAGTGTATGCCCGAGCAAGGCGCATGGCCATCAGAGTGGCCTCTGTNCCNGAACTGTGGAAGCGCAGTTTTTCGATGGAGGGCATCAATTTTTTGATGGCACGGGCCCAGCGAATCTCATCATCTGTGGAGGCACCCAAGTGCGTACCGCGTTGGATCTGTTTAGAGACGGCTTCGGCGATGTCCGGATGTGAATGCCCTAACAACAACGCCCCGTGTCCAGACACGTAATCGATATACTCGTTGTCGTCGACATCCCATTTACGTGGCCCGCTGCCGTGGGTCATGTACAGAGGGAAGGGTTGGGCGTAGCGCGTGTCATGAGTCACGCCGCCAGGGAAAATCTTAGAGGCCTCCAAGTACCTTTGTGCAGAGCCTGGGTGCTTGGCGATGTAATCCTCAAGTATCGTTGTCATTGGACCTCCTAAACTCATCGTCTGGCGCATACCTGAATCAAGCGATATTGTATCGCCTGCAGGTTACATCCGTCATTCCAGTGGCCTTCGAAACAACCGAGGACACGCGGTCGATCAACTGACCTTACCCTCTTCATCTGATATAAATCATGCGATTGTTCGTCTGAAACCAGCTTACTGACCTGGGCTGTGGATCGCATTACAATAAGGTGTACCTTTCGAGAATTCAGGTAGTTGAACTTGGCACGATAGAGGTCTCGGCATTGCGGCATATCATCCACGCCGACCTAGACGCTTTCTACGCCGCCGTAGAGCAATTGGACAACCCCGATCTGGTAGGCAAACCCGTCCTAGTGGGCGGCCGTCCGGAGAACCGAGGCGTTGTGGCCACCGCATCCTACGAAGCCAGGCAGTTTGGGGTACACTCGGCCATGCCCATGCGAACGGCAGTGCATCGATGCCCGCAGGGGATAATAGTGTCACCCAGATTCACCCGCTATCGTGAAAAGTCAGGCGAGGTCATGGCCATCTTCCGAGACCTCACTTCAATCGTTGAGCCACTCTCACTGGACGAAGCATATCTGGATATCACAGATGTGGTTAATGGCGGATCAAAACCCCTGGCGGTCGCCCTAGATTTGAAGCGGCGTATTTTTGAAGAGACCGGCTTGATAGTATCGGTGGGAGTAGGCACCTGTAAGACCGTTGCCAAGATCGGGTCCGACCTGGACAAGCCAGACGGCTTGGTGGTTGTACAGCCTGGCGAAGAGGCTAAGTTCTTGGCGCCTTTAGCGGTGGGCAAGCTCTGGGGGATCGGCCCCAAGACTGCGGGCAGGCTGAAGCACGAAGGCATAGAAACCATAGGACAACTTGCCGAGCAACCTCTCGAATGGTTCGCCAGGATGTTCGGTAAACGAGCTATAAACGTACGAGACAAGGCCATGGGTAAGGACGACGAAGCCCTCCACACCGGGAGCGCCACCAAGTCCATCTCCTCCGAGACCACTTTTGCCGCCGATGTAGGCGATGAAACAGAGCTCCGGGATGCGGTGGAACAGAAGGCCGTGGGTGTGGCCCATCAGTTAGACAGGAAGGGCCTCAAGGGACGAACTGTGAAGTTGAAGTTGCGCCTGGCCGACTTCACAACATTCACACGGCAGTTCACTTTGCCCTACCACACTAACGATGAAGAACCGATCAAAGCCGCAGCTTGGGCATTGCTTGCCGCCGAATTGGAGCCCGGGCGGGCCTTCCGGCTGCTGGGTGTAGGTATGGCCAACTTCGGTTCCGATTCTGAAGTTAATGCGCAAGAAGTGCATCAGCTTCCTTTGTTCGCCGATGTCGAAAGCGCGGTATAGGTTCCGATGGGGCTTATATCTTGCCCACAGTTCCCGCAACCGTCGACTCGACTGCCACCAGATTGTACAGGCCGTTGGCTTCTATATCTAACATTGGATGGAGGGTTCAACCAGTCCGTACCCTCCTATCCTCGCAGGCCGAGAGTTGATCTAGTCTTAGTAGGAACAGGCTAGTGAAGGCCTGGGATGTCTTCAACACCGCACCGAAAAGTTCTATCGTTCAATGTTCTATCGTTCGGTTGCCCCTTCCTCTACCGTCCTCCTGAATCTCGCCCTTCTACCTACCGCCGTTCCTAACGGAACAGATCTTTCTCCGACCCACGCAGTATGCGCTGAATGCTCGCATCTTCCATAGGAGCGTACTTGTAGCCTCGAATGATACTGACCGGGACGCCGTCAACTTTACCGCTGACCAGTTCTCCAGCTGCGGCCAATTCGTCTGCTACAGCGATCTCGGTGGTGAACATCTCATGACCGTGGCTGTCCATCTGGCCCACGTAGCTATGCACTGGGTCTATGCCAGCAACTCCGATGGCTACGTCAGCCGCTGCATTACGCCACGGCCTCCCGAAAGTGTCGGACACGATTACCGCTACCGTTATACCTAGCCGCTCTTTCACAGCCTGCCGGATGCGACGAGCCGAGTCGTCGGAGTCGTCNGGCAGCAGAGCCAGAGTGTCATCCCCNGGGATATTCGAGGCGTCGATTCCTGCGTTGGCGCAATAAAACCCGTGTTTGGTCTCGGAGATTATCACGCCTCGGTCCATCCGCACTATGCGCTTCGACTCTCGAAGTACCCACTCGGTGTGGCGGGGGTCTCTTCTGTGTCCTTCAGTTATNGAGATTGCTANTGGCGAGGCTTCGACGTCGCTGATTCTGACAACCTTTCCCTCAACCTTGGAAATNATTTTCTGGGTGACTACTAGGATATCGCCGTCTCCAAGAGGTGTCCCCTGGGNTTCTGCAGCATCCATCATCGGACCGGCTAGATCGTCGCCGTCCTTGAACTCGGGCATGCCATTGATACCGATAACCCGCACTTCCGGCGGCATAACATCTCACCTCTTGTGGAGTGGTGCATAGTATAGCCCTCACCAAACCGCTATGCTACAATCTGAGCTGTCCACAGGCTCACTTCTTGCGGCATATGATGCCTGACAATCGCTTTTGGTAGCCCCTCTAAATCGTTTAAATCGAAGGTGCCGTGCGTGTCTTCTTCAACCTCGGACAATTATAGGAAAAAAGTCTATACCAAGTTCGGCGATGCTGGCGAAACCAGCTTGCTTTACGGCGGACGAGTCTCAAAGAACAGCCCCAATACTGAAGCCTACGGGATAACTGATGAGGCCGTCTCGGTCATGGGCTTGGCCCGGGCTTTCACCAGCGACCCAAAGGTGAATGACCTCTTGCGGCAACTTCAACGAGAGCTGTTCACCATCGCTGCAGAACTAGCCACTGACCCAGGAAAGTACGAATTGTTCCAGCAGCACTTCAAGCCGGTGACAGAAGAGATGGTGGAATCGCTGGAAACGGCTATCGACTCCCTGGAAGAAGAGTTCGAGATGCCCACCGTGTTCATCCTGCCCGGAGGCTCACAAGCATCAGCGGCAATCGACTTGGCCCGCTGCGTCATCCGCACCGCGGAACGCCGTGTGGTAGCTATGGCGGAACAGGACGGTCTCACCAATGGTCTAATCATGACCTATCTCAACCGGCTAGGAGACCTGCTTTTCGTCTTAGCTCGATATGAGGACCGAGATATACCCATAGAGCGTGCGACCTAGGTCTCGGGCACACACTGGAACACANAAACATGAAACTGGTGTTAATCGATTACGACTCCGGGAACCTACGCAGCGTATCTCGGGCCCTGGAGTCCCAGGGTGTGAATCCTCTGATTACTGGCGAACCAGCTGATCTTGACGGTGCCGATGCCGTAATCCTGCCTGGTGTTGGTTCCGGACCTGCCGCCATGGACGCCTTGAATGAGCGAGGGTTGGTGACGCCCATCAAGGAGTACATTGCTTCAGGGAAGCCGTTCTTAGGCATCTGCCTCGGCCTGCAACTGCTGATGGACNGTACTGAGGAAGGAGACTCCCGTTGTCTAGGTGTGGTACCCGGTAATGCAAGGCTCCTTCCGCCCGGCCTAAAAGTNCCTCACATGGGCTGGAACAACGTCAACTTCAAGAACCCACACCCTTTGGTCGCTGGAATCCCTCAAGACAGTTATTTCTACTTCGTCCACAGCTATTACGCCGCACCTCAAGACCTCGAAGGAGTAGGAGGCACGACCGAGTACGGAATCCCATTCTGCAGTATCTACGCCAGCGGAAACCTCGTAGCCACCCAATTTCACCCAGAGAAGAGCGGCCCCGCCGGCCTGCGCCTCTACAAGAATTTCATCGGCCTNGCCAGCTAAGCCCTCACCGGTAGCATATNTCATGGAAATTATCCCAGCNATTGACCTGAAGGACGGGCGCTGCGTGCGTNTGTTNCAAGGCGACTTCAATCAAGAAACAGTATTCTCCGATGACCCATTNGCGACGGCCCGTTCATGGCAGGAGCAGGGCGGTCACAGGTTGCACCTAGTCGACTTAGACGGTGCAGTCCAAGGGAAACCAGTCCACCTTGAAGTGATCGNATCCATAATTCAAGCCTTGGATATCCCTGTTCAGGTTGGCGGCGGCATTCGTGACCTGGCTTCAGCTGATGCCTGGTTGACGGCCGGAGTTGACCGGGTCGTTATTGGGACTGCAGCAGTGCGTGACCCGGGAATGGTGCGAGAGATCTGCCGCAAGCACGGTAATCAGCGGGTGGTAGTCTCCGTCGACGCCAAAGATGGATTGGTAGCACTCCACGGCTGGCAGGAAACCAGTTCGGTTACCGTCTTGGANCTGGCAGGGCAGATGGCCCAGATCGGCGTCGCGCGGCTGCTCTACACCGACATCACCCGCGACGGTGCCCTCACAGGCCCAGACCTGGCAACCAACGCCCGACTGGCCTCCGAAACAGGCTTGGCCATCCAAGCATCAGGCGGTGTTTCATCCTTGGAGGACATCGAAAGTTTGCTGCCCGCGGGAGTAGAGGGAGTAGTAGTGGGACGGGCGCTTTACACCGGAGCGGTCAATCTTGCCGAGGCTGTGGCGGCGGTTAGTTAGTCGGTGGTCGTCTGGCCCCAGTCTCGGTGCTATTTTGGTCTCTAAAACGGGCATTTAAACGCTCTTCACGGGTCGCGAACCAATCGTCTCGCAGAACGTCCATCAGGATAAAGTCGTGGGCCATCCGCCGGACTGGTCTAACGGCGTTGAATCCACTCTTCGAGAAGCTTTTCTGGGCCCGGTCGTTCCATTCCAGTGTATGTAGATAGACTCGCTTCAAGTCACGGACGGTGAACATGTGGTCCAGCAGAGTGGTTACCGCATCGTAACCATAACCATCGCTCCAATAGTCCCGGTCGCCAATCACTATGCCCAACTCTGCTTCGCGGTTGACCGTGTCCAGATCGTAGTACATGCAGTTTCCGATGAAGAGGCCGTCCAAGGTTTCTATTGAGTAATGGTGAGACCCGGGGGTGGGGTACTTCATCTGGTCTTCAAACAATTTCAGATACCGCTCGAAGGACATGGTCAGAGGTATGGCCGCATCCAAACGCGCCAACTCGGGATCGCTCCGCCATCGGTAATCGTTTTCGGCATCTCCGGGGCGCTTGTCACGCAAGACGACCCTGGCGCCCCGCAGTTCAGACGACCCCACATCTGTCATATGGTCAAGACCTCTGCCCAGGATTTGCGGCTTCCTGTTCCTCTATCAGGTCCAATGCGCGCTGCAGCACATTCACTTCGTTGGTGTAGGCCAACGTCTTTAACGCTTCTTGGGCATCGAACCACTCGACCACATCAAACTCTGGGTCGTGTTGGTCTGTCGCGCCACCGGTTGTCACCATGAGATAGAAATGCACTGTTTTATGATACCGGACATCCCTGTCTCGGTCGGCAAACCAATAGTCTATGCTCCCGAGGGAACCGTTGATCTCCACTTCGAGGCCGGTCTCCTCCCTGACTTCCCGCAGAGCGGTCTGTTCCAGGCTCTCGCCCGGGTCCGGAGTGCCCTTGGCCAGGCTCCAACGAACAGGTTGGCTGCGGCCACAAAGTACGGTCTCCAGACGTCCGCTATTCCTTTGATAGACAACGCCGCCAGCAGAAACAGGGTTTTCGACCCGGGATTTGGAATTCATATAGCTGAGTAGTTTCCTTTGATCCGATAGAGCTTACGCTGAACACTCGGTGAGTGAACAGACACGATTAACAATTGTAAGTGTCGGGATTCAGGCCAGTCAACGCGAATTCGTGCTAAATCCCGCCGCCGATCGCCGGGACGAAATGAACTTCGCTGTCCTCTCGAACCTTCTCCAGCATTCCCATAATCGCTACATCACCGTCGATCGCTATAGCTAAGTTAGGAAGAATCTCGCCGTCTTCAACTAGGCGGTTTTTGATGCCAGGATAGAGTTCATCCAATCGGTCTATAACCTGCCGGACGTTCCGAGCATCCATGTCGACTTTTTTGTCGCCGCCGGTCATTTTCTGGAGCATGGTGGGTATGAATATAGTGGCCATCTCGTGTTCTCCTTGTCCAAGCTCTCAGAGATTTCGGCAGGGTCAGTTCGTGATATTCAGGTTCCGACATCGCGCGTGGCTTGTCAACTACGGGTTAGGGCAAGCCCAGCCGAAACCATCATCACCAAACTTCCAAAAAGTCTCAATGTAATCAGGCTTAGGCGCAGCAATCCAAAAAAGCTTGCGGACTGAGTTCACACATAAGCCAGATTTTTTCCGAACATCGACTCCCCGGACGATTGTTCAACGCCACTAACCACCAATGGGCGCCCATAACCTCATAGCAAAGAACCGTCCCTCCCGGTGTTTAACTCGAGAAAGACGGTCCCATTAGCCTCAGATAAAGCTGGCTATGCTAACTCGTACCGTTATCCCAGCCGGCATCGAGAATCTTGCCTGGGGTGATGGGCAAGCTGCGCATCCTATTGCCGGTCGCGCCACTGACGGCATTGCCGACGGCGGCCATAGGCGGGCAGATGGCGACCTCACCAACTCCACGCACTCCATAGGGGTGGCCCGGATTGGCAACTTCGACAATCACGGTGTCGATCATCGGAAGGTCCAATGTCGTCGGCATGCGGTAATCAAGGAACGTGGGATTCATCATCTTGCCCGAGTCATCGAAGAAATACTCTTCGTTGAGAGCCCAGCCAATGCCTTGAACCGCACCACCCTGCATCTGGCCTTCGACATAGCTGGGGTGGATGGCCTTGCCTGCATCCTGTATCGCTGTGAAACGAGTGACGTCGGTTTTACCGGTATCAGGATCAACAGTTACGTCTGCGAGGTGCACCGCATATCCGTTGCCTTCGCCAGTGGGGTCGATGTTCGATCGGCCCGAGATAGCACCGCCAGTCGTAGCTAGTTGGCGCGCTAAGTCTTTGAAAGTGAGCTTAAGTTCTTCATCAGACTTGTGCTGCACGATGCCGGCCACGTATTCAACATCTTCCTCGTTAGTGTCCCAGATTTTAGCGGCCCGCTCTACCATCTGGGCCTTCACGTCCTCAGCCGCGTTGATGGCTGCCAGACCAGTAGCGAAGCAGGTCCGGCTACC
>NZUD01000052.1 GCA_002697005.1 Chloroflexota bacterium | reverse complement strand
GGACAAGATCCAGATCAAATTGAAGGTTCTGGACAAATCACCTGTGCCAGCAGTGGGCAGCGTGGCGCTGCTCAGCGAGACTAAAACCCTTGCCACGCATGATGTAATCGAGGAAATAACAACAGATTATTCGCCTGACCCTGACCTGTATCAGCTGTCTATCAAAGAAGCCGTACAGAACTCTCTGCCGTCGGTTGTTGTATTCGCCAGCCCCGCGTTCTGCACCAGCCCCACTTGCGGGCCCCAGGTAGATATCCTGAGCGAGCTAAAGGAAAAACGCCCTGGACTTGCCAATTACATCCATGTAGAGATCTACGACAACCCAACTGAAATTCAAGGAGACTTGGACCGTGCGGAGATATTTGGCGTCGTCGACGATTGGGGGCTGACGTCCATCGCTGATTATCTGAATGAGAGTTGGACGTTTATCGTGGACGCCAACGGGAAGATTAGCGACCGATTTGAAGGATTTGCCACGGTGGATGAATTGGAAGCGGCGCTGATGCGGGCGATTTCCCAAACCTGATATGCGAGCCGGACAGGGTGGTTATACCGCTTTTTGGGAGTCTCTCGGCTGTGTTGGAATCGTCACTCCGTAAGTCTCTTGAAGCAGTTTCAAGAAAGCTACTACTACTGGACCATGCTGCTGACTCCGGCGAAGGAGTACGTAGGTGGGCAGCAACACAACAGGGGTCCCAGCCAATGCGATCAATGATAATGAGCCAGAATCCAACTCCCGTCGCACCCCGCTGCGGGGCAAAAACGAGATCCCCAATCCCAGTTGCACCATATTCTTCGCCGCCTCTACGCTGTCCAGGTTCATTTCTACCTTGGGCGTGACCCCTGCGTCTCGGCAGACTCGGTTGATGAATTGGAAATACGACGAACCGGGGTCGCCCGGGTCGTAGACGATCAGTGGTTCTTGGGCAACCTGTGCCATGGCTGCTGCCCCGGTCCTTGCGAACGGATGCTCCGGGTGTACCACTAGCACAGCTTCTTCGTCATAGAGGTGTAAGGCATCGACGTCCGGGTGCTGCATGAACCTGGCAAGACCCAGTTGCACCTCTTCATTCACCACCATTTGTAGGACTTCCGAGGAGCCGCCAACTTTGATATGCAGGTTGGCGTCGGGATGGAGCTGGTGGAACTTATACAATGTCTCAGGAAGAACGTAGGTGCCGATTACCCTGGCGGTGGCAATGTTAAGGATGCCCGTGGATGTCTGGCGGACGCTTTCCAAAACTTCCTTGCCTCGGCGTAAGGTATCCATCGACCGTTGGGCAAATGGCAGAAAAGTTCGCCCCATGTCAGTTAGCCTGACTCCTCTGGCTGTTCGATGGAACAATGCCACGCCAACTTCATCTTCCAGCGCCTGGACCCTGGCGCTGACCGAGGGTTGGGATAGATACAAGGCGTCGGCCGCTCGGCGAAAGCTTCCGCGGTTCGCTGCCTCCAAGAAAGCTTCCAACTGAGGAAAGTCCATTTACTCACCTTCGGGTATTCAAGGGCGGCGTCATAAACTCATCGAAAACCTTGACTTTGCTTACCTAAAGTACACCTAGTAGTAGGTTTTGCATATCGATGGGGATGTAAACCACTTAGGGATTGTCACTAATCGATGAATAGCGGCAGTTGGGTGGTTGGTCTGCAAAAAGTCCGGCTTCATGGAGTGTAGGACTTTTATCGATACCCTGTGCCTAGGTTCGGCGGTAGCCCGATATGCGGCTTAAGGGCATTTCGGATGATTCAGGTCTTAATGTAAATCTTACATAGGCCTAGAACAGCATTAAATCGCCATTGTAATAATCGCGTCCAAAATAATGTCGGATTCCATATTTGGCATGGATCAGAGGGTCGATAGACAGGAATACAAAGGGGCAAATTAAATCTCTGGTGTGCCACGACGAGAATCTGCGCTTGTGCGCTANTAGACCCTCTGCTAGAATCTTCACGCACCTCGTTGGTACAAAGNGTTNGTCGGCTTATGCGTAAGGGCTNCTGCACCNCCCCGCTTCCCTTCGCCAGTGTACCGGTAGAGTGTGAGTTCATTAGGGTTTAGGAGGGACTCCATGCCATCATTTTGGGAGAATCTACGGTTTCCCGGAGAGCGGGAAATGGACGATTTACACGGCGCTCAAGGCCAGGATATGGTGACCTATGTCAGCGCCCCCTCGCCTTCAGAAGGTAACAGCTTTCCGGCAGTCATAGTAATCATGGAAGCTTTCGGCGTCACCAGTCATATTGAGAAGGTATGTGACCAGTACGCTGCCAATGGTTATGTGGCCATCGCCCCAGCCTTGTACCATCGCCAGCATCCAAACCCCAAACTGGGATACGACGAGATGCCCGCCGTGCAGCAGTACATGGGAGCTCTGCAGGATGATGAGATAGTCGAGGACGTCAACGTCGCCATCGACTACCTACAGAACCACTACCAGCGGACTCAGGGTCAGAAGATTGGAATCGTTGGCTACTGTGTTGGTGGGCGGATTACCTATCTGGCAGCTACCAGCTGCCCAGGTCTGAGCGCCGCCTCGGTCTATTACGGCGGACGTATATTGGTGCCGTTCGGCGACGGCCCCGCGCCCATAGACCTGACCAGTAATATCAAGATTCCGGTGATGGGGAACTTCGGCGATGACGACGAGAACCCATCGCAAGCCGATGTGGCGACCATCGATCAAGCTTTAACAGCGGCAGGNGTCACCCACGACTTCAAGTCCTACCCTGGCGCCGGTCACGGCTTTAACTGTGATGACCGGGGCAGCTATAATGAAGCAGCCGCAAAGGACGCCTTTGAGCGTACTCTGGGCTTTTTCAACGCAAACGTTAAATAGCCTGATCGCGTCATTCGGGTATAAAAGCCTCGTCCTTTGTAACAAGGGCGAGGCTTTTACATATTATCTAAGGTCTATCTCTCTAGGTGTGGCGAATACAATATTTCAAAACCCAAACGAATGAGCCTGGCGGAGGCCTTATTAAGGACCAGTGGGATACGTAAATGCTGAAAGCAGACCGTGACCAGATACTGGCAAACCTTCAAGGTGACGACCGGAAGAATTTTCAAACGTTCATCGACGACTATCGGGTTAAGCGNAAAGCCATCTTTGGCNGCCGNATCNCTGCCCACAACATATTGGAAGCGGCTGGTGCACGCGTGAACTCCATCGTGCGGGAGGCTATGGAAGCGGTGGTGGTCAGGGATGAGATGGGCCCCCGGACGGGAGACGTCCCTCCGGATTTTGATCTGAAGCGTATGGGTTCAGATGAAAGAGTGCTGCTGTCCAGATTCAAAGGTCAGACGCCGGTCGCTCTGATATTTGGTAGCTACACTTGACCTCCCTTCCGTGCTCAGGTTGAGCATATGGAGCGCCTTTATAGCAGGTTTAAAGACCGGATCGAATTCTTCGTGGTCTATGTTCAGGAGGCCCATCCTACTGACGGCTGGCAGGTCGAGTCGAACATAAAAGACGACGTCTTTTACCGTCAGCACCAGAGTCTAGATGAACGGGAAGAGGCGGCCCAGTCNTGCACCATTGGCCTGCACATATCCATTCCCATTCTGGTTGAAGAGATGGACAATGCCATCGACGAAGCCTACGGTGCGGCCCCGGAACGACTGTANCTGATTGGNAAAGATGGCAGAGTTGCTTATCACNGTGGCGCTGGCCCTCACTTCTTCGATCTAGATGAGCTGGATGAAGCCATACAGGATATGGAAGCGAACGTTAAAGCCAGTTAAGGTTCTTTGAAAATAACAGAAAGGCACTTACTTCAATCGAAGTAAGTGCCTTTCTGGTTGTCTGTCCGACACCCACCACTCGCCTTAACGGCGAAATCCGGCAACCGCTGCGCAAGGCTCTAGTCCCCCGGTTGCCTGGGCTCCACGAAGGTGTTCCGGAACCGGTACAGCGTGAATTCAGGTTCCACAGGTGCCACGGACCGGTATCCAGCTTCCTCGATCTTAGCCACTATGAAGTGTGGCCCGTCAGAAGAGTCGAGAGCCTCTGAAACGGCCGCTTCCAGGTCTTCCAGGTCTGAAACAGTTTTGGTGCGGGTGATTCCGCAACTCTGGGCCACTTTCTCAAGGTCGGTGCCCATGCCGGTGTGGCTGGTTTGACCGCCGGTTTGGCCCCATTTNTCGTTATCCCAAACGATGACAGTGAGGTTCTTGGGCTGTTCCCTGCCGATTGATGCAACCGTGCCCATATTCATCAATATCGACCCGTCNCCATCCAATGATATGACCTGTTCATCGGTNGCCATGGCCATCCCGAGGGCTATGGATGAGCAGAGGCCCATGTTGCCNTAGGTGTAGAAATTCCGGTCTCGGTGTCCGGAGTGCCAGAGTTCATCCGAAGAGGGGCCCAGGTTGCTTACTATAGGTGCGTCTCCCGCTAATCGTGAGACCAATTGAGTGCCTTCGAACCTACGCAATTTTCCCTCCGTGCAGCATTTGAGTCAGGCAAATCGCCAAGGGCTGTCGGTTGGAGTGGCAGAGCTTCATGGCGCCGTCCAATAACTTATCCATTTTCCCGTCGTCTTCGAGGGTGAAATGTGGTAACCCCAACTGGTCCATGATGGGTATCACAGCGCGGCCCATGGCCACCTGGGCTATGTTGAACTCGCCAGGGCCTCCACGCAGATTCACGAACATAGGAATCGGAGTACGGGAAGGNACGCACAGGCTGGCGATGGCGTTAACGCTGTTCCCGAACCCGCTTGATTGCATGAAAACCGCCGCGTTCCGGCCCGCCGCATAGGACCCAACCGCNATACCGATAGCCTCTTCCTCTCGGGTTGCCGAGACCAGCTTGAAGTAGGGGTCAGCGTCTATCAAGCTGGTCACCTGATGGATCGAGATATCTGGTACATAGACGATCATGGAGGTGTCCCAGTCCTTGAGCGTTTGTACGATCTGTTCCGCCCAGTTCATATATAACTCTCCTATTCGGGCATTCAAATTTCGGTTCTCAGGAACGCCCCAGGCGTGAACGGCTACCAACATAACAGTGGCACTTTGGATTGTCAAAACTTGGCGACCCTATTTCTGAAGGATATAATTCCACTGGGNAATAAAACCGACACCGTTGCTGGAGGAACCCAATTGATAATCGACCCGAAGACCTTTGAGCGATTCAATTCCGTGTTGACCGGAGTGATTGTTCCCCGGCCGATTGCCTTCGTGTCCACCGTATCGCCGAACGGCGAGATCAACCTCGCTCCCTATTCGTTCTTTAATGCGGTGTCTTATAGCACAGTCGTCTTCTCTTCTTCTCGGAATGTTGGCAACAAGAGTAAGGACACGCTGCGCAACATCGAGGAGACTGGAGAGTTTGTGGTCAATATCGTGGTGGATTCCATCGCCGAGGCCATGAACGCTACAGCGGCAGAATTCCCAGAAGGCGAGGACGAGTTCGAGGTTGCCGGTCTCACTCATGCCCCGTCCCAGATCGTGAAAGCGCCGAGGGTCGCCGAATCTCCAGTCAACATCGAATGCAAGTTGGATCAGGTTGTGCAGATTGGCGAAGGAGACCACGAGCATGGATTGGTGATCGGCACTATTTTACTTATGCACGTCCGAGACGACATTATTGACGGACATCGCATTGATCAAGCCAAGCTAATGGCTACCGGTCGCATGGCAGGTAACATGTACTGCCGTACCAATGACCGGTATGAGATGGTCCGCCCAGTGTACGACTCAGAGAAGAAAGTGGTGGTCAACGGATAATATTCTGGACCGTATACTGACGATGGAGGAGCAGATTTATGACTAGAAAGATGTCCATACTCAGCCCAGCTGCGGAAGCTTGGCGTCCCATAGACGATGACATCCCGCACATCAACGACCTCCAAGGCGCCACTGTTGCTATTTTGAACAACCGCTGGACCAGCATGAATATCATTTCGGAGCAAATCGGTATCATACTCAAGGAACAATACGGTGTAGCCGATGTCTTTGAAAAGCTGATACCATTGGCGTCGGCCGCTCCTCAAGAGACTTTTGACGAGGTTGAAGCCAAGGCCCAGGTGGCCATAGTCGGTCTGGCGAATTGAGGTTCCTGCACAGCGTGGAGTGTCCACGACAGCGTTAAATTGATCAAGAGTGGCATGCCTTCAGTAGTGCTGGTGACCGAGCGATTCACTACCCTGGCAAAAGCGTCCATGCGGGGTAACGGCGTCCCCGACGCTCCGATGGTTGTCCTTCCCAAGACGGAACTCACCGAGTACGTCGAGGCAGATGTAGTGAGGAGTGTGGCTGAAGAAGCTGTAAGCTCGATAATCTCGCAACTCTATGGGGCGGAATAAGCCGATACGAGCTCGAGCCAGTCTTGGGTGTCAGGATAAGACCATGTTGGGGTGGTCTTTACACAGCTGCTGAACGTCACCCGGGACGCGTCAGTCATGTCGGCTTTTCAAAAGTATTCTTAGTGTCGTATTTTCAGACGCTAAACACTCCTGCGTTAGATTGGTAATCGAAGCCTTAGGTCTACGAACATTCGTCGAAGGGAAGGCCCCTTAACGTGCTATGGGAATGATGGGTTCCTCTGATTTTGAAATAGAAGACTCCCCGGAAGCCGTTTTCCAGTTCATGCTAGATCATGGCTGGTCCGATGGGCTACCGGTGATTCCACCGACAGCCCATCGGGTACGAGCCATGCTGGACTACGCCCAGCGTGATGCCTCAGAGTTGGTAGGTTACATCAACCCGGATGCCGGATCAGCCACCTTGGAGAAGATTGCCGTGAATGCGGTGATGGCAGGTTGTCTCCCGGAGTATATGCCGGTCTTGGTCGCTGCCGTCCAAGCAATAATTGAGCCGGCGTTCAACATCCACGGTTTACAAACTACCACCAACCCTGTGGCGCCGCTCCTGATCATCAACGGGCCGGTGCGCGAGCAGATTGGCCTTAACAGTGGACGTGGCACTTTGGGGCCAGGTAACCGTGCCAATGCCACCATCGGCAGGGCAGTGCGCCTGTTACTCCTGAATATAGGCGGGGCCAAGCCGTGGTCTACTGACATGTCTGTGCACGGTAGCCCAGCCAAGTACATATCGTGCATGGCCGAGAACGAGGAAGACAGCGTCTGGGAACCGCTGCATGTGGAGCGGGGTTTCTCATCGGAACAAAGCGCGGTCACTGTTGTGGGCGCCCAAGGCATGAGCAACTGTCTCACTTTCTACAAAGAGCCAGCAAGCTTTCTGAACATGATTTCTAGTTCCATGGCTGACATTAGTGACAACAACTATCTTCTGGCGGCAGGTAACCCGCTGGTCGTCCTGACACCGGGCCACGCCCAGATATTTGCGGACGCCGGTTATACCAAGCAGATGGTCAAAGAGGCATTGTTCGAATTATGCAAGGTGCCTTTAGACCGGTTCCCCAAAGAGACTTCTGTTATAACCTATGAAGACGGCTTCGCCATGGATGGGGACCGGGTCTGCCCTTGCCAGTCGGCCGACGANATCATAATTGCAGTTTCCGGCGGNCCTGAGCCTTACCACGCCCTTTATTGNGGCAATTTCGGAGACACCTCCGCAGTGACCAAGACTGTGGATCTACCGTAAGNGGTTTCGCAAAACACTAGAGCTGGAAACAAAAACCCGGCCCTCTAAGGGCCGGGTTTTTGTTTCCAGCAGAATAGCCAGTTGAAAGTTAATATGGTACGTTGTCGTCCTCTGTGGAACTCTCACCCAGCCCATTGTTCGAAGGGTGTTCAGATTCAACCACTGGCTGAATTCCATTATCAATCTGTGGCGTTGTTTCAGGTTGAGTCTCTTGGTCATAATCCGCGCCCCGCTGTCCGCCGTGAAACNCATCCAGCGCCTCGTCCAATTTGACTCGGAAGGTTTCAGTNTCTTTGGTCAGNAGCATTAAGCGCCTTCCATTTGCCATGCGAACCCTTAGTCGGTCGCCAATCGGCAAGGTCAGAAGCTCTACATGTGATATCTCTTGGAACGGGTACGATTTGATTCTGGGACGACCGTAGATAATCACCAGGGCGTCACGGTAAATCAGGTATTGTTTCGGGTTGGTTAGCCAACTGTAGATGGCCACACCGATACCAATCACAAACAGCACCGGCTGGCCGAGAATGCCAATCACGGCGACGACCAGTGCAAAGATGAAAGTGAGGTTNAGATTGGTCCGGTGATTATCCCAATGGAGGGGCTCTTCTTGTGTCTGCTGCATACGCCATTATTCTACCACATAGGTTTTGCTTGAGGGCCTCGGTATAGGCGGAAAGTTACGCTAAA
Source organism: Chloroflexota bacterium (assembly GCA_002697005.1). The sequence goes on along the minus strand of NZUD01000052.1, from coordinate 3,286 downwards.
NCGCGATTCCGCAATCCTGGCAGAAATTATCGTTCGGTTCCAGTGCAGTGCCGCAGTTCGGGCAGAATGCGTCTTTAATGGAAGGTCTAAATACATGATAGGTTTCATCAGTATCTGCACCTAGATCGGACCGGAGTGGGTCATACCCATATCTATTGCTCCCAGCAGTCCCTGGTTGTACGTACCAATAGATTAGCAATAATATCCCGATGATGGTGAAGGCAATCAGGAACCACCAACCGGACCGGTCGGTGTCGTGCAGTCGCCTTACAGCCACCGTNACCCCAGGTATAAACAAGACGATGGTGTTCAAGGCATCAAGTANCGCCGCTCCGTCGAACAGCACTTCGTCAAAGACCGTNGCCACCGCAGATGCCAAAATGGAGAATAAGGTCCACCACCAATATTCCGACCTACTAGACCTGGTTGTGAAGTCGAAATACCTGCGGAACCCTGAGGNTATCGCCTGAGTGAACGTCATTTACAGAATCTATCTCCGAAATTGCTGTCTGGAGAGATGGTAGTGAAATGATTTTACTCGACCCTGACCGATCCATCGAGTAAGGACCGACCGGGTTAGAGCAAAAACCCTTTGGGCGTGGTACCATCGGGGAACTTTTTTATGGACCTAACTAGCAGAACCGCATGACGGTAGGAGAGGCGATGAAAGTTGGGGTAAACGTGGCAGTTAATAGTTATACCGTGGACNTCGGAGCCTTCGCCAAAAAGGCGGAAGACCTGGGATTCGAGTCCCTGTGGATGGCCGAACATCCGATCATACCGGTCCACACCGAATCCAAGTACGGCGGCACTCCCGACGGCAGCATACCNCCTGCAATGAGCGATATGGCCGACCCCTTCGTTTCCTTGGCCATGGCATCTGGCACTACCAGCAAGATNATGCTTGGCACCAGTATATGCCTGGTTCCTGAGCATAACCCTCTGGTCCAGGCCAAACAGATCGCCGCGCTGGATTACCACTCTGGCGGGCGGTTCATCTTNGGTATCGGNACTGGNTGGCTNCGTGANGAGACCGANATCATGGGCGGCGATTTCGACCACCGCTGGACGCAAGCCCGAGAAGCCATCGAGGCTATGAAGGAGATGTGGACCAAGGACGAAGCCGAGTACCACGGTCGGTATTATGACTTCCCTAAGGTCCGGGTCTTCCCCAAGCCGGCTCAGAAGCCCCATCCACCCGTGTTTTTAGGAGGTGCCGCTTCCAACGTTTTTAAACGGGTCGTGACTTATGGGGATGGCTGGATGCCAGTTCGTGCCACTTCCGAGAGTGTCCGGGCAGGCCGAGCTTCGTTGGATGAACTGGCTGATGCAGCGGGACGCGATCCAGATAGCATCCAGATATTAGTCTACGGGGCGTCCAGCCGAGATGAGATCAAAGAGATGGAAGACGCTGGGGCCACCATGGCGACCGTGCGCCTGCCATCCACTGAACCCGGGGAAGTCATGAACGGCCTGGAGAAGCTGGCCGAAGAGATGTTGGGGTAATCCATGCGTATAGATATCCATACCCATATCTCCCCTGATCGCATCGCTGCGCCAGTGCTAGAGGGTATGACTGAAACCTTTGGTTACCCTGCGGTTGGGGTAAACACTGTAGACGGTATAAAGTCACATATGCGGGCTTCCGGGGTGGATAAATCCGTGGTGCTGGGNGTTGTGGACAGAGTGGAGCACGTGAAGGTGGCTAACGACTGGCTGATCACGATTCAGGACGACGAACTGGTGCCCTTCGGTGCTGTCCATCCGGACTATGAAGACATGCCGGGGGAGGTCCGCCGTTTAAGAGAAGCAGGCATCAAGGGTGTGAAACTCCACCCGATGGTCAACCAATTCTTCCCCGATGANCCAAAGATGTTTCCTGTCTACGAGGAGATCGGCGAAGACATGGTGGTGGAGATACACTCTGGACGCTGGTCTCACACCAAGCCCGGCGATACCATATACTCGCCNCCNGATAGGGTNATGAACATGATTCGCCAGTTCCCCAAGATGAAGGTTGTCTGTCTGCACCTTGGCGGGTTNTACATGTTGGACGAAGCAGAGAGAGAACTGATCGGTAAAGACAACGTNATCATNGACACCACTTGGCCTCCCGAGCTGAAGGAAGTGGGGACGGATACACTGGCTGCCATCATCAACAAACATGGCGCGGACAAGGTCTGCTTCGGCACCGACTTCCCTCTGGCCGATATGGCCAAGGATTCCCAGTTCATCGAGAGCCTGCCGATCCCGGATGCTGGCAAGGAGCGTATCCTTGGCGAGAACTTTAGAGAGTTAGTTGGGCTGTAAATCCCCGAGGCCGAGCTGGTTTAGCCGGGAACACCGTTTCTGGCTGCAGGTCTCGCCGCCTGCGAGGTTATTTGCCGTAGTGGAAGTTCGGGTCCGCCTTAGGTTCCTGCAAACACCCTTCCTCTCATCGGTCCGGCTGTGTCTTCTAAACCCTTGACAGCTATGTACCAACGGGTTGACCGAATATACCAACTGGCTGGATACAACTAAGTTGCGGCGGAAACGGTTTGACATTGGCCAACAAGATTACGAGGAGCCAACATGCCTGCCCAACTCGACACCTGGCTAGAACTAACCAAAGAAGAGGTCTTGGACCCTAGCATGCCCATTTGTGACCCGCACCACCACCTCTGGGACAAACCGGGAGACCGATACATGATCGACGAGATCACTAGAGACGTTGGATCCGGGCACAACGTTGTGCAAACGGTGTTCGTTGAAGTCGATGCCATGTACCGGGCGTCAGGGCCAGAGGAGATGCGTCCAGTTGGAGAGGCCGAGTGGGTTCGGGGGATAGGGGCTCAGAGCGATAGTGGCTTGTACGGCCCGACAAATGTGGCAGCCGGGATCGTGGGGTATGCCAACCTCAACTTGGGAGCGGCCGTGGAGCCGGTCCTGGAAGCCATGGAGTCGGCCAGCAGCGGGCGCTTTCGTAGCGTACGGCATACTTGTAGTTGGGACGCCTATGAGCCACTACAATCACACCGCTCAGGCTGGCCGGGAATGATGGCAGAAGCCAACTTTCGAGAGGGTCTGACCAAACTTGTAGGAAGAGGACATGCCTTTGATGCCTTGGTCTACCATCCACAGCTTTCTGAGCTCATAGAGTTGGTGGACGCATTCCCAAATGGGATTTTCGTCCTCAACCACATCGGTCGGCCTTTAGGAGTCGGGCCTTATGATGGGCACCGTAATGAGGTTTTTGAAGTCTGGAAGAAAGACATGACGACCTTGGCGGAACGGGCCAACGTAGTAG
>NZUD01000051.1 GCA_002697005.1 Chloroflexota bacterium | reverse complement strand
GCCCCTGGCGCAGGAGTTTTCGGCAACTCATAGTCGATGGCCTTGAAAACTTCTGGATTGGTGTAATAACCATTGTAGGTTTGGAGGACCAGTTGGTCGAAGAATACAGGCACGCCCGTTTCAACTGTCCTTAAAAGTTCGTCTTTGGATGCGTTAGATAAGCTCTCGAAAGCCTGGGTTGGGTTCTGTCCCGCTGCGATGGCAATCTCGGTCAGGCCATCATTAAACAGGCGGGTTAGGCCGGGACTACCGGAGACCACATTTTCGATGAAAGCCCCGATTCCCAGATCGCCTGCGCCTGGCATTCGGTCATTTGAGGGTATAATCCGGTTTAGGACTGCCGTTAATAATGACCGTTGCTCCGGCGATAAAACTTGGTTTTCGTTATTCAATGACGGTCCCTGATTTGGCGCGAATCGGCTGAACTTGTTAGAGCTTTGAAAGTGGCAGATGGGAGTGGAATAAGGATACTCTGCCAGTCGCGACCGCGTCAATTTGCCGTTGCTCGGGTGCTAGAGCAACGGCAAGGCTATCTGACGTTTTATTGACGGATGATTTAATCGGTATCATCGCAACCAGTCGACACAAGGAGGCACCCAAACTATCTGGGCGTCTTTTAACGAATTTGTACTCCGCCATGTGGAAACACCGCGCCGCGCTCAATGAAATCGCCCTTTATGTAGGAGCGTATATCTTCTATTTCGTCACCCGAGGCCTGGTCCATTCGGACACATGGGCTGAGGGCCTGACCAATGGCGAGAAGGTGATGTTGTTGCAGCGGGACTTGGGGTTTCTCTGGGAGCCTGGGTGGCAGTCCTGGGCGTTGGAGAATGTAAGACCGTTGGTGGTAACGATGAACTGGGTGTACATCGTCACTTATTGGCCAGTGATTCTCCTGACGGCTTTCATATTGTTTTTAAAGAACCGGCGGGATTACAACTTTTATCGTACAGTTGTGTTTGTTAACCTCACCGTGGCAGTGATCACATTCATGATTTTTCCGGTGGCCTCGCCATTCTCTATCCCCGGTATTGAGCTGTCCGACTCGATTCAAGAGTTTGGCCCCAGGTTCTACGGCAGCGAGGGTATGGCGTCTTATTACAATATCTCCGCCGCCATGCCCAGCCTTCACTTCAGTTGGACGGTAATTCTAGGAGTCTTGTTTTGGAGGTCATTCCCCGGCCGTTACCGGATGACGGGTCTGTTGTATCCGGTGCTGACATTCTTCGCTATCACGCTTACCGGCAACCATTTCATCCTGGATGCTATAGCCGGCGGATTGTTGGCCGGGATGTCTTTTGGACTGATATTGCTACTTCGTGCCCTCAATCCGCGTTTGTTCGGCGCATAGGTTAGGGACGTTTGCCCCACTGGGGGTGTTGGAATGTGGGCAGATTAAGCCGGTCGATGGGGCGATCTCTGGAGGCGGGCTCTGGGTCTGATTCTTCGGCAGTGGCTGTGCGGTAAGCTTGTACTAGAGAACGGTTTGGACCTAAGCTGCTTAGGTGTTGGGCCAGAGATTCCAGACTGTTCAGGTTGTGCACCGGCAGAAAATCGTCGACGTAAGGCAAAGCAGCCTTCATCCCTTGGGTTAACGGCTGGTAACTTGGCGAGCCCAATAACGGGTTCAGCCAGACGAGCCGGTGACAGCTGCGCTGCAGACGTGAGGTTTCCTTGGCTAGCAATTCGGGGTCGCCTCGGTCCCATCCGTCGGAGATTATCAGCACCACGGCCTGTCCCTTGAGTACCCGGCGCAACCACTGATAGTTGAAGGTTTTCACTGCATCGCCTATACGTGTACCACCAGCCCAGTCGGGCACCGCTTTGGACACCTCGTCGATGGCCTGGTCGATACTTCTGTATTTCAGGTTTCTGGTGATGCGGGTCAAGCGTGTGGCAAATAAGAAGGCTTCTGTCTGGCCGATTCCACCTGTGCCTAGCCCCCCTGCGATCGTATGGATGAACTGCAGGAGTATGCGGGTGTAACGTTCCATGGACCCGCTGACGTCGCAGATTAGCACCAGGGACCGGGGTTTTTGCTTGGGAGCGCGGTGAGAGAGATCCAAAAACTCTCCCCCGTATTGCAGACTCCGGCGCATGGTGTGACGCATGTCCAACGGGCCGGATCGGCCAGGTGTTAATCGGCGGGGGCGGCGTTGTCCCAGGTCCCATGTTAGGCTGGCCATCATGTGGCGAGCGTCGGCCATCTCGAGGGATGTGAACTCGGAGAAGTCCTTTTCTCTGAAGACCTCAACCGCGCTATAGGTCCGGTTGAGGTCGACGTTCTGGAACGAGTCATCGTCAGGATCACTTTGTATGGTTCCCAAATTCTCTGGCTCATCGTCGCGGCCGACGCTGACCTGGGGCTTCCGAAAGCGCTTCTGCTCTCCAAGGGAGCGTAGGTCCATGGTGGTGGTGCGGTCGGAAGGCTTGCGCCAGAAGATTTGGAAAGCCTCATCGAAGATAGGTAGATCCTGGTTTCGGTGTACGAGAATACTGCGGGCGGCTTGGTAGAATTCGCCTCGTTTACCGATGGACACATAGTTGGTGGCGCGCACCAGGTCCAGCATGTTCCCTGAGCCGATTTCCAGCCCCACCCTACGCAACATCTCCCCGAACAGGGTCAAGCTGTGTAAGATGTGACCGTCCGCGCCCGCGTCGTTGGGGATAATGGGTATGGGGCCGGTTGTCATGCTACCCTCGGCGGCGGCCGCCGCGCCGCGGTCCACGGTTCTTGGACCGTTCTAACATCGCCCGCACAGGCTCGCCTTTCACTGACTCGATGTCGTCTTGGTACTTGAGCATCATTCCTAGTGTGTCGTCGATCACGTCGGGGTTTAGTTCGGTCTGGTTCAGTGCCAATAGAGCAGATAACCAGTCCAGGGTCTCCGACACGCCGGGAATCTTGAAGAGCTCGGTCTCCCGCATCTCTTGAATGAACGCCGTGACTTGTTCTGCCAACTTGCGTGGTGCGTCGGGGATTCTAGCGGTGATGATTTGAAGCTCTTTTTGATAATCAGGGTAGTCCACCCAGTAGTACAGGCAGCGTCGTTTTAGCGCATCGTGAATCTCACGTGTCCGGTTGGATGTGATGATGACGATGGGCGGGTGCGCTGCTTTGTATGTGCCCAATTCCGGGATTGTGATCTGGTAATCGGCCAGAAGCTCTAAGAGGAATCCCTCGAACTCTTCGTCGGAGCGGTCGAGCTCGTCGATCAGTAGCACCGGAGGCTTTTCTTGGGCTTCGTCGATGGCCTGAAGCAAAGGGCGCTTTACCAGGAATCTCTCGCTGAACAGGTCGGCGTTTGCGGCTTCTCGGTCAACTCCCCCTGCAGCCTCCATCAGACGAATCTCCAGAATCTGCCGGGTGTGGTTCCATTCGTAAACGGCCTGGTTTATGTCTAGCCCTTCGTAGCATTGGAGGCGGATCAGGTTGGTGCCCAGACCACTGGCAAGAGCCCTGGCAATCTCAGTCTTGCCGACCCCGGCTTCCCCTTCCAGAAACAGAGGACGTTGAAGTTTCATGGCCAGGAATATGGGGACAGCCAAGGCTCGGTCTGAGACATAGACCTGATTGCGAAGGAGGTTCTGCACATCCTCTATGGACTCTGGGGACCTGTATTCGATGGCAGTTTCATGCGTCGTCAAGGGAGTCACCGTCTATGAGGAGATAGCCTTTGAAGCCGTTTCAGGCACGGGAACTAATTGTATCCCAAAGGATATGATCGCACCACTGGATTTAATCCAGAGGCGAAACGTAGATTGACCGGAAGAAGCGGCGGACCAGTTGACCCAGACGGGTCCAATGGTCGTTCAGAGATAATAGTTCTTGGGGTGTCAAGTCGTTGTAGGACTTTCCGTAGCTGGGAAAGTACCAGACCGTAAAGGCCCAGAATTCTGAGACCGGTCCGGGTTGCCGGACCTGAGCGATTTCTCCAGTAGCGCCCAGAATTTGCCAGGAGACCAAAGCCCGGCCTTTGTAGGCGATGGCCAACGCCTCTGCCCATGATGCTGCTCTATCTGATCCTCTGTAAGGATCCATCAGTTCCATCAGCCGGTCAACCCGTCGGGCATCGTCTACATCCGTTCCAGCGAATCTCCGGGTGTGGCGGCTCTCCCAAGAATGGCCAAGGGCTGGTATGACGAGCCCTCCGTCAGAGGCGATGGCCAGCATGGAACCGGCTTTGGACCACTCCACTGCTTTTTCTAGGGCTATGGCTTCATGGGTATCGCCACACTCTTGGGTGGAGGCGGCTACTCCAAGCTCTGCAGGCGTGATCAGGTTGAAGGGGAGGCCGTTGAGAACAGTCCGGAACGCGCCTAGTTTCTCGCCGTTTCCGGAGGCCAGCAATATGTGCGGGTAGTCCACGCCGCTGATTAGAGGATGCGGGCTACGGCTCTGGTCGCAGCGCCATCGCCCCCTTGAAGTTTCAATGGCAGGGCCCAGAGCTCAAAGTCTTTGCCTACCAGCTTGTCCAGGTTGATGAGGTTCTCAATCAGAGGTATGTTCTGGCCCAGAAGCAGCCGGTGCACTGGGAAGTCGTTGATGGTGGACAGCGGGGTATCGGGGTGTTTATCGATGGGGAAGTCAACCGCAACGGCGTTCGCCCCGCACTCTGCCAAGTAGGCGGCACCTTCTGTGCTGAGGTATGGGCCGTGTCCGTAGAACCGTGGGCCGCCGGATTCGGCTTCGGCCCAACCGGTGAATAATATGACAATGTTGCCTTCGACTGTTTCGGGACTAGCTCCAGCGCTGGCTAGTTCTGTGACCAATAAGGGCGATTGTCCCTTTGCTGCGCCGCGGAGGTCCAGCAAAATCGCCGGGCCGGCGTACTTATCTAACGGCATGTTCTCGACCGTGGTTGCCCCGTCTACGAAATGGAATGGGGCGTCTACGTGGGTGCCGATATGGGTCGCGAGGCACAGTTTTTGATTGGATCTGGCATGAGTGGCGTGAGTCTGGATCGGCTCGGTCTCTACCCCGACGAGACCGGGAACCAGACTGATTCGGTCGCTACCTAAAGTAAGGGTCAAGTCGATAAGTTCAGCCATGCCACTCACTTCCTTTAGACTCGATGTGGTTACTAATCTGAATCTAGCTGTTCGATGAGAGCAGCTCTAACCGCTCGATTTGAAATCTCTGGTGTAGACCTTGCCTCCGCCGGGAGGGCGTCTTCCCAGTCAGGTATCAAAATCCGGGCCCCGGACTCCATACTGTAGATTACCAGCACTCCAGCGAAGCTGAAAAGCATGGACATTACCAATGCAGGGCTGAACGAGCCGGTGGCGTAGATGGCTAGTCCTCCTAATATAGTGGCAATGGCGTGGCCGGCGAGCGCGCCCATCATCTCGAACCCGTAGAGGGTCGCCAGTGGTCCTGTACCGAAGTATTGACGGTTGACCACCAGGTAAGCCGACATCTCGCCGCCGAATCCCAGACCGAACAAGATTGCGAACAGGTAGAACGCGTAGGCATCCTGGGCCCAGAATAGCACCAACACCGTGATGCCCTGGACGAACAATGCCGACATCATTACGGGTTTGGCGCCCATACGTTCAGCCAGGATAGGAGCCACGAAACGGCCGAGTATGCTGAAGATGGATATCAGCGCCAGGATGAATGACGCCGCCGATAAGCTGACCCCTTGCTCGATCGCCAAGGGGATAGAGTAAATCAAGACTATGCCGTGTCCGGCACAGCCGAGGCCGTGGATGGTGGGCAGGTTCCAGAATGCCCGGGTGCGGCGCATGGCCTTGTTGAAGACCTTCAATCTTAGCTGCTCGATCTCTTTGCTCTGGAATACCTCTGGTGGGTCATCTGCTCGGGAGCCAAAGGCAGTGGCGTTCATATCCGATGGTTTGGAACGGAAGAACACCGTTAATAACATAAGAATTCCGCCGCCCGCGATTCCGATGGCTGTGAAGGTGGTCTGCCAGCCGAAGGCGTCCAGTAGGCTCGCTATGCCCGGCGCAACCATCGCCGCACCAACACCACCTGAGGCCCAGAGAAGCCCGGTGGCCAGACCAAGGCGCTGTTTGAACCAGCCGTTGACCGAAGCTAGTATGGGTACCATAGCCAGTGATTGGGTGACAGACAACAGTACCCCAAAATAGATGAAGAACTGCCAAAGGTGGCTGACGGAGCCGATAAGGGCCATGCTGACGGCGTATAGCACTCCGCAGGCGAACATGGCAGGGCGAGCACCGTAGCGGTCGCCAAGCATGCCGGTAATCGGGGCTACCAAGGCGCCGAAAAGGTAGTAGGTGGCCAAGGCAGCGCCAATCAGCCCCATGTTCCAGCCAAAGCCACCTTCGGGGTCGTTCAACGGCGCGACCATGATTCCGGCCGCCATGCTGATGGATTGGCCCACTATTTGGGCCATGGCTATAATCGCGAGTATGATCCAGGCCTGGTGGATCCCTTTGGGAGGGCGAGTGGTTGCGTGAGTCGGGGTAGTGGGGACTGCCATGGTATTGGTTATCTTAAGGGAGGCCCGAACAGCCTCCCTATGTCCTTTCGATTAATCGCTTTGGATCTAGCTGGCCTTTTTTCAGTGGAGGGGGCAAGCCCTCAAGAACGCACCACCCCACCAAGTGTCCCCTGCTGTGCCTTGATCGTTCAGTCGGGCTACTTGGAACGGCCTTGAGCTCTGATCGTTAACAGTGGAGCCACTTGATGTGGTAGTGGTGCCGGGTAGACCGAAGGCCAAGGTGCGTTGGCCGCCCACATCGGCCGACGCAGCCCAAGCCCCGAAGAATATGATCAGGGCCAGGACAATCGCCAGCACCAATGAGAATGCGAGTGGTACCGGGACGCGGTTAGATGTGCTCAAACTTGTATCTTTGTTCGTTTAACGATTCTTCCAAGGAAACACCGTTAGGTTTGCTATCGGACTTCTACCTCGTATGGGAAAACCATGTTGTTCCCGTAGCCCCGACCGTCCCAAGGATTCGGGAATTCTAAGGGCTGGGTGACGCCTTCCACGTTGGTGGCGCGGCACATGATAGTGTATTTGCCTGCCGCCTTGGGTTTCCAGGTGTGCTCCCAACGGTACCAAGAGTAAGCCTCACGGTCGTGGAGTTTCTCCACCGGGTCCCAGGTCTCGCCGCCGTCAGTGCTAATCTCTACTTCTTCGATGTCTTCCTCGCCGGACCAGGCGGCGCCCGCTAGATTGTACCCGCTTAGAGGCACAATCTCACCAGGGACAGGGTTGGTTATGATGGACTTGACCTGAAGCTTGCTATAGTACCGATATGGCTCCGGGCTGCCTGGTTCGTTCATGGTCATGTAACGTTGGGTCATGTAGAACCCTTCGAACTTGTGATCCAGCACGTGGATGCCCACAAGCCACTTGACTGAGTTCATCCCGTACCAGCCAGATACTAAGAGACGCAGCGGGTAACCGTGGTCCTTGGGCAGAGGCTCTCCGTTCATCTCGTAGGCCAAGATGGTGTCTTCGTGAAGGGCTTTCTTCACGGGCAGACTACGCTCGTAAGTAACTTCGGAAGGGTCGCCTACCACTTCGTCAGCGCCGTGGTCAGCGCCTTCAAACATGACTTCGACGGCTGAGTCTTTGACTCCAGCCAGTTCCAGCACATCTTTGAGGGAGACTCCCGCCCATTCGGCATTGCCCATGATGCCGTGGCCCTTGATCTGTTCCATGACCGAGCTAATGCGCAAGGCCTTGGTGTAGTACTCAGGCACCGGGCTATTGCCGCAACACTCGAAGGCAACCTGGAAGCGCTTTTGAGGTAGTTTCTTGAGGTCTTCGAAAGACAGTGTAATCTCCCGTTCAACTTCACCGTCAATCTTCAAGGTGAACGTGTTGATGTCGATCTCAGGGCTATCTTTCCAGTGATTGCGGATGTAAAACAGGTCGTTGGGAACGATGTTGTTCTGTAATCCCTCTGGCGGTACGGCCCAGGTCCGTAGGCCCGCATTGGTGGGGATGATCTGCGGTTCCGCTTTCGTACCAATCTGTGGCAAGGCCATAAGGGCTCCTCCTCAAGAAGCTGTGTTGCTTATTCCAGGTGGTCGGTCTCTAGTTCCGACGACGGATATGTAATCAGCAATAATGCCGGTGTCCAAAGATGGTGAATCATCTTGTGGGGTACTCCAGGCGGGGCCAGCAGAGTTGTTCCCGCCCGTACCGTCCGGACTTCGTCACCAAGAATGATTTGGATGGCGCCGGACAACACCTGGATTGAGACATCTATCGGGTGGGTGTGCATGCGTCCTTCCCACCCTGGGGAAATCTCAACCTCTTTCACGGTTAATGATAACGCACCTAGCTCTTTAGATACTAGGTACCGCTCCCGAACCCTCTCAGTTGTTGGTGAGAGACGGACGTCTGTGTGGTCGATTATGGGCATTTGGTCTAACTCCTGAGCATCAGAACCTGCTATTTAACTTTGACCGGATATCCAACTATGGCGCTGAAGTTCTTGCGCATGTTGTTGTAGCGGGGTTCGCGAGACTGGACTCTGCCTATCTCGTCAGTGGCGCGAGACATTATAGTGTAGTCGCCCGCTCTGCCAGCTTCCCAGCGGTAGGACCAGCGAACCCACATGAATCGGTCGCGCGGTTCTTCGATGTGGGCGGCATGCCAGGTCTCTCCGCCGTCGACGCTGACATCAACTTCAGATATCGCCCCAGCCCCGCTCCAGGCGTAACCACGGACCATGTGGACGCCCTTGCTCATTTCTTCAGTGTCATCATTGGGCTGGGTCACGATGGACTTCACGCCGAGGGTTGTGATGAGTTCCTTATTGGGGTCGTCAGCTGAGTCGCCATAATAGTAGAACTCGTAGTGGTACCAGCAGTCGGGCATGTGGTCAAGGATCTCAAGATCTGTCAGCCACTTCACCGACCAGTTTCCTGACCAACCGGGCACTAGGAGCCGGACAGGTGCGCCGTGGAGGTGTTCCAGCAACGCTCCGTTCTGCGCGTAGGCCAGGATAGTGTCGGGATGGAGCGCTTTCTGTATGGGCAAACCTTTGTCATAGTAGAAAGGCTTGGTGCCTTCAGCGGCTGTTGCGGGCACTCCTTCGTCGTTTCCAACGGCCCTGACGTAAAGGGACTTGTCACTAAGACCGGCGGCGTTCAGCACAGCGGCTAGAGGGACGCCGGTCCATTCGCCGGTGCTAAGAATCATGCACTCTTGGGTTCGGGAAGGCTTAGGGCCTTCGTCTTTGAAGTATTCGAAGAAAGTGGCGTCGCTCCCCGAGCATTCCATGACGGTGCGTACGCTGCGTCCAGGGAAACGCCGGAGTTGATCGAAATTCAGAGTCAGTTCATTCTTTACCTGACCGTGGATTTTCAGCTCCCACTGGTCTGTCGGCACAACCGGGGGAACGGCGAAGTGTTGCACGGTGTAGTGCAGATCGGTGGGAGTGATCAGGCCTTCAAGCTCCATCACAGGAGTGCGAATACGGACTGTCCGGCCCTCGTCGTCCATGAGAGTGACGGGGTTCAGGTCTTTCGTGGGCCAGCCGTGCCAGTTACCGCTCTTGTGGGCGTTGGCGGGGTCTGAACCAATCGCCTCGTCCATCCTCAGAAAATCAGGAATCACATTATCTTGTCGCGTGGCCATCAAGTCCCTCCTCAGTATTTATCATAGAGATTGATTTCAGTCTCATGTGGTCTGTGCTGGTCTAGTCGGCGGCGTATTTCTCTCCCAGGGCGGTCTCCCACCTCAGGTAATTCATCATTTCGCCGTAGCTGCGGGACACGCCCAAATAATTGATATCAGAGGGCGGGCGCACGATGCCGGTAAGGCCCTCTTCAACGGGCAACCCAGCTTGCTTCCAAGCAGTCATACCGCCGTCCAGGGTGGTGATATTCGTGTAACCCAGGCCTTGAAGTGTGGCAGCAGCCAGGGTTGAACTACGTCCGTCACGGCAAGTTACCGCGATTGATGCGCTCTTGGATGGAGCTATGTCCGCGATCTCGATCTCCAGCCAACTGCGAGTAATCCACTTGGCGCCTGGAGTGTGGCCCTGAGAAAAGTCTTCGCTGGTGTCTACGTAGAGTACCAGGTCGGCTTGGTTATGACTTAGGTCTTCAGCGGAAACCTTTTTCACTAATGCTTCGGCCTCTTTCATACCAGCGGGACTGCTGGTCGTGAACCCGGTTTCCAGATGCTGCCCGGCAGCTTGCCAGGCTAGAGTTCCGCCATCGACAGCGAAGACGTTCTCGTGGCCGAGTTGGCGGTATATGGATCCCGTGATAGTGGCCCTAGCTTTGCCGTCGCAGCAGAAAATGTAGGTGGCGTTTTTGACCACGGCCACGTCATCTGAGCGTTGGACGGCCTGTCCGCCAGGAAACCAGCGGAAGCCGGGGATGTGTCCCGCTTTGAATTCGCCCTCGGTTCGGACGTCTATTAGGTACACTGATTCTTGGGTTTGTTTGGCTACGGCTTGCCGAAGGGCAGGGATGTCCAGGTAGCCGACGCCGTCCTCACTTGCCAGTTTGGCGGCGTATTCTTCAGCAGCGGCGCGGCTCTCTTTGGAAACGTCGGGAAGAGTCAATCGGTCTCCGCCGTATTCCAGGTTGTAACCGGCCAACAGCCAGCCTGAAGTACCGTTCTTGAGACCCACTGCCTCCACTCCCATTCGCTGCAATACGCGTGTACCCATGATGCTGCGGGTCCGGCCTGCGCAGTTAATCACTAAGGTGGTGTCAGGGTCTAGTTCTTTTTTAATGTCGGTAATGCGTAAGGCCAACTCACCCCCTGGCATGCTGCGTCCGCCGGGGATGCAGAAGTTGTGGTATTCCTCCGGTGTGCGGGTGTCTAAGATGATCAGTTTCTCTCCATTCTCAATCTTCTGATGGAGGTCGTCGGCGGTAATCTCGGGGACGTGGTGGACAACTTCTTGCATCTCGCCGAAGTCCTTGCTGGGGACATTCACACCCCACTCTGTTGGTAGGTCGTTACTGGACCAGCGATTGGTACCACCTTCAAGATAATGGACATCGGTGTACCCTAATTTGTCCAGGGTTGCCGAGGCTAACTGAGAGCGGCGCCCGTCGTCACAGCAGACGACTATTCGAGTTCCTTTGAACGGCACTGAGCTTTCGATTATGTACTCGATCCTACGGCGGGGAATGAGGGCTGCACCGGGTATGTGGGTGGCGTTGTATTCGCCGGACTCCCGGACGTCAATCAACGCGAAGGGAGATTTCCCTTGTAGTAGGTCGTTTAGGCCTTGGGAGGAGATCTTCTGGGCCATCTGTGTCGTCTCCTGTATACCTGTATATATGTTTCGCGGTGCTGACCGAGACGCCATCCTATATGCCGGCTCCCGTGTTCAACCCACGTTCAACTTTTGAGCTATAAAGTTTGTGCCATTTGGTGGTTCTGAAAGTAGTAGTCTCGCCGGCCTTAAAGCCGAATGCTCTCTGGTTGAGGGAATGAACGTCTGTGCTGTGGACATGAACGGCGACAGTTGGCATCCGAAGTCTGCAGTTCTCGACAGCTCAGCCTGGAGTGGTCATTATCGTGAAGGGTTAGATAGGTGTCAATAGAGACGGAGCCAACGATGAAAAGCGGTGTTTCGCGGGGAAAATACAGGTGCTAAAATGGGGCTGAAATCCAAGTACGCCTGGTCTCAATCAATTGATGCAAAAAGAAGAGCAGGGCCCATCTTTTCCCAAGCCCTGGTATTACCGGCCTGAGTTCATGATTCCGATGTTCATCTTGTGGCCGTCCGGGTCGCTGCTGGCCATTAGGTCTCCTTGGAACACCAATGTGATGTTTGGAGGAGTGGCCTGGGCATTCTTGATCGTGGGCGGAGTCATGGCTGTTCGGTGGCTGAGCGACGGCATCTATCAGCCGATTTTCACGTTTTACGTACCAGGGTTGCTGTTAACTTTGGTAACTCAGGTACAGTGGACTGTGTACCGTCAACGGATGGCTGACGATGATGAACCGGCCGAACGGGAAACGGGAGAGTTGGAAGAGAGAGTCCCTCCACGTCCATCCGCCAGAAGACGCCGCAGAAACCCTCGCACTAGAAGCTGACCATCGCCCTGGCGTTGGCCAGGGTGACACCATCTTGAGACTCTATAACCACCTGGCACTCCACCATTTGCTTATCGCCTTCCTCTGACTTCTTAGCCACCTTACCGCATATGCTGACCGTGTCGCCGGGAAGGAACTTGATCAAGCTTTCTGTTTCTATAGCCGTGTCGTCACTGTTCACGATGTCCGTTGGAAAGGATTTGAAGAGCAGTTCTTTGACGTAGGCGGTTAACCTGTCAGCATCCACCGGCTCTTCGGCAGGTGGCTCAACCCCGCCTTGAGCGGGCGGTCGGAAGTCGAATTTCACCAGAATCGGTAGGTCGTCGCCCACCAATATGTTGGCGAATTCTACTGTATGGGCCCAGAGTGTGGGCATGAAGGCTCCTCTGAGTGAGATCCTGGGTTTACATTTAGCTATGATACACTGATTTTCGAGCCTGAATTTAGCTGATGAGCAAGACTTAGGCCGACAAATTGGGAGGAATATTCCATGGCGGAAAATGAAGAGCCGTTTCGTAGAGGAATGGTGATTATGGCCCACCCTGACGATGCTGAGTGGACCTGTTCAGGGACTGTGGCTAAGTGGTGTGCGGAAGGCTGGGACGTGGTTTATGTGCTTTGCACCGACGGTAGCAAGGGCAGTTCCGATCCAGAGATGACTAGCGAACAGCTGATCAAGATACGAGAGAGAGAGCAGAGGGATGCCGGCAAAGTCTTGGGACTGCAGGATGTGGTTTTCTTGGGTTACCCGGACGCCTATCTAGAGCCGACACTGGAATTACGGAAAGACATAGCAAGAGAGATTCGCCGCTACAAACCCGATGTGGTAATCACGGGAAGCCCGGCCAGGGATGTTGAACGTGGATATTACGTTAGCCATCCAGATCATCTGGCGGCTGGCGAGGCCGCACTATCGGCCATATTTCCAACAGCCCGTGACCGTCTCACTTTTCCGGAACTCTTAGAAGAAGGGCTGGAGCCACACAAAGTTCGTGAAGTCTGGATTGCCGGGGGCGGCGATAATGCGGACAACTACGTGGATGTGGAAGCGTACATGGACACTGCAATCAAAGCCCTGAAGGCCCACGTTTCTCAGGTGGATCAAGAGAACGCGGACGAGTGGTTCCAGCAAGGCCGTATCCGCACCGGTGCCAAGATAGGCATGGCCTACGCGGAAGGGTTTAAGCGCATACCGTTTGGATAGCCGGGATCCCTGTGGCTCGGCCTCTGAGAAGACGATCAGAGACTCACCGTCGTCTTTGCAACGGCGGCAATAATCGAGTGATCTCGCCCACACTAAGGGTTGTTGCAGATTAGATCCATTATTCCAGGGTTCCCTACAATGGTGGAGGGTACGGATAAACTAAAAAACAGAAAAGGGTGGTGTATCGTTTCGATACACCACCCTTTTTATCCCTTGGTCGAAGAGGGTACTAGGTGGGCTTGTGGGCCACTATTTTGTAGCCGGCGGTATTGGTGGATGGCCGCTCGGCACGGTCTTTCATGTAATCTATTTGCTCGCTGGTGAACTCGATGTCTGTGAACCCTGCGCGGATCAGCCGGTCGCGGTATACATCCATATGCTCGGCTCCGGCAGTGCAGGACACCCAGTCATCGGATGAGGATACGCTGGGGCCATCGTCGGTGAGGGCCATTACATCAGAGAGATGGATTCGCCCGCCGGGTGACAATACTCGGAAACTTTCTTCGAATACGGCGTCCTTATCTGGGGATAGGCACACCACGCAATTAGATATGATTACGTCTACGCTGGAGTTAGGTATGGGCATGTTCTCCATCTCACCTTGAACGAATTCTACGTTCTCGATGCCCAGCTTGGACTTGTTCTCGCGGGCTAGTTCTAGCATGGACGGAGTCATGTCCAGTCCGGTTACCTGGCCGGCTTCGCCAACTTGCTGGGCAGCCAGGAAACAATCAATACCGCCGCCTGATCCCAGGTCAAGCACTTTCTCTCCAGGCTTTAGCCCGGCTAGGGCTGTGGGGTTGCCGCAGCCAGCGGATGCGGCGACGGACTCCACTGGCAGTCCGGACAGTTGACCGTCACTGTAGAGGATCATGGCGTGGTCTAGATCAGTGGGCCCGCAACAAACAGTGTCAGTTGAACAACCGCAGCCTTCATCGTGTTCATGTTCCAGTTCGGCTGGGGTTAGGTTTATCACCCGGTCGGCACGTGCGCCATAGCGCTCTTTTACCAGCTCTTTTATCTGTTCTTGTTCAGTGGACATTGTTGCCCTCCCTGAATAGATTTGTATGCTTGATGTCTACTATAGTCCTTAAAAACCCTTAATCTCGGTATTCCTCTCATATCGAGCCATTTAGCTGGAGGTTTCCTCAGTCCGTGGCAGTCGGCAACTCGTGTTTACAAACATCTACCGCGGCTATGATATTAATCATTAACACTAACCTAATTCAATACATCCGCTTTTGAAGTATGAGAATCCAAACTCTTCTGGCTGTCAAGCTTTGTGATCAGGTTCGGGTAAATTCGTATATCGATTGTGGTAAAATCTGGCCTTTCAGGTATCCGGTGTTCACTCGAGAAGAATTTAAATGAAGATCACCAAATCACAGGTCCAGTTACTGCACTCCCCTGGCGATGAACAGTTGGTTGATGTTCAGCCTCAGGCTGGGGGTCTACGCGCCTTCGTAACCCTCAAGATGATGACCGACGAGGGCATAGAAGGCATCGGCCTGACATTCGCACCTGGCTTGGGACTAAGCCCTCTGGCTCCGTCGCTCAAGACCATGGTAGAGGCTCTTTGCGAACTCACAGAAGGCGAAGACCCGATGGAGATCGAGGCCGTGATGCAAGGCCTGCGCGACAAGACTAATGGCTCGGGCCCTGGTGGGATGCTTACCCTTGCTCTCTCCGCGGTGGATATGGCGTTGTGGGATATCAAAGGGAAAGCGTTGAAGCAGTCAGTGTGTTCGCTTCTGGGCGGATATCGTAAGCGGGTTCCCACATATGCCAGCGGCGCGCTGATGCGACCAATGAACTTAGAGCAGTTGGCCGAAATAGGACCTGCACTCGTACAAAAAGGCTTCAAGCAGATGAAGTCACAGATGGGTGCTGAGGACACTCCTGCCAAAGAGGTGATGCGCATGCGGACTCTTCGGGAGGCCGTGGGTGACGACATCGACATCATGTGTGATATTAACCAGATGTGGAACGTGAACCAGGCCATCACCATTGGCAGCCGGGTTGAAGAGTACAACCTCTTCTGGCTGGAGGATGTCGTCGCCCACGATGACTACCAGGGCTTAGCTCGGGTGGCCGACGCCCTGAACACCCCCATAGCGGCAGGAGAGTACGTCTACGGGATAAATCCATTCAGGCAACTGATAGAGAACCGCTCTATAGACATCGTGATGGTTGACCTTCTGCGTGTCGGCGGTATTACCGAGTGGCGCAAAGTAGCAGGCATGGCTGAGGCCTTCAACTTACCGGTGGTGAGTCACCTGGTCCCTGAGATACACATCCAACTGATGGGCGCCATCCCTAATGGGTTGACAGTGGAATACATGCCTTGGACGCTCAAGCTGTTTGAAGAGACTCCCAAGCTTGTGGACGGTTGCCTGGAGGTTCCGGACAAGCCAGGCCTTGGTTTGAAGTTTGATGAAAGCGTTATCACGCGATATGCCGTCAGCTAATAGCTGATAACAACTTTAGGAGGAATTAATGGTTGCACAGATTCGTACTTACACTATCAATAAAGGAATGATGGACTCTTGGTTGGAGTTATTTGACAAGGAAATTCGCCCCGTTCACGAGGGCTTGGGGATTCCCATTGTGGCCACCTATGTGAGCCCTGACCGGACGGATTTCGTCTGGGTACGGACCTTTGAGACCGCGGAAGAGATTCCAGAGAAAGAGAAGGCCTACTTCGCGTCTCCGGGACGTAAGGCGCTGGGAGACAAACCTACCAACCACATCGCCAAGATGGAAGTGAAGTTGGTGGAAGAAGTGCTTCGGACCGCGAAAGCGGCCTAGATAGCTGACAATATCCAACTGCGTCGCGGATGCTGATTGATTACCTGGATCGTAGATCAAATATCTGATTGCGGACGGGTTAGGTGAAATAAGTTGGCAGCTGGATGCTGATAGCCATTAGCTTAATGAAGGAGACTAATTATGGACCAGATGCGAAGTTACACCATCAACAAAGGAATGATGGACTCTTGGGTGAAACTGTTCGAGACCGGCATCAAACCGGCTCACGAAGCGATGGGAATCCCTGTAGTTGCTACATGGGTCAATGCCGACCACAACCAGTTCATCTGGGTTCGACGATTCGCCGACGGTGACGATGTTCCCGCCAAAGAGGCCGCATTCCGCGAGTCCGATGGCTTCAAATCCCTGGGAAGCCAGCCTGGCGAACACATAGCCAAGATGGATATTCAAAGCTTAGAACAAGGAAAGTTGGCAGCCTAGCGGCCGACAGCTAAAATTCCGCACCTTTCGACTAAATAGTTGAAGAGATTTTAGCTGACCAATCTCATCAATCGGGACTTGCAGCTTGTTTTCGCATGAGGATGTGGACGATGTCTGCTTCGAGGAATTCTTCGCCTCGTTCCTCGTAGCCGTTGGCCGCGTAGAAGTCCTTGACGTAAACTTGAGCGTTAAGGATGTAGGTGGTGACGCCTTGTTTCGTGGCCTCTTGCTCGAGGAACTTCAGTAGCCGTCCCCCGATTCCATGGCGGCGCCAATCAGAGTCCACGGCCATGCGGCCGATGCGGGCGGCGCTGTCTTCGTCCCGGTAGAACACCCGGCCAGTGGCTATGACCTGACCGTTATGAATGGCTATGGCGTGGGTGGCGGAAGCGTCGATCTCGTCCAGCTCCTCTTCCATCGGCACTTGCTGCTCCGACACGAACACTCGGAACCTCACTCCCAATGCCCCTTCCATCTCCGTTTCAGTATCCACCAGTTTTATGGTCAGGTCTTCCATTGTCAGCTTATTGCTTAATAGATGATTACGCCGCGACCTACTTCACCTTTGTCCATGTCGTCGTAGGCTTCGTTGACCTGGTCGAGGGAATAGTGGCGCACCACCAAGTCATCCAGATTTAGCTTGCCGGCTCGGTACATATCAAGTAGCTTGGGCATGTCCACACTGGCGTGGGTGGAGCCGTAATAGGTGCCGCGCATGGTTTTCTCGTTCCGAACCATGTCCACCGCGTTGATCCCTGCCTCCGCGCCTACCGGGGCGATGCCCACGATGGTAACAGTGCCACTTTTGCCCGCCATGTCGTAAGCCGCTTTGGTTGTGTCGGCTGAGCCGAAAACCTCGAAAGTGTAGTCGGCACCTTTGCCATCCGTCAGCTCCCTGACTTGGGCCACCGGGTCTTTGTCCGAGGCGTTGACCGTGTGGGTCGCGCCGAACTTCATGGCGAACTCGAGCTGAGCCTCTCCGATGTCCACGGCGATGATTTTGCTGGCGTTGACCAGAGCTGCCCCCATAATTACGTTAAGGCCCACGCCACCACAACCGATAACTGCCACGGTGCTGCCGGGCTGCACGTTGGCACTGGCGGTTACCGCGCCGACGCCCGTTGGTACGCAGCAGCCGATGAGGGCGGCTACGTCCATACCGATGTTGGCGTCGATTGGCACTACGGCGGCTTCTGGGACGACTGTGTGTTCGGCGAATAATGCGGTCTTACCAAAGTGATGGATTCGAGTGTCGCCCTTGTGTAGACGAGTGGTGCCGTCGAACATGAATGCGCCAGCCGCTGCGTGTGCGTCGCACAAGTGGGAGTTTCCGGTGATGCAACTCTTGCATCGGCCGCACGAAGAGACGAACGATAGGATGACCTGCTGTCCGGGCCGGACCGAAGTCACGCCTGGACCGACAGCTTCGACGGTGCCCGCGCCTTCATGGCCTAGAACCACGGGAAGAGCCGTTGGGGCATCCCCGTGCATATAGTGTCTGTCACTGCGGCAAATGCCGGCCGCGCCGACCTTGATCAAGACCTCGTGGTCTTTAGGGTCGTCCAGCTCCAAGTCTTCAACAACCAAAGGTTTCCTTTGTTCATACAACACGGCGGCCTTAACCATCTGCAAGCGCCTCCTATGGGTTCAATAAATTCGTTTCTTGTGAGCGTGGGTATCATCGCGGAAGGGCAGGTGCGGTGTCAAATGGTAGGGGTATTGGGTTCCCCTAAACGCTTTGCATACCTTGGGACGGACTGAACCCTATTTCGCCACCACCTCCTCCGTGCAAACCCGCGTCACCCAACCGGACATCCAGGCTGAATGGCGGCCTCCACCGCCGGCTACTATTACCACTATGTCTTTCGGAGACGAGCAGATAGGGACCAGAGAATCGGCGTTGGTCTGGTCAATCCAATTAGGCCAGACTCGGTTTCCGTAGTGGGCCAGGTCTTTCAGCTTGTGGACGGGCATACGGGCATTTGCGTAGATGTACTCTCGGACGTCCGCTTTCGATAGACCCGACTTGGCGGCTTCGGCGGCGTGCTCGGGGCAGAGTACCAGCACGATCTGGGAGCGTGTGCCGAGGTGATAGTAGCCGGGGATGCCTATGCCGCGCATGTTGCCGGCGATGGTTCGCAATACCTCGATTCCCGTGCCCACTGTGCTTTCCATGACATTGTAGACGCCCAGGATGGCGGCTATGGTCACAGTGCTAGCAGAGGGTTCGTAGCCCAATTCCACATGCCGTGGCTCCCAAGGGCTGAGGTCTTCGTTCTCGCTGAAACAGAAGCTGTAGCGGTAGGGTGTAGAAAGGGTGGCCTTGTCCATATCTCCTGGAATCAGTCCGCCTAGGTTCCGGATGGCTAGCCGCAGCGCACGGCCAATGGCGGCGTTAGCTCGAAAGCCCGGCCCGAAGCAGGCAGCGTCACCGTTAATGTTCAGTTTTTTCGCAATAGGGCCATTGACTATTAGCACTTGCCCCGCGCCTCCGGTGGTGACGGCGTTGCCAGCTAGATTGAACTCGTCCCGCAGGGCAGCTTTCATGGCTGCTACCACTACGGGGAAGTGATCCGGGAGGCAGCCAGCAAGCACGGCGTTCACAGCTAGTTTTTCCAAGGTGACGTTGGAGTTGCCCGGCTGGATGCGGCCTAGAGAGTCTTGGGGCTGACCGCCGTAGCCGGATAGCATCTCGCGGACCAGAGGCTCGGTGGGCGCGATAACAGGTAAACCGTCGGTCCAGCCCTGCTCCCAGAGGTAGTCCTGGACAGCCCGCTGAGAGTCTGGGATGTTTGTTCTAGAAGATTGGAGGGAATCTAGGTCGTTGGGCATCGTTACGTGTTGCTCCATTCTGTTTGGATTGTTTATGGCAATTAGTGATCAGCAGTCGTTGGATGACTGACGGAAGAGCGTATTCTTGCCATTCTGGCTCGGGCTGGGGTTAATTGAGCGCTGCCTAGGACTGATTGGATTGCGGAGAGGTGTCGTCGACAGGCCGGACTCATTCGAGAATCTCGGCCGATGGTTGGGTATTAGAATGAAAGAATACAAGGCGAGGGTTCATGCCCGCATTCCACTGTTGATTCCCCGGTTGGGGTCCCTGCGTCCCATCCTTCACGGGAATGACCGATCGGTTTGGTTGGCTACCCGACTTTTTCTAAAGGAGCGAAGCTTAGGAGTAGGCGCTTTTGGCCTACTCCGCCGGTGAACTCTATGGTTACCTCTGTGTCTGATGCTGTTATCTCTAGGCCGGTGACGACGCCCTCACCGAAGGCGTTGTGGCGCACGGAGTCTCCCACTTGCAGGTTTGGTTTAGCTGTGGCGCCTTGGGCTCGGTTGATGACTGGCGTGGGGGCCTGCCAATCGTTCCAGCTGGGACGCTTGGTCCGGGAACCTTCGCCCGGTTTGTCCATCCCTCCGTTGCTCTGGTTGTTGCCTGATGAGATAAGTTCCACCGGGATGTCGCGAAGGAACCGGGAAGCCTCTCCGGGCCGAGTGGCACCGAAGATGGACCGGCGGAAGGCTCGGGTCAGGTAGAGGCGCTTCTCGGCCCGCGTCATACCCACATAGCATAGCCGCCGTTCTTCTTCAAGTTGGTCTTCGTCGTCCAGAGACCGGCTGTGGGGCAGCAGGCCTTCTTCCATTCCTACTATGAACACCACTGGAAACTCCAGTCCCTTTGCTTGGTGCAGAGTAATCAATGTTATGGAGTCTTCGGCGTCTTCGTAGCTGTCCACGTCAGCCACTAAAGCCAGGCGTTCTAACAGGGTGGCCAGGCCATCGGGTGGCGGTTCGGCGTTGAACTCATGGGCCGTGTTGCGGAGCTCCATGATGTTTTCCCAGCGTTCCTGGGGGCGATCCTCGCCGTTTTGGATGAATGTCCGGAACCCGGTGTCTTCGACCACTCTGTCCACTAGGTCTACCACTGGAGTACGCTTGCTGAGTTCGATTAGATTCTCCATCAACACAGCGAAGTCGGCCAGTGACGTGGCGGCCTTCTTGGTGATGGCAACCGGGCAATCCTCGTCGGCTAGCCGGGCAGCGGCAATCTCTTGCATGGCCGAAAACAAGGCCATGCCGCGGTTGCGTGCCCAGTCGGCCAGTTGCTGCATGGACTTGGCCCCGACGCCCCTAGGAGGGACGTTTATCACCCGGCCAACGTTCACATCGTCCAACGGGTTGTGAACCATGTGCAGGTAGGCCATCAGGTCTTTGACCTCGCGGCGTTTGTAGAAGCGGATGCCGCCGACTAACCGGTATTTGGTGCCCTTGTGCAGGCAGGCTTCTTCAAGGGCCCGAGACTGGGCGTTGATTCGGTACATGACAGCGCAGTCGCCGGCGTTGAACCCTTTCTCCCGAACCAGCCGTTCAGCTTCGGCGATGACGAACGACGCTTCCTCTCCTTCGTCGTACGCCTCCCGAACCTCCACTAGTTCTCCTTTTGAGTTGTCGGTGAACAAGTCCTTCTGGATTCGCAGGCCGTTGATGGAAATTAGGTTCTTAGCGGCGTCCAGGATGGTGGCGGTGGAACGGTAATTCTGGTCTAGAGCGATAGTCTTGGCCTTGGGGTAATCATTCTGAAAGCTCAGGATGTTGCGGATGTCTGCGCTGCGCCATGAATAGATCGACTGGTCGGGGTCTCCTACCACGCAGACGTTCTGGTGCGACTCACCTAGGTATCGCGCCAGTTGGTACTGGGAGATGTTAGTGTCTTGGAACTCGTCCACCATGATGTATTGATATCGTTCCTGGTACTTCCGCCTGACCTCTGGGAACTCCTGCAAAAGCTGGACCGACTTCATCAACAGGTCGTCGAAGTCGAGGGAGTTGTTGCGGGTCAGGATTTCTTCGTAGTGGTGGTAGATGCGGGCGCAGGTCTCCTCAAAGTAGTTGTCGACAGCGTTCCTGAGCATCGTCTGCGAGTCCCACAACATGTTTTTGGCTTTGGAGATGGTGCTTAGGACGGCGCGGGGCGAGTTGCGTTTGGGATCGACCTCCGCCAATTCCATTGACTGCTTGATGATCGTGGTTTGGTCGTCAGCGTCGTATATGGTGTAGTTGGGCTCCAGACCCAGATGATGGCCTTCTATGCGCAATAGTTTGGCGCAGAACGAGTGGAATGTGCCCACGGTAAGGGCATCGCTGCGGGAGCCCACCAGTCTGTCGAGCCGATCGCGCATCTCCCTGGCGGCCTTATTCGTGAAGGTCATGGCCAAGATGTTGTATGGCTTTACCCCATATTCGCGCACCAGGTAGGCGATTCGGTGGGTGATGACCCTGGTCTTGCCACTGCCGGGGCCAGCTACGATGAGAAGTGGGCCGTCGACAGTCTCTACGGCATCCTTCTGCGCAGGGTTGAGTCCTTCCAATAATCCGGAGCTTGTAGCCATGGGCTGATTATAACATGACATAACCAGAAATTAGCCTCAAAACAAGACTATTTCCGGCCAGGCAGGTCCGGCAGGTTATCCAATCACTCATCCACGGCCAAGAGAATTGCTAGAGGTATGCATATACTTCAGGCCGGTCTTAGAGGCCCTCGATGTTTCATTGCAACGAACTTCGAGGACGTTCAGCTTAGAGTCGAGTAACGTGGCCTATATTACCGGCTACCTGGAAAGCAAATGGGTTATCAACGCTGTGTTAGGTGTGGCACGGATGCCCACCGTGACAAGCAACTTTAGCCGATTTAGGGTCTTTGCTGACGCAGGATATCGCCGGGGGAGAGGGTTTTTTGCAGCCATTGCCCTTTAGCCTGATACTTGCAGCCTGTTTCGGAGACCATCTCTCCTGTTTGGTTGCTTCCGGATTTCAGACAGATGTGATTCGCCTTATTCGATGTTGGCGCATCCGTGATGGCTGGTTTGCTAGCATATACAGCCGACCTGTTCATGGCGCTCAATCTATTCCACTATGCCCTGTGTTGGCGGGTGGTGCCATACGGGTGTACCTCGTTAGACTTGCACTCGTATGACGGCCTCGTATGACGGTGATATAATCATCTACCGTTTAGGCAGTCGGCCAATTACGCTTCGCGAAGCGTGGTGAAATGCGGCGTACGCCGGCAGCTAGATTAGGACGAAAGGATCCATGCAAAATATTACCGCCCAGAACCTGAGGACTCCTGGACCCACTCCCATTCCCGAGGATATCGTNGAAGCCATGACCTCCCCGATGATCAATCATCGGGGACCTGAGTTCGACGAGATGATTCACAAGACGACCGAACAATTGAAGCAGGTTTTTATGACCAAGAACGACCTGTTCATCCTGACNGCNTCCGGCACTGGCTCTCTGGAGGCGGCCATAGTAAANACGCTATCACCAGGAGATCGNGTCATAGCNGCTACGGCAGGGGCCTTTGGCGACCGGTTCGTGGATATGGTTGAAGCTTACGGCGCCGATGTGAAGCGCATGGACTTCGAATGGGGCGGCCCCATCGCCCCAGGCGATATTCGTAAGGCGTTGCAAGATGACCCCACTGTGAAGGCCGTGCTCGTCACCCACAACGAGACATCTACCGGCGTCACCCATCCGGTGGAAGAGATAGCCAAGGTCGTGAAAGGTGAATTCGATAAGTTGTTTCTGGTCGATGCAGTCTCGAGTCTGGGCTGCATCCCTTTGCCGGTGGACGCTTGGGACTGTGACATGGTCGGCACAGCCTCCCAAAAGGGGTTCATGATTCCGCCCGGCCTCTCGTTCATTAGCGTCAGCGAGGCCGCCTGGGAAGCCCAGCAGACCGCCAAAATGCCCCGGTTCTATTTCGACCTAGCCATGGCCAAGCAATACNTAGCGACAGGCCAAACCCCGTTCACTCCCAACTTGTCGGCCATGTANGGNCTCAGCCGAGCCCTGGATGTTTTGCTGGAAGAGGGTATGGAGAACGTTTTCGGCCGCCACGACACTATCGGCCAGTTCACCCGTGACGGAGTAAGGGCTCTGGGCTTGGAACTTCTGGTCTCTGACGAGGCATACGCTTCGAATACCGTGACCGCCATCAAGGTGCCCGAAGGTGTTGACCAGAAAGCATTGATGGGCAANATGCGCACCGAGCACAATGTGGTGTTGGCCGGTGGACAGGGGCGTATGAGT
Organism: Chloroflexota bacterium; assembly: GCA_002697005.1. The sequence goes on along the minus strand of NZUD01000051.1, from coordinate 15,370 downwards.
TCAGACATATTCCGCATAGGCCACTTAGGCGCCGTTGAGAAAGACGACATCACTCAGGTCATGGACGCCCTGAAGGTGGTCTTGCCTGAAGTGGGCTTCNAGTCTTAACGGCGGACGGTCTTCATAGGATGAAAATACATCCGAACGGAGCTAGTTTACGTATGAATAAGCTCGGCGAGATAGGATAATTAACGAAATAATATTTTCGCCGAGCTAAAGTAACCGCAGGTCCGGCGTTACATTTTATGGCTAATGATGGGGGGTGTTTAAGTGGCTATTTCCCAACTGGAACAGGCGATGGCTACACTCAGATTGGGTATCGCCGAGATGCGTGCNAAAGAAGAGCNACTGGACGCCCAGNTAAATCAATTCCGGACCCAATTGCGCCGCCTGCCCAGGCAGGTTGTNTATGGTCAGACCTCCCTTGAACTTTCCTTGACCGCCATGGGTGAGATTGAAGAGCGACTTGAAGACGCCGTGGCTAACCGGCGTAGGCTGCTGGCGATAAAAGATACCGCCATCCAAGAATTGGAGGCCCTTCAATTACTCAAGCGGGTGGATGAGGCGCGGTCCAAGCTGGCCAGCCTCAAGAAGAACGGGCTATNTGGAGCTTCTTCTGGCGAAGAGGCTCAGGAGCAGATCCGCCAATTAGAAGGGTTCATCGCTGCCAACAGCCGCCAGGCCGAACAGTCTATCACCGACCGGTTCCGGCAACGGATGGATGGAGACCTAACAGCCATCTAGCTCTTTCTATAGTTCACCGTCGATTCGGTTAATCACTAGACCGGTAGGCAACTTGGGGTAGAAGAAAGTGGACTTTCGGGGCAAACGCTGCCCTCCGCCGACGATGCTCTCGAATGCGTCTAGAGGGAAGGGCTTTAGCAGGAATACCATTTGCAGTTCACCGCTTTTGGCCTGTTCCACGGCTTTTTCATGGTCGTGCATGAAATCAAGGTGCTCTAAGGTAGCGTCGCCCAGCTCTGGCTTAAGCACCTGTTCCTCCAGGACCCAGGCTTCGGATGCTGATAGCGGCCCCCAGTCTGGTTTGATCGCAGATTCTTTCAAGGTCAACATCTTTGCGCCGCCGCTATCGACAGACGCCATCAGGCGGCGGTCGACCCCTAGCCGGCCTACCTGATCGATCACGTCGTTGGAGGTTCCATTGGCCGGCTCCGAGTCGAATAGTTGATTTAGTTTCGCCTTGATTTTGGCTAACTTGTCTTCTGGTACGTTGTTAAGAGTCCTGTGATAACCCAGCACTACCAGACCAGGGTCATCGAAGGCGATTAGGGTCATCATCACAAAATTGTGGGCGAGGTTAGCAGACTTGTTGCCTGGGTCTTCGGCGTGCCGGTCAAGTTGATATTGCCTGGCGGCTTCATAGCGGTGGTGGCCGTCCGCCAGGTATATGGGCCGGCTGGCGAAGAATTTGCTGATCTGGTTCTGCACATTAGGCTCTGAGATGCGCCAAAGGGCGGTAATGCTTCCCGAGTCGTCGGTGGAGTTGAACTCTGGTGTACCGTTCATAATTTGCGGGTAGATCCGGTCAAGCTCACCTTCGGCGTCGCGGTAGATCGACATTATCGGACTGATGTTGGCTGATAGGGATTCCATCAGCCAGACGCGGTCCTGGATCGCCGGGGCTTGGGTGAACTCGTGGGGAAGCACTTCGCGGGTTTCGTAGTCTTCTAACCACACTAATGCGATCAGCCCGATGCGTACCATGTTCTTGTCACCCAGAGGGAAACTGTGGCGCATAAGGTAGTAGCTGAGTTCGGAATCCTGCTGTAGGACTCCGTCGGCCCGCCAGCGGTCGAACAGGTCTGAAGTGGCTGTGTATTGCTCCTTGGCAGAAGAGTTCCAGTCCAGGCCTTCTCCTGCTTCCAGATGGATGACGTTGTATGGGTTCTGTGCCTTGAGGGCCTTTTGGGTGTCCTCGTCAATCATGTCATATGGCGGGCACAGGACCGAGGCCATATCCCCTACTTTTTCTGGGCTAAAGCGCCAACCTCTGAACGGGCTTACCTCTGCCATTCCACCACCTGTGCGTCATGTATTGTACCGTGAGAAGGCTCGATTATAGGCTAACCCCAAGAACCAGTCCACAGACGGGCCAGCTGTCGGTTCCATAAAGGGTTCTTAAGATGAATAACGTTCTTCTTGTGATATACTTTGTGCTTCCCCAGGCACGAGTAGAAACGTGATATCGTCCCCATAAGGAAGGTAGTCCATGGCAGGCCCAATCAACCGTGTAGAAGGTGGCACCATAACTAACGCTAAAGGCTTCAAAGCTGGCGGCACCTATGTTGGGATCAAGACCTTCTCGGAAGACAAAATGGATATGGGACTGCTTCTTTCGGATACCCCGTGCTCGGTTGCCGGCGTGTTCACCAAGAGTACTCTGGTCTCACCGTCAGTGACTGTGAACCGGGAGACTCTGGCTGCCGGCGGTCCAGTACGCGGGCTGGTGGTCAATTCGGGTATAGCAAATGCGGGAGTCGGCGAGCAGGGCTATGTAGATGCTAAAGAGATGGCCGCCGTAGCCGCTTTCGGCCTGGGCGTAAAACCAGAAGAAGTTCTTGTGTTCAGCACCGGTGTCATCGGTGTTGAATTGCCCATGACGCTGATCAGAAAGGGCGTCGATGAGATAGAGCTGAAGGATAACGGCGGAAACGCTTTGGCTCGGTCAATGATGACCACCGATACCAGGACAAAGGAAGCTGCAGTAACAGTGAATGTGGGAGGCACCGAGGTCAACATCAGCGGCGTAGCAAAGGGCTCGGGTATGATTCACCCTAATATGGCGACGATGCTTTGCTTTGTGGCTACCGATGCTGCCGTTGAGCAGGACTATCTCCGGGCAATCCTTCCGGATATCGCAGACAGCACGCTTAATATGCTGGATATCGATGGTGATACGAGTACCAACGACAGTTTAGTGGTCTTAGCCAACGGGGCTGCGGGCAATGCTGCACTTTCTGCAGCCAGCCCAGATGCTGGCAGTTTCCGTGATGGCCTTATGGAAGTCTTAGTCCAGTTGACCCGCCAGTTGGCCCAGGATGGTGAAGGGGCGACAACTTTGGTGGTTGCCGAGGTCGAGGGCGCCAAGAATGTTGCCGACGCCCGGTTGGCTGCCAAGACTATCACCTCATCGTTGCTGGTTAAATCTGCGGTGTACGGAGCAGACCCCAACTGGGGTAGGCTGGTCATGGCCCTTGGCCGCAGCGGGGCCGAAACTGTCGAGTCGAAGATCGATCTATATATCAACGGAGTTTGCATCATGGAATCTGGCAAACCCGTGCCGTTCCACCGGGACGCCGTTGTTGTTCTCATGCGTGGCGATGAGGTCACGTTTGGAGTTAACTTGAATCTCGGGGACGGTCGTGCCACCGCTTGGGGCTGCGACCTCACCGAAGAATACGTGGTCATCAACAGTGCCTACACGACCTAGACAAGTTTCTATCATAAATGTTGGCATGAGCCTTTTTGCTCGTACACGTCTGCGTCCGATTTCCCGATAACATTCGGGGAGTGGCGGCCGCATTCAGCCGGAAGGGCCTGCGGTAGTCTGATTGCTTCTCCGGCGGCTTTCGCGATCCCTCTTATGCAGCCGATTCCATTCCCAATAGACCCTATCGATACTCGATTCTGTTTTAGGCTTTGGAGGAAGAATTGGCGGTCCAACCGACTTCCGGTCACCCAATAGTGGTAAAGATCGGCGGCAGCACCTTGGGTAGTCATGACACCAGTCTTAGGGACTTGGTGGCGCTACAGGAGGAAGGGCAACAGGTGGTGGTGGTTCATGGTGGCGGTAACGTGATATCCCAGTGGATGCAACGCCAAGGCCTGGCGCCCCAGTTTGTGGGCGGCCTTCGGGTCACGGACGCACCCAGCCTAGAGATAGTGGTTGCAGTCCTCGGTGGGTTAATCAACAAAGAATTAGTGTCATTGATGTACGAGTTCGGAGGCCGGTCGGTGGGCCTGAGTGGGATCGATGGTTGCATGGTGGAAGCCGAAATAGGAAATCCAGAGTTGGGTTTCGTTGGAGAGGTAACCAATGTCAACGTCGACCTGATTCGAGTTGCTCTCGATAGCGGGTTCATCCCGATGATTGCCCCGTTGGGCGTCCATGTGCGCGACGGCTCCGAAAACGCCGGTAGCCCGTTGAACATCAATGGAGACACTGTAGCCGGAGAACTGGCTCGCGCACTGGAGGCCCAGCAGTTGGTGTTTCTGACCGACGTTGCCGGCGTCATGGACGGCGGCGGTCGAGTCATCAGAAGGTTGGACCGGCGCCGGGCCAACATCCTTTTCAACTCTGGTGTGATTCAAGGTGGCATGATCCCCAAACTTTCTGCCTGTCTCCGGGCCCTCGAACAATCCCCTGTGGCTAACATCATAGACGGCAGACAGCCAAACGCACTGTTGGAATGCATACGCGGTAATTCCACTGGCACTACTATAGTTGGTGATTTTAGAAGCGCGCGCCGGAAGGCGCCGCCAAGTCCATGAGCTATGACCTGACCAACGACGCAGAACAACCAGACGGGCCGAACTTACCTGGAATCTCGGCGGTTGTACTACTGCGAGTTCGAAACGGCTGCATAATCGCCATTGGTCTTCTGTTTGCCTTCTTGATCCTGTGGTGGCTGAGGACGGTTTACACCGACCTGCTGTGGTACGGCGAGTTGGGATATCGGGATGTGTTCACCAAGATCTTGGTTATAAAGATCTGGCTCTTCATCGGTGGCACGGTAATGACTTCCGCTTCCCTGATGATTAATTTCTATTTCACATTTCGGTTCTCTAGAGGCCCTTCCAGTCTCCCAATCAATGAAGACACCATGCGTCTGTTGCGGGCTATGCTGGTGGCGGCGGTTTTCATTACTGTTCTTATCGCCGCCCCGGTTTTCGGATCGGCCGCTGCTGGGCGTTGGGAGATCTTCCTGCTGGTTCTGAACAAGGTGTCGTTCGGAGTCTCCGACGCCGAGTTCGGTAAGGACCTATCATTCTTCATAGTCACACTCCAGATGCTCAACTTCATCCAGAACTGGGTGATGGGCATACTGATCGTATCTGTCGTCATGTCGCTGTTCCTCTATGCGGGAATCTATGGTCTTAGGGGGCTGAACTTCGTCCTGGCACCTCGCATGTTGAAGCACATCGGCATTCTAGGCGGCTTGTTGATGTTGAGCATCGCCGTTGGGCACGTGGTAGCCATATACGGCCTGGTGGTGTCAGCCGGAGGCTTGGTCGCCGGTGCAGGATACACTGATATCCACGCCAAGATTCCGGTGCTGTGGCTGATGACGGCAATAGCCTCTCTGGCTGCGGCAGCGTTCTTCACTAGCCATTACTTTGGCGGATTAAGGCTTATGATCGGTTCTTCCAGCCTCTGGGTCATAATGGTGCTGTTGGCCAATTTAGCCTTGCCGGCGCTGTTCCAACGGTTTCAGGTGGACCCCAACGAATTCGAAAAGGAGAAGGTCTACATCGAACGGAACATCGAGTCCACCCGCTTCGCATACCAGTTGGATCAAGTGGAGCGAATTTCGGTGCCAGCTGTGGGCAATCTGGACGCCGACGTGATAAGAGAAAACCCGGCGGTGATCGAAAACATCCGACTCTGGGACGTGGAGCCACTGCAAGACGCCTATAACCAACTCCAATTCATGGAACTTTATTACAACTTCCTTAACATGGACTCGGACCGGTACGTCTTGGATGGGAAGCTGCGCCAGGTGTTGTTGGCGGCTAGGGAGTTGGACCCAGACAACCTTCCCGTCGACGCGCGCAACTGGGTGAACCGCAGACTCCAATATACACATGGTTACGGCTTGGCGATGAGCCCGGCTACGGGATTCACGCCCGAAGAAGGGCGTCCTGAATTCTTCATTCAGGATATTCCCATCCGAGGGAAGATTCCCATCGAACGACCCGAATTGTACTACGGAGAGTCGCCAGCGCCCTTCGCCATAGTGAACAGTTCGGCCCCTGAGATTGACCCTTCAGGAAGCGAACTGCATTACGACGGTTTAGGTGGCGTGATATTGGGCTCAACCCTTCGCAAGTTGGCCTATGCTTGGCAGTTCGCCGACGTTAATATCCTGCTCAGCGATCAAGTCTCTTCGGACACCCGCATCCAGTACCGCCGCCAGATAAGTACTCGGGTCAATTCATTGGCGCCGTTCCTGACCATGGACGAAGACCCGTACCCAGTGGTCGACTCTTACGGTAAGTTATGGTGGCTGCAGGACGCTTTCACAACCACTGATAGATACCCTTACTCGACTTTCACTGAAGACGGCTTTAACTACATCCGAAACAGCGTCAAGGCTGCGGTTGACGCGTTCACCGGCGAGGTCTATATCTACGTCATGGACCCCAACGACCCGCTGTTGAAGATGTATCGGCGCGCCTTCCCGGGCCTGTTTCTGGACTTCCAAGAAATGCCTGCTGACCTCCAGTCACACATCCGTTACCCTAACGGTCTGTTCTCGGCTCAAGCAGACATGTATCTGCGCTATCACATCACGGACCCTCAGATTTTCTTCAACCAGTCTGAACAATGGGCCATCCCTCAAGACACTCGATTCGGCCAGAGCGGTGTGGATGTCCATCCGTCGTACCTGATCCTACAGATGCCCGACAGCGACACCGAGGAGTTTGTGTTAATGTTGCCTTTCAGTCCGGCCGGAGATAAGAAGAACCTGGTCGGCTGGCTAACGGCACGGAATGACGGCAAGCACTATGGCGAACTAAACGCCTTCGTAGTGCCCAGCGACCCGCAGGTGGATGGTCCAGCTCAGGTAGAAGCTCGTATTGAGAACGACCAGACGATCTCCCAGCAATTCACACTGTGGGACGGGGCTGGGTCTCAGGTCGTACGAGGCCAGCTACTGGTCATACCAGTCGGCGATGCGATAATCTATGTGGAACCGTTGTATCTCCAGTCGGAAGTGCTAGCATTTCCGGAGCTTAAAAAGGTGATTCTAGCCGACGGCAGCAACGTCGTCATGGCGGATAGTGTCGGCGAAGGATTGGCCATGTTGCTGGAAGGTGGGGCGCTTCCCGATGGATTGCCAGGCGGCGCTGCGGGGGTAGGTGGGGACGGCCAGGCAACTCCAGGCCATGAAGGCCTGCATGTGATCGAAGATGCGGTCGATGGCTTGGACGAGGCCTTGAAAGAGCTTCAAGAGGCTGTGGAACGCCTACGAAAGTCCTTGAACAAGGACTCCCAGTAACCAGACCGATAATGGGGAGGAGACCCGCTATGAGCAAGAGCAGTGATTGGATAGAGGTCGAGAAGAAGTATTACGCCCAGACAGTACGCCGCCAACCGGTGGTGCTGGTCAAGGGCGAAGGCACGCGCGCTTGGGACGCCGACGGCAAAGAGTATTTGGATTTCGTAGCCGGCTGGGCCGTTAACCAATTGGGCCACTGCCATCCGACGGTGACCAAGGCTATTGCGGATCAGGCCGCCACTCTGGTTCAGACTTCCAACCAGTTCTACAGCGTGCCCCAACTACAACTGGCCGAGACGCTGATCGAAAATAGCGCACTCGACCTGGTATTTTTCGGCAACAGCGGCGCAGAGGCCAATGAGGGCGCCATGAAGCTGGCCCGGCGATACGGTAAGCTCCACCGCGACGGCGCTTACGAGATAATCACAGCTCTGAATTCCTTCCATGGTCGAACCATGGCTACTGTGGCCGCCACCGGCCAGCCTCATTACCAGGAGAACTTCACTCCGTTACAACCCGGATTCGTCCACGTTGACTACAACGACGTGGAGGGCATCATGAACGCCACGAATGACAGGACAGCGGCGGTGATGATTGAGCCGGTACAAGGTGAGGCCGGAGTGATCATTCCTGACGACGACTATCTGAAGCGGGTAAGGGAATGGTGTGACCAGCAGGGCATCTTGCTGATTTTGGACGAGGTACAGACCGGTATGGGCCGGTTGGGCAGCTTGTTCGGATATCAGGAATATGGTGTCGAACCCGATGTCATGACTCTGGCCAAAGGTCTCGGGCACGGCGTGCCTATCGGAGCGTTCCTGTCCAAAGAACATGCCATGGCCTTGGTTCCGGGTGACCATGGCTCGACCTTCGGCGGTAATATGTTGACGACCGCCGCTTCTTATGCAGGAACNAAGTTTCTGATTGATAACAACATCNCCNGCAAGGTNAAAGAGATGGAACCTTACCTGNTGGGCGNACTGAANGACCTGAAGGGCCGGTTCTCTTTTATCACCGAGGTACGTGGCAAAGGCCTNCTGGCTGCNATGGACTTCGANAGTGANATATCTGGGCAAGTNTTGACTGCGGCCAACGAGGCAGGGATCTTGCTGAACGGTCCCNGNCCCCACACGATCCGCTTCATGCCGCCTCTGAACATCACCAAGGAAGAGATNGACGAAGGCNTGGAGCGCCTAGGTAGGGCNNTNGCGACNATCTAATACCGGACGGATAGANTCATATAATGGCAAGACCAAAGATAGTGNTGGCTTACAGCGGGGGATTGGATACAACGGTGGCNGTCCCNTGGCTACAGGAAAAGTACGACGCAGACATAATAACCCTCACTATTGACCTGGGTATGGTAGATCTGGAGTCCATCCGCCAGAGAGCGCTAAGTATTGGTGCGGTGGAAGCTCTGACCGTCGATGGTCGGGATACCCTGGTCAATGAGTTTCTTTTCCCGTCGCTCCAAGCAGGGACGGTATATGAAGAACAGTATCCTCTGGCCACAGCACTGGGCCGTCCGCTTATCGCTCGGTACTTGGTGGAGGCGGCCAAGGAGCACGGCGCGTACGCTATCGCCCACGGCTGCACTGGCAAGGGTAACGATCAAGTTAGGCTGGAAGTCGGTGTTGCTTCCTTGGGGCCAGACATAGAGGTCATTGCTCCTATTCGTGACTGGGGCATGAGCCGTGATGACGAAATCGAGTATGGGCAGGCGCGGAACCTGCCCATCAACGCTAATCGCAGCCGATTCTCCACTGACGAAAACCTGTGGGGCAGGAGCGTAGAGGCAGGAGAATTAGAAGACCCTTGGCTAGAACCTCCTGAAGATGCCTACGCCTGGACCAACGCGGTGAAGGCGACACCTGACGACCCAACCTACGTTGAAGTCCATTTCGAGTGTGGCGTGCCCAAGTCGTTGGACGGCGAGCGCATGGCAGGGACTGATCTGATCAATCACCTGAACACCGTAGCAGGCACCCACGGTATCGGGCGCATCGACCACGTTGAGAACAGGTTAGTGGGCATCAAGTCGCGTGAGATATACGAATGCCCGGCGGCCACACTCCTGCACACTGCCCACACCGCTTTGGAAGCCATGACCTTGACCAAAGACCAGGCTCGAACCAAGGCTCGTATCGCTTTGGAATACGCCGACGTGGTCTATAACGGGCTGTGGTTCACAGCCCACCGGGCAGACCTAAATTCCTACGTCCAGAGTACCCAGCGGTTTGTAACCGGTGATATCCGAGTGCGCTTGCATAAGGGTACTGCCACGGTAGTTGGCCGCCAGGCGCCCAAGGCATTGTATAATCATGGGCTGGCGACGTATGACCGCTCGGACGAGTTTGACCACGGCTCTGCCGAAGGATTCATCAAGATCTACGGCCTGTCGGTAAAGACTGAGAACCAGGTCCAGTCGGATTGATCCTCTGGTTCTTTCCATAGCCGAGTTCCCCACTTTTGTAGTACCACGTTCCTGGAGGACCAATGACAGTCGCCGCCCGCATGAATGATCTGGGCACTGAATCGGCTTTTGAAGTGCTGGCTAAGGCCCGGGCTCTAGAAGCCGAGGGTAAAGAAATAATCCACTTAGAGATCGGAGAGCCCGATTTCGAAACTCCTAGGCATATCGTCGAGGCGGGCATGCAGGCTATCAGCGACGGTTTCACTCATTACGGACCAACTGCCGGGTTGCCCGACCTGCGGGAGGCCATCGCACGGAACAGCCGTGAAGTACGAGGTACCAACACCGACCCGGCCAATGTGGTGGTGACGCCTGGTGCAAAACCCATCATGTTCTACGTTCTGTTGGCATTGGCCGAACCCGGCGTGGAAGTCATTTACCCGAATCCAGGGTTCCCAATCTACGAGTCCATGATCAAGTTCGCCGGAGCCACTCCGGTTCCCATGCAACTTCTGGAAGAGAAGGACTACCATCCCGACTTGGATGCGCTGCCAGGAATGATTACTGACCAAACTCGGCTGATCATCCTGAACTCGCCGGAGAACCCCTGCGGGTCAGCCTTGACCAAGCAAGAACTAGAGACCATCGCAAGGGTTGTAATGCAGCATCCGGATCTGTATGTGTTGGCCGATGAGATATACAAAGACATCCTCTACACCGGTGAACACTACAGTATCTCGTCCATACCGGGCATGCAGGAACGCACCATAATCCTGGATGGATTCTCAAAGAGCTACGCTATGACCGGTTGGCGGATGGGCTATGGGATCCTCCCCGAAGAATTGATTCCCCACGTGGTGAAGCTAGCTGTAAACAGCGTCTCTTGCGCCGCGTCCTTTACCCAGAAGGCAGCGGTGGCCGCGCTGGAAGGCCCAAGGGACGAAGTCGAAGCCATGGTGGCTGAGTTCGGCATCCGACGCAGGCTGATAACTGATGGACTGCGTAGTATTCCAGGCATCAATTGCCCGGAGCCGGAGGGGGCGTTCTACGCCTTCCCTAGCATCCAAGAAACTGGGCTGACCAGCATGGAATTCGAGACCAGGGCAATGAACGAGGCGGGAGTTGCTTTACTGTCCGGCAGCGCCTTCGGCAAGTACGGCGAGGGGTATGTACGGCTATCCTATGCCAATTCTCAAGACAATATTCAAAAGGCCATCAGCCAGTTGGACAAGATGGTCCGCACCCTCTAGCCACTAACGAACGGAGATTGAGATGGGCGAGATCAAAGTAGTGCATCCAGACGGTCTGGAAGTTGAGATTCAGTCTGGGGCGATGACCAGACTGGCCGGAGTGTCCGAAGCCCTGACAGGTTCCACGGGCATCCACTTAGCCGTGGCCACGATCCCTCCCCATTGCGCCTCGAGTCCGCACTACCATGTGAATTGCGAATCAGCCATCTATGTGGTCAAAGGGAAGGGCCGTTTCGTGATTGGTGATAACTTGGACACCGAACTACCGATCGGACCTGGAGATTTTATCTATGTGCCTGCTGGAGCCGTTCACCAACCGGTGAATGATGGTTCGAATGACCTGGAGATAATCGTGGCCCGCAACACGCCCGTTGAGATAGTGGTGGAAGTGGAGCCGTCCAAGGCATAGATAGCTCTTACACGCCTTTTAACGGCTTATATTGAGCCTGTAAAAAACTGTGGTTTAACTGAGACCCTGGTTCGACATGATTATCATCAGCGGTGGTAGTCTGGCAAGCCAGAACCCCTACCCACGTACCAGGCGATGGGCTATACTATCCGCGCTCAAGCTGACCAGTAGAAATTCTGGAGGAATAACATGGACCTGGGTCTATCCGAGATACAGCAGATGCTGAAGACCAGCGCCCAGGATTTTTTGTCCCGAGAATGCCCCCTGACTCTTGTTCGGGAGATGGAAGAGGACTCACGGGGATTCACTGATGAACTGTGGCGTCAGATGGTTGGACTTGGTTGGACCGGCGTGGCGTTCCCTGAACAGTATGGGGGCACTGGCGGCAATTTCGCCGACCTGGGAGTGTTGTTGGAAGAGATTGGCCGCTCTCTAGCGCCTTCACCATTTTTCTCCACCGTGGTGCTGGGCGGAATGACCGTCTTAGACGCCGGTTCGGACGCTCAGAAAGACGAATTGATCAGCCGCATATGCGCCGGGACCATAATTATGACTATGGCTGTTTCAGAGGACAGTGCGACCTATGAACCCTGGGGCATCAAGGCTACTGCCAATCAGAAAGGTGGTGGTTACGAGATCAGCGGCACCAAGTTGTTCGTGCCCGATGCTGAGGCATCCGACGTGGTCATAGTGGCAGCGCGTACCTTGTCAAGTTCTGATCCTGCTGATGGCATATCCCTGTTCTTGGTGCCTTCCGGGACCAATGGACTGAATATATCACCGATGCAGTCGATAGGTAATGAGCGGGTGTTTGAAGTCAACCTGGACAAGGTCAACGTGCCTGCGGATGCGGTACTCGGTCCTGTGGGTCAGGGTTGGCCCATCGTCGAACAGAGCATCATGAGAGCCACGGCGGCCCAATGCATCGAGATGCTGGGCGGGGCCGAGGCAGTGCTGGACATGACCGTCGAATACGCTAAAGGCCGCACCCAATTCGGCCGTGCCATTGGCAGTTTCCAGGCGGTTCAACACCACTGTGCGCGCATGGCCACCGACGTCGAAGGCTCTAAGAATATCGCTTACCAGGCGGTCTGGCGGCTGTCGGAGGGCTTGTCGGCCCAGAAAGAAGTAGCGATGGCGAAGGCCTGGATCGGCCCAGCATACCGTCGTGTATGCGGCACTGCCCACCAGTGCCACGGCGCCATTGGGTTCACAAAAGAACACGACTTGCAGCTATATACCCGGCGGGCTAAGGTCCACGAACTGACGTATGGTGACGTCAACCATCACAAAGAGGTTGCATTGCAGCACCTAGACGATGAGTAAGAATTACCGCACCCCGGAGGCGAACAAGGCATGACCACCACTACAGAATGTGTTTTCTGCAACATGGCGCAAGACCCAATGCACGCTGCCCCGGTTTACCGGGACGACCGGGTTTTTGCCGTTAAAGACATCAACCCCAAGGCCCCCGTGCATATGCTTATCGTCCCTAATATGCATATAGCGTCATTGGCCTACGTCGGCCCAGGACAGGTGCCCATCATGGGTCACATGTTCGTGGTAGCGGAAGAGATTGCCCGGCGCGAAGGTATCACCCTCAGTGGATACCGACTGGTGTTAAACCAGGGTGATGACTCGGGCCAGGAGATTCCTCATCCCCACATGCACCTCCTGGGCGGCAAGAAATTGGGAGCTATGGGCTAGGCCGCCCGGTCTAACAGTTACTGCAGTGACCGACTTGCTTCAAAGCCTCCAGAACCGCCTGGAGGGCCTGCCCGACGGACTGCAGGCACATATATATCGCGTCCGTGACGTGGCTATGGAGTTGGCCTCTCGTCACGGCATTCCCTTAGACCGTGCCGAACTGGGCGCTCTGGCACATGACGTATGTCGAGCCGTTCCAGGGGATGAGCTCCTGAAGATGTCCGCTGACCTGGGAGTGTTAGTGACCGATGTGGAACGGGATTTTCCTCTCCTGCTCCACGGCCCGGTTGGTGCTGAACTCCTACGCATGGAAGAAGAGCTTGCTGAACACAGTCTCTGTGAGGCGGTGCGCTGGCATTCAACCGCCCATGCTTCTCTGGACGATCTGGGCAAGCTGGTGTTTTTGGCCGACAAGTTGGACCCACATAAAGCGGCCGTCTACTCCTACCAAGCCAAGCTGCATGATATGGCACTAGAGAGTCTGGACCTGGCGCTGCTGGAATTCCTATCCCGTGAGATGGCCGTGCGGCTCGAAAAAAGAGAGACTGTCCACCCGGCCAGCTTGGACGCGCGCAACAGCTTGATCCTAAAGCTCAAGAACTAACTCCCAGGGATTGAAGCTTGACCGCAGTTAGCGCATCATAAGTTAACGGCAACCACGCCGGAGAAGGCGACCAGCCTGAGAGGTTCCGATGCAGATTAACCTGACACCAGAAGCCGTTCACCATATCCAGAGCAAAGGCGGTCAGGCGGCCGTCGACCTGCTTTCGTTCACATCTTGAGGCGGCAACTCCACTGAGGTATCGGTCGATACCCGACTCTCCCGTCGCGACGTCTCGCCGTACCGCAAGATAAAACAGGACGGTGTGGAGTTGTTCATCCCACCCAACTTGGCCCAGCACACCACCACAATGAACATCGACAGCAAGAAGTTCTTGTTTTTCCGGAACCTCAAAGCGGAGCTTGAACTGGAGAACGGGTTAGTGTTGGGTCGTCGTGACTCGTGGGCTTGATGTCCAATGACCTCGTTTATCGGCTCTGGTAGTTGAAGACCGCTTTATCATTGGCAATCCTGAAGAGTGCCTAGAAGAGACCCACAGGTATAAAGATCTGGGGGTGGATAAACTGATACTCCGTTCCCAATGGACAGGTATGGAGGGCGAGGTAGCTACCAAGTCGTTCCACCTATCCGCTGAGAAGGTCATGGCGAAATTCGTTTAGTTATTACCTGGCTCGCCGACCCTGTTTTTCCTTGGAAAGATATCGAAGGCTTCCCCAACGTTAAAGCAACATTAATACGCGGCGTTGCGACCTATTTGGCGTGGTATTTCGGGGTTCTCTTTTCCACGAAAGACCGGCTGGCCTCTTTGAAATCCTCACTCAGATGCAGTTTGAGAGGCAGCATCTGCATGTCGGCTTCGGCCCCGGTCTGAACCCACTGACGGCGTGTCAACTTGACCGCGGCCCTGGTGGCCAGTGGCGGCGATTTTAGAACCTTCTTAGCCAGTTCCTCAGCGGCTCTGACGTGCTCGCCGGTCGGTACCAGGCGGTTAATAAGGCCCAGCCGGTACAGTTCTGACGCGTCTATGTGCTCCCCTGTGATCACCATCTCCGAGGCTATCTTGGATGGCATGAAGGCGTTGACCTTGGCCCAGATTCGACCGCCGGGCAGTCCCCTTCGGGTCTCGGTGATGCCGAATTTGGCGTCCTCCGAGGCTACTATCATATCGGACTCCGCGGCTATGACTATTCCTGCGCCCAGAGCGTATCCGTGGACGGCTGCGATTATTGGTTTCCAGTTGATGGCGCGGCCCATGTAGCCCTCGGGATTAGGCCCTCGCTCTCTCCGTGCGCTCTGCTCCGGCGTCATGGCCACTAAACGCTGCTTGATGTCGGCCCCAGCACAGAAACTCCGGCCTGCACCGTGTACTATGGCCACCCAGGCTTCGTCATCCAGATCAAACTCCAGCAAGGCTGAGTGCAGGTCTTCTTCGAACTGGTCGTTCACTGCGTTCAGTGCTTGAGGACGGTTAAGCATGATGTAGGCGATATTATCCCGCCTTTTGTACATCATGGTTTCGTATTTTGTAATGATTTGGGGTTCTTCAGTTGATGTTTCGAGCACTGGACCACCTCTATGCGATACGTAGTTTGTTTTAATTTCCAGGCGTGGTTGATCGTGAATTTCAAGAAATCAGAAAATCTGTTCGAAAACAGTTGACATCTGAAGAACAAGTGTTCTAAACTCAGTAAGCAATATTAGAACATTTGTTTTGGAGTACCGACATGACCGCTTTAGATTGGCCGATTATTTCCAGCCCTGTTCTTGATGCCATGCCCGAATTTT
>NZUD01000050.1 GCA_002697005.1 Chloroflexota bacterium | reverse complement strand
ATCTGTCGTTCTCGAATCACTGTCTGGAGCCTGGCGATGGTCTTTCTGACCGAGCTAGGTTCATTGGTGTTGGTCAACTGGTTGGTGGCTGCGCTGAACCTAAGGTTCATCAGCTCCCTCCCCGCTTTGTCTAACTCCTCATACAACTGATCGTTATTGAGTTCTCTTATTTCGTGAACACGCATATCTAATTAAACCAGGCCGTTTGCCACGGCCGCGGCCAACCTATCTCTAATTACCGTTTTTGTGGGAATGGGCAACTTTCGCGANGCCAANCGCAGTGCTTGAACNGCCTCTTCCTGGGGNACTCCNGCNACTTCGAAGAGTATNTTGCCTGGNTTGACNACTGCTACCCAGTAGTCAACCGCAGCTTTCCCNCCACCCATACGGGTCTCGGCAGGTTTCTTACTGACNGACTTGTCAGGGAAGACGCGNACCCAGACCTGCCCNCCGCGTTTTAGGTGACGGGTAACCGCGACCCTGGCAGCTTCTATTTGGCGNGAAGTAATCCACGAGGCNTCCATAGCCTTGAGGCCGATTTCTCCGAAGGAAACCGAGCTTCCGGTCGTTGCGTTTCCACGCATCTTGCCGCGGAAGTGCTTCCTAAATTTTGTACGCTTGGGCTGCAGCATGGATTGCTCCTAGTCTTACCCTTAATTTACGCTTTATTCCGGGTTCTCCAAATCAACCGCCTCGAGGGCTTCCTCGATGTCTTCAGCCTGGACAGTAACTTCTATATTTTCAAGTTCTTCTTCTATTTCTTCCGGTGTCGGGGGNAGAACCTCGCCGTGATAAACCCAGGTCTTAACGCCCACCTGCCCCATTATGGTGTGCGCTTCAGCAAGGGAATAGTCGATGTCCGCCCGTAGGGTATGGAGTGGCACCTGGCCCATCATCAACTTCTCTACGCGAGCGATTTCGGAACCTGTGATTCGGCCTTTGATGATGATCTTGATACCCTGTGCACCGGCCTGCATGCACCGCTGGGCTGCTTGGCGCATAGCCCGTCGGTAAGCCACGCGGCGTTCCAACTGATCCGCAACATTTCGCGATACGAGGTAGGCGTTGGTTTCCGGCTGTTCGATTTCTACAATATTAAGCTGTATCCGGCTTTCCGTGATGGCTTCAAGCTTGGCACGCAAGTTCTTAACACGTTCGCCGTCGCGGCCNATCAGTATCCCAGGCCGGGCGGAGTGGATATTGATGACACTGTCTTGGGCTCCCCTATCTATTTCAACCCTGGCGATGCCCGCGTCAGAGAAAGCTTTGTATTCATCTTTGATGCCTTCCCGCAGCCGCAAATCTTGGCTAACAAGATTACGATAGGATCCACTGTTCTGCGCGTACCAATGGGCTTTCCAATCTTTGATGATACCCAGACGGAAACCGTAAGGGTGGGTCTTATGCCCCATTCCTANCTCCTACTCTCGTCTTCGTCCACAACCACCATTACATGGCTGGAACGCTTNGTAATCCGGCCGATCCGGCCTCTGGCCCTCGGCCGAAATCGTTTCAACGATTTAGCGTTGTCTGCCGATATATGGACAATCTTGAGATTATCCCGGTTCATCAGCATGTTGTTCTCCGCGTTGGACGCGGCGGACGCAACTACTTTATAAACCGATTTGGCCCAAGGCGACGGCAACAGGTTCAGGCTGTTCAATGCGTCTTCAACGCGCTGGCCTCTGACCAAGTCCAAGATNGGTTTGAGCCTCTTCTGGGAGGCTCCCAACGATTTTGCTACTGCTCTTACCGGCGGCAATCTACTACCTCACCCGGCTGGTCCGTTCGGACCTTGAAATATGTCCACGGTAGGTGCGGGTCGGGGAGAATTCACCCAGCCGGTGGCCAACCATGTTTTCCGTAATAAAGACCGGTATGTGCCGTCGACCGTCATGGACGCCGATGGTCAGTCCAACCATCTCNGGCATGATCATGGATGCTCTGGCCCAGGTCCGGATGACCGTATTGGCCCCGGAGCGCTGTACCTGTTCCACGTGTTTCATCAGTTTGGGATGTACATACGGTCCCTTTTTTATCGATCGGGACATCCTAGCGCCTCCTGGTCCTGCGCATGATAAATTTGCTGGAAGCCTTCTTCTTGCGGCGTGTCTTGTAACCCAATGTGGGTTTACCCCAGGGCGTCTTGGGCCCTGGCATACCGATGGGAGAACGTCCTTCTCCACCGCCGTGAGGATGATCCACCGGGTTCTTGGCAACACCGCGAACACGGGGGCGCCGCCCTCTATGACGTGACGCTCCAGCTTTGCCCAGGCTTTCATTCTTGTGGTCTGGGTTCGAAAGTTGTCCGACACTCGCNCGGCAGCGAAGCAAAACCCGGCGCATCTCTCCCGAAGGCAGGCGAATAAGTACATATTCACCCTCCCGTGACAGCACTTGAGCACCAGTACCGGCACCGCGGACAATCTGACCACCCCGCCCCGGAGTTAGCTCTAGATTGTGGACAACTGTTCCCGTGGGGATATTGGTCAACGGTAGACAGTTGCCTAAACTAATTTCGGCGTCTGGCCCTGACTGCACAAATGTACCGACTTCCAGACCGTGGGGCGCCAAAATGTAACTTTTTTCGCCATCTACGTAGTAGATAAGTGCAATCCGAGTCGTCCGGTTAGGGTCGTACTCGATGGACTTCACNCGGCCCGGCACACCATCTTTNACNCGTTTGAAGTCCACTCTGCGATACATCTGCCGCGACCCGCCACCCCGGGCCCGCGAAGTGATGCGGCCCCGGTTGTTGCGCCCGGCATGGTTCTGCTTGGCCTCGAGTAGTGATTTCTCCGGTTTTGTAGCGGTAATCTCCTCGAAAGAGGCGCGCACCGCGTTCCGGGTACCTGGCGTCCTAGGTTTTAGGTTCTTCAATGGCATTGTGAGGTCCTACAGCCCCTCAATCAGGTTTATGCGGTCACCCTGCTTTAGGGTAACTACCGCCTTCTTGGTATCCGGGCGTTGCTTGATNCGCGGACCGTANCGCTTCTTCTTGCCGTGCAACTTAGTGATATTAACGTCTAGCACGGTCACATCAAAGTTCTTCTCAACGGCTTCNTTGANTTCAACCTTATTAGCACCGTCGTTCACCTCGAAGGTGTACTTGCCTGATTCCTGCAAGAGGGTGCTCTTTTCAGTGATGGTGGGCTTGATGAGGACCTGGTAGATNTCCATCTAAGTCTCCTCTTCAGGAGATTNTGTTTGAGCTTCAGGAGCTTCTGCAGCCGGTTCNTTTGTTGTAGCGGGCGTTGTTCTCCGCCTGCGTGCTCGTGGTTTGGAAGTTTCTTCTTCAGCAACTCCTTCATCAGTTGCTGAGGCAGGGGCTTCCGGTTTAGCAGCAGCGGCCCTTCGGCGACGGGGTTTCGGCGGTTCTTCTCCAGTATCTGGTTCAGCTGCAGTTTCAGTTCCAACGGCCGCAGAATCTTGCGGCTCAGGGATGGCTGCATCGAGCACACTGGCATTGTCTAATGAAGCCCTCCATTTAGCGCCTCTTCGTCCGTGAGGTTCGTCTGCCAATGTCTCCTCAACCCAGCGCGCCGCCTCGACGGTCATTATAACGGTGTCTCTCGCCAACAATTCCTGGGCGTTCAGTTGGTTAGCGGGAAGAGTCCAGATTTTTTTAATGTTGCTTGCCGCCAGAACCACGTCCCGGTCAGTGCCCATGGTTACCATAAGGGTCGAACCGGCGACAGATAGGTTCTCTAATAGTTGGGTCATCGATTTGGTCTTCCCGTCGATGGAGTTGGTGGAGTCTAAGCAGAACAACCGATCTTGGCGTGCTTTGTCCGATAAGACACAACGGAGAGCTTGTCTCTTCATACGCTTGGGCAGAGCGGCCCGGTAGCTTCGAGGATGAGGTCCGAAGACCACNCCACCATGGCGCCATTGGGGAGCGCGAGTGCTGCCTTGCCGAGCTCGGCCGGTGTGTTTCTGAATCCACGGCTTGCGGCCACCCCCTGAAACCTGCGCTCTGGTCTTAGTGTCGTGGGTTCCCTGCCTTTTATTGCCTTGGTAGATCACCATGGCCTGGTGTACTAAAGAGGGATTCATAGGCACGTTAAAGACAGCATCGTTCAGTTCGATACTGGCTAGGGCGTCACCACTTTGATTCTTGACTGATACTTGCATTATTTTTTATTTCCGCCGAATCTGAACCAGACTGTTGGTGGCACCGGGGATACCGCCCTTAACTAAAAGCAGATTCCTTTCGAAGTCTATCTCAACAATCTCCAGTCCCTTGACGGTTATCCGTCGGTTNCCCATATGCCCTGCCATCTTCAGTCCTTTGTAGACTTTGCCGGGAGTGGTGCCTCCNCCTATGGAGCCCGGGGCCCGTGCTCGGTCCGATTGACCGTGTGTCCTAGGTCCGCCACCAAAGTTCCAGCGTTTCATCACACCGGCGAAACCACGGCCCTTGGATTTTCCGATAACATCTATCTTTTCACCAGCTTCGAAGATATCTACACCAATCGTCTGGCCCACTTCAAATTCGCTGGTATCGTCAGTAGAAACCTCCCGAAGGTACCGGCTGAGTTTGCTGTTTTTCAGATGACCGGCCTGGGGCTTATTGCGGCGTTTAACATCGCCGAAGCCTAGTTGGACCGCCTCATAGCCATCGCTCTCCANGGTTTTCACCTGGGTGACGACGCAAGGCCCGGCTTCTATAACAGTAACGGGAACGACCCTTCCATCTTCACGGAAAATCTGAGTCATGCCTATCTTTTTTCCAAGGAATCCCTGGAGCATCTTTGCTAGCCTTTCCTATATTTAATGGTANCGGTTCCTAGAGTTTAATCGAGATATCTACGCCGGCTGGCAAGTTAAGGCGGGTCAGCGAATCGATAGTCTTCGACGTGGGCTCTAGTATATCTATCAGGCGCTTGTGGGTTCTAATCTCGAAGTGTTCGCGTGAGTCTTTGTCCACGTGAGGACCGCGAATGACGCAGAACCTGCGTATGTGGGTGGGCAGAGGTACAGGCCCAGCGACGCGCGCTCCGGTACGTTCGGCTGTTTCCACTATNTGGCCGGTGGAAAGATCCAACATTTTATGATCGAACGCCTTCAATATGATTCTAACTTTTTGCCGAGTTACCATATCCCTGCTTTTTGTTTTNCTTTGTTTTTGANNNCGNGNCTGTCNACGGGCNTACNCCGTAACTAGGGTCTTGACGATGTGTTCCGGAACCGGTTCGTAATACTTGAATTCCATGGAGTACGAAGCTCGGCCTTGGCTCAAAGACCGAAGCGCAGTCGTGTACGAGAACGTTTCGCCCAGTGGCAACAACGCCCGTACCGACTGTAGGTCATCCTGACCTTCGATACTCTGGATCTGAGCCCTTCGTGTTCCCAGATCCCCTATCACATCTCCGAGATATTCGCCTGGGGTTACCACTTCTAAATCGGCTATGGGTTCAAGCAGAACCGGGGCGCATTTCCCGGCCCCTTCCCTGATAGCCAGCATACCTGCACTCCGGAAAGCCAGTTCCGAAGAGTCCACCTGATGGAAGCTTCCATCCACCAAGGATACTTTTAAGTCAACCAGAGGATACCCGCCGAGAGGACCGTTGTCTAGGGCGTCTCTCACACCCTTCTCAACCGCGGGAATGAATTCTCTGGGAATCGCTCCTCTGGTGATATTGTTTTCGAATACTATCCCTTCCCCTCGGTCCAAGGGTTCAAGATCCAATATCACATGGCCAAACTGGCCGTGGCCTCCGGTTTGGCGCACAAACCGGCCCTCGACCTGCCGGGGGGTGGTCAAAGTCTCCCGATAGGAGACGCGAGGCATACCGACCTGGGCTACCACGTTGAATTCGCGACGCATCCGGTCTACCAGGACTTCGAGGTGAAGCTCACCCATACCGGAGATAATGGTCTGGGCGGTCTCTTCGTTGACCGCGACTACGAAAGTCGGGTCCTCATCTGACAATTTCCGTAAGGCATCGGTCAACCGGTCTTGGTCGGCCTTAGTATTCGGTTCGACCGCCACGGAGACGACCGGCTTCGGNAACCGAGGCGGCTCTAAGATTACCGCACCGTTTTGCATTCCTATTGTGTCGCCAGTGAACGTATTCTTCAATCCGATAGCCGCACAAATGTTNCCGGCGGTTACCTCTTCTAGTTCTTCCCTCGAATTGGCATGCATCCTAAGCAGTCGTCCCATGCGTTCACGGGTGTCCTTGGTCACATTGTTGACCTGAGCTCCAGCCTTAACCGTGCCAGAATAAACTCGCAGGAACACCAAGCGTCCCACATATGGGTCTGTAGCGACTTTGAACGCCAACGCCGCCAAAGGCTCGGAAGCGTCCGGATTACGGAGTTCTACTTCTTCAGTCCTAGGATTGACTCCTTCGACCGCGGGGACGTCCCCAGGGGATGGGAGATATTCAGCGATGGCATCTAACAGGTTATGGACGCCCTTGGCAAACATGGCACTGCCACACAAAACAGGGACAACTTTTTGGCCTATGGTCGCTTGCCGTAATGCTCTCTTCAAGTCGTCGGCGGCGATTTCTACACCCTCCAAATATTGAAGGAGTAAATCTTCATCGGTCTCGACGATTTTCTCAATCATTGCCTGGCGATATTCTTCGAATTGTTCTCGGTACTCCGGGGGCATATCCACTTCATCCGGTTGTTCGGCGATGCCTTCGTTGACCCGGCCGATTGGGTACATAGTGGCCTTACCAGTAATCAGGTCGATCATTCCGCCGAATTGGTCTTCAGCGCCAATCGGCAACTGAATCGGGACGGGGTTACCATTCAGACGGCGCCGGATAGACTCGATGGTCCGTTCGTAACTGGCACCAATCCGATCCATCTTATTGACGAAACAAATGCGGGGGACCTTATAGGTGTCCGCTTGCCGCCAGACGGTCTCTGATTGGGACTGAACACCGGCGACCGCGTCCAATACGACGATACCTCCATCTAAAACACGGAGGCTGCGTTCTACTTCTGCAGTGAAATCGACGTGCCCGGGAGTGTCGATGACGTTGATACGGTGGTCTTTCCAGTAGGTGGTGGTAGCCGCGGCGGTGATAGTGATACCCCGTTCTTTTTCCTGGGGCATCCAGTCCATGGCAGTATTGCCATCGTCCACTCCACCGGCACGGTGAATGCGCCCGGTGGCGAAGAGGACTTGTTCCGTTACAGTAGTTTTACCTGCATCTATATGGGCTATAAAGCCGATATTACGAATGCTTTCAATGGGAAACGTCGCTTCCATTAGACTGGGGCACTGGATACTTATAATAAAGACTGGGCGCTGGGGCCTACAGGGGAATTAACTGGCAAGAAAATTACCTACGGTAGTGCACAAAGGCCCGGTTGGCTTCCGCCATCCGGTGCAGTTCCTCCCTTCTACGGACTGCCGATCCCTCGCCTCGGGAGGCATCCATTAATTCTTGNGCCAATCCTCGCCGCATAGGCATCCCGTTACGGGACCTGGCCCCTCTGATGAGCCAGCGCATGGCAAGCGCCTCGCTGCGTACCCCACGGAGTTCCGTGGGTACCTGGATGGTCGACCCGCCGATGCGCTTGGGACGCACCTCGACGGCGGGTGTGGCATTTCTCAATGCTTGCTGGAAGACCTCCAAGGGTTCTCTGTTGGACTCTTCCTGAATAAGATCAAAGGCGTTATAGGTGATGCGTTGGGCAGTAGTTTTCTTGCCCTTAATCATCAATCTATTGATGAACCTTGCCAGTTCCGCGTCGTTGAACTTNGGGTCTGGCGCTACATCTCTTTTTTCGGCGCGTCGTCTTCTAGACATAGATACTCACACCTGCGTTTAAATCCAACCTCTTGGTTAAAGGGCACCCTAGGGTACCCAGTGAGGAAGTCAAGAAAGTGGAAACTTTAATAACTGGCTAACCGCCATCACGGGGTCTAACTGCTCCGTATTTGCTGCGACCTCGGCGGCGGTCCGGCACGCCCTCACAGTCGAGAGCGCTGCGGACTACGTGGTAGCGAACACCCGGCAAGTCCTTGACGCGGCCTCCCCGAATCAACACCACCGAGTGCTCTTGAAGGTTGTGCCCTTCACCACCGATATAGGCAGTAACTTCTACTCCGTTGGTCAAGCGAACCCTAGCTATTTTCCGAAGGGCCGAGTTGGGTTTCTTTGGAGTCATGGTCCGCACTTGGATACAAACCCCCCGGCGTTGCGGGCAACCAGGACCCCATTTGGTNCGGTTGGTGAGCGAATTTTGAACCCAATGCATCGCCGGCGCCTTTGTCTTTTTGCGGACCGGCTTTCGGCCTTTTCTGACTAATTGGTTAACTGTTGGCATAGGAAATCCCCTCGCCTCAATGGGCGTAATTAACAACTCTATCAATCGGGTATTGTAATGTCAACAGAATTTACGACTGATTCACGTTTGTTCCACTCACCCGACAAGCCAGGTTTTGTCTTTCTAACAAAGCCAATGTCTCGGCGCCCAGTGATCGCTATGACNGATTATCTTGACATAGTTACTGACCAACCATAAAGTACCAATTGATTCCAGTTAGCCGATCTGATCCCTCGGCGTCACCAAATGCCGGGGGTTTTTCTCGCCCATGATTAATCACGTTTCTCCAATGAAACCCCAAGAGATGGCCCCGTTATGACCTCATCAGGTAAAAGCACAAAAGTAACCATAGTGGGCGTAGGTCCCGGCGACAATGGTTTTCTCACTTTGAAGGGGAAGCAGGCTATAGAAGAAGCTGATCTAGTCGCNGGGTTCGAAACAGTTTTGAATGTTATCCGGCCGTTCGCTAAGACGTCCGAACTGTGCTCCATGGCCTACCGGAACCAAGAAGAAGTGCTGGACTACGCTNTAGGGAAAGTCAAAGAGGGTAAAAGCCTGGTGGTCTGCGCCTGGGGAGATCTTAACGTCTCTGCCAANGAACTGCTGGACAGGGTGAGACGCCGAGTTGATCATGTTGATTTGGTGCCCGGCATAAGTTCGGTACAAATCGCTATGTCCCGCCTCGGCATATCCTTGGAAGATGTTGTCTTCATTACTCTCCACAAACGAGACGGCGTGGAATCTGCCCTGGAAGAATTGGTCTATTATCTGAAAGACGGCCGCCGCAACATCATCCTGTTACCCAGCCCATACGACTTGATGCCTGCCGGNATCGCTGCAGGGGTCGTTGAAAAGGGCGTGNCGGCAAACCGCAAGATGACCGTATTCCAACGGCTCACACACGACGACGAGCAGTCCTGGAGCGGNAGCGTGNATGAATGCGCTGCCATCACCACAGATTTCAGCGACCTCAGCATCATGATTTTTCACCGGCCCGACTCCGAGTAGCCCAGGAGAGACCGGAAGGGACCGTTCCAAGTTGATCCTCTTTGTCACCACAGCCGACACAGACCTGCTAACCGCTGACCGGGCCCTGGAGGGGCTCCCGGCAGATTTCCCTGAGATAAAGGCCTTCAATCCGGCCAACCTGGCCGGGGGTACCACTGAAGAGGACGGGCAGCAGCAGATCCTGGAAGCGGCCCAAACCGCCGACGTTGTAGTGCTGCGTCTTCTTGGGGGCAAGCGGGCTATGCCGGAGATATTCGACTCTCTGGTGCGACTGTGCCACGAGAAGGGGACGCCGCTCATAGCATGCCCCGGCCACCAAGAATGGGACCAAGAGTTAGTCACAGCATGTAATGTCCCGCCATCCGAGCTAGATGCCGTGTTCTCTTACTTGATAAGGGGCGGCGTAGCCAACTTCCAGAACCTGTTCCTTTTCCTAAGCGACTCCTATCTGGGCTCCGAAAACGGGCATGAAGCCCCAGCCGANGTGCCNTGGGANGGCATCTACCATCCCGCCGAACCNGACGGNGTTAGCGNCGACGACTTCANNGCGCGCCGGTTCCANGCTNAACGACCAANCGTCGCCATCCTNTTCTACCGGGCCCATTGGATGAGCGGTAACCTTCAGACCATAGACGCCCTGATCAGCCGTCTTGAAGAGTTAGATGTCAACGTCCTGCCTGTCTACTCCTTCAGCCTGAAGCACAACCCTGAAGGTGACGGACAGGCCAACAGGACGTTCACGGAGATACTCTGTGACGCCAAAGGCGAAGCCCGAATCAACTGCATCATCAATACCATGGGTATGTCCATGACCGATCTACAGGAAGATGTCGCGACTTTCGCCACAGGTCCACAGGTCGATTACCTAGACCAGTTGAACGTGCCCATCATTCAAGGCATATTTAGCACCGGGAGCGAAGCTGAATGGGAAGAAAGCGAACTTGGCCTCGGGCCCATCGATACCGCCATGAGCATCGCTCTGCCAGAGTTTGACGGCAGGATCATCACCGTTCCCATCTCTTTCAAGGAGGAAGTGGCGACAGGTTCGAATGGTATCAACGGTAAGATAGATGCCCGACTGCAACGGAACCTGCCCCGCGCCGACCGCATCGACTACCTAGCCCGATTAACNGTGAAATGGGCCGCTCTGAGACTTAAACCTAATGCGGAAAAGCGAATCGCCATCATCCTCAGCAACTATCCCACCAAAGACGCCCGTGTAGGGAACGCCGTCGGATTAGACACTCCAGCATCTGTGGTCAATGTCCTGAACGCAATGAAGGACGCCGGCTACCACGTGACCAACATCCCCACAGACGGAGATGAACTGGTCCACAGGATAATCGAGCGCTGTAGCAACGACACTGACACCCTCACTGAAGAACAGCTCAGGCTGGCAGCGGGCCACGTCAGTGCGAAGCAATACTCGGAATGGTTCACCNATTTTCCCCAGCGGGTTAAAGAAGAATTAACGGAAGCCTGGGGAGAACCGCCGGGACAGGTCTACCGGACCGGGGACGATCTGGCCATCGCCGGCATTGACCTCGGTAACGTGTTCGTGGGGCTACAGCCGCCGCGCGGTTTCGGCGAAAACCCCATCGCGGTCTACCATAGTCCCGACCTGGCACCTACCCATCATTACGTGGCATATTACCGCTGGGTGCGGGACATNTTTAANGCCGACGCTATGGTCCANGTGGGCAAACACGGCACTATGGAATGGCTNCCCGGCAAGGGCATCGGGCTTTCCAACTCCTGCTACCCCGAGGTNACGCTGGAAGATGTGCCTTTGTTCTACCCCTTCATCATCAACAACCCGGGCGAAGGCGCTCAGGCCAAGCGCCGCGCCCACGCCACTATCGTTGATCACTTAATCCCACCAATGACCACCGCTGACAGCTATGGCGACATCGCCCGGCTGGAACAATTGATGGACGAACACTACCAATGCCAGACACTCGATCCGGCCAAACTCCCATTATTAGAGGGGCAGATCTGGGACATGGTGCGTCAAGCTGACCTGGATCGCGACCTGGGGGTGGAGGAGCTGCCAGAAGACTTTGGCGAGTTCATCCTTCATATAGATGGATATCTCTGCGAACTGAAAGATGCCCAAATCAAGGATGGGCTTCATACTCTGGGTGAAGTACCGCAAGGCGAGCAGATGACCGGCCTGCTTTCGTCATTGACACGGTTGGACACTGGCGCTGTTCCCAGCTTGAGACGGTCACTGGCCGAAGCGATGGGCCTGGACTACGCCAGAATCCTCGACGATCCGGCCTTGGCAGCGCCGGAACCGGTACCAGCCGCTCTGATGAACGGAGACGATTCTCCCATACGNACCCAAGGAGACCTTCTGGAGAGACTGGAAGAACTATCCCGTTCGGCATATACATTGCTCGATTCAGGCGGGTTCAGGAGGCAGGGAGTGGCATCAGCCGTCGAGCAATTGTTGGGAGCCAATGACGCTCAGACCAGCGCTGTTCTGAACTACGTTACTGACACCCTACACCCGGCTCTGCTGCGCACCACCGACGAAATCGGTAACCTGCTCCGTGGTTTGGACGGCCAGTTCGTACCCGCCGGACCCAGCGGAGCTCCGACCAGGGGTATGGCTAACATCCTNCCCACTGGCCGTAATTTCTACTCNGTGGACCCAAAGACTATCCCTTCGCCCACGGCTTGGGACATGGGCGTGGGCCTGGCGGACGCTCTACTATCCGTTTACATGGAAGAAGAGGGAGCCTATCCAGAAATGGTGGGACTGGTAATCTGGGGAACCTCGGCGATGCGGACCCACGGCGACGACATAGCCCAGGTATTCGCTCTTCTTGGGGTGAAGCCGGTCTGGCAACAGGAAAGCCGCCGCATAACCGGGCTGGAAGTNATCCCATTAGAAGAGTTAGGCCGTCCCCGCGTAGACGTCACGGTACGGATAAGCGGGTTCTTCAGGGACGCCTTCCCCAATCTAATCGAACTGATTGACCAAGCCGTNCAGCTGGTTGCTTCCCTTGATGAATCCCCTGAAGACAANATGGTGCTCAAGCACCTGCAAGAGGACCAGGCCAGTGACATTACCGACAAGTCATCTGGCGATCCGTCTCCGGTCGACTCGGACCGAAACCCTTCGTTATACCGCATCTTCGGAAGCAAGCCGGGGACCTACGGTGCTGGCATCTTGGCGGCAATCGACGAACGCAATTGGGAGAACGTGCAGGACCTTGCGGAGGTATATACCGCCTGGGGCGGCTACGCCTACACTCGACAGGACTTCGGCGTCCATGCCCGAGACCAGTTCCGACGTCGCTTCGGCCAGATCGTGGTCGCAGCCAAAAACCAGGACAATCGCGAGCACGACATCTTCGACAGCGACGATTACATGCAATACCACGGCGGCATGATCGCCACGGTTCGAGCTTTAACAGGGCAGAACCCTCAACAGTTCTTCGGCGACAGTTCCGACCCGACCCGTGCTAGGGTCCGTAAACTGGAAGATGAAGCCCGGCGGGTGTTCCGCACCCGAGTGGTCAATCCAAAGTGGATCGATTCCATGAAGCGGCACGGCTACAAAGGCGCATTTGAGTTGTCAGCAACCGTCGATTATATGTTCGGTTACGATGCCACTGCACAGGTAATCGAAGATTGGATGTACGAGAATGTCACTGAATCCTATGTCCTTGACCCTGAGACCCAGGAATTCTTCCAGCAGAGCAACCCCTGGGCTCTAAGAGACATCGTCGAGCGCCTGCTGGAGGCCATCGAACGAGGCATGTGGGAAAATCCTCCGCCAGACATGAAAGAGAAACTGCAACAAATGTTCCTAGACCTGGAAGCTGAGCTTGAAGCCCGCCAGGAAGGGTCCCAAGATTAGGCATAAAATATCAGGAGGCCTCCGATGGATATAACCATGGAATTACTCCGGGAACTGACAAAAGACGAAAACAAGATGTGGGTCATAGGCGGCAGTAGAGTATCCAGCGAGAATAACGCCAAGGGGATAAAGGAACCTGAAGTCTCTGGGAAATACGTGACCATAGAAGCGGACAACTGGCATTTTCACATGGCTTTGGAGGACGTAACCGGTATCCAGTTCGTCGAAGCGGAAAGTCACGGTGATATGCATTCCTATTACGTCCGGTTCTCCGGACCTGGCTATGAAGACACGTTGGTCAGAAGCTATTTCCCTAATCCCGGTCTCGACAGTAACGAGAACCGGACCGCGTTCCAACCCGAAAAACTAAAAGCATTCGAGGACTTTCGGGACCGTTACGT
>NZUD01000049.1 GCA_002697005.1 Chloroflexota bacterium | reverse complement strand
CGGCAGGGGGAGCACCGGGAACGGGGGATGTTCTACCAGATAGACTCCCGATTCTCCATGACCGCGGCCAACGCCGATAAATGGTTGTGGGTGCGGCCCGGCCAAGAAGGGCAGATAGCTCTGAGCCTGGCCCAGGTGATTGTTTCTGAGAATCTGCAAGCCGATGGCGTGGATGTTGCTTCATTGCTAGGTGGCGGCGCAGACATTTTGAACGCTTATCGCCCTGAAGTTGTGGCCGAGCGTGCTGGGCTTACCCCAGAGATGACTGGTGGTGATCCAGCTGAATTTCTGAAAGACTTGGCCCGGAAGTTCGCCGCAAGGCAGCCCAGCATCGCAATCGGCGGCGGCTCGGCTGGCGCCCAGAGCAACGGTTTATTCAACTTGGAAGCAATCTATGCCCTGAACCATTTGGTAGGATCTGCTGGCAAGAAAGGTGGACTTAAGTTCAACCCGCCCAGTCCTTGGGCTGACGTACCGAGCTCCAGCATAGTTGGAAGCTTGGATGATTGGACTCGTGTTACCGAGCAGATACGAAGCGGCCAGACAAAGCTATTGATGCTCCACGGCGCAGACCCGGTGCACGGACTACCTGATTCCCTGCAACTCAGAGAGGCGATTGCCGAGGCCGATGACCTATTTGTAGTTAGCTTCTCGCCATTCATAGACGACACAAGCGCCATGGCCGATCTGGTTCTCCCCGATAGAGTCTCTTTGGAAGATTGGGGTGATGACATCTCCGAGCCCGGGCCTGGATATCAAGTGGTTGGCCTGCAACAGCCGGTGGTCAACCCGCTGTTTGACCTCGACCCACTGAGTTTTCCGGATGTCCTGCTGACTATGGCCCAAGAGCTGGGCAAAGAATCAGATCTGCCTTGGGCTAACTTCAAGGCGATGCTGCGGGAAGGCTCTGATGCCCTGTTCAACATGAACAGGGGCTCCATCGAAGCTGCAACTGCTGATGAGTTCTGGAACAACATGCTGCGCCGCGGTGGTTGGTGGGACGAACTCCGGCATGGACCAACCACGGTTAAACCGGCAGATGGCTTGCTGAGGACTATCGTGGCGAAGGAGAAAGGGCCTGAATTCAACGGGATTGGAACTGCTTCCATTGGTTCTGATTCTTTCTACCTGGTGCCTTTTGCTCATAACACTCTGTTGGACGGATACAACGGCCACCTACCGTGGCTCCAAGCCGCGCCAGATCCACTGTCCACCGTAACATGGCAGACATGGGTCGAGTTGAACGACACAACAGCAAACAGATTGGGCGTCAAAGAGGGAGACATACTAAGAATAGAGTCTTCCAAGGATTCCATAAGGGCTGTTGCATATCCAACTCCGGCAGTGCCTCCGCACACCGTAAGCGTGCCTTTTGGGCAGGGCCGGAAGCACGGCTCAGACTATGCTACCGAACGCCCTGGAAATGAAAGCGCGAATGTTATGGATATCCTCGAAACTACAACGGTCAACGGTACCGGGTCTTTGGCTTGGGCCGGGACGACGGTCCGGGTGTCCAAGACAGGGGAGAGCGTTAGTATCTCCAAACTAGAGGGCGATGCCCGGGCGGTGGAGATTGGACTGATGCCTTCTGAAGAGATAATTAAAACCATTGCACCGGAGAACGCCTAAAAGCGCCGGGCGGATCAGTAGAGAAGTAAAGATAGGTTAATCGATGGTAACTCAACGAGCAAATCATAAATGGGGAATGGTAGTGGACCTGGACAAGTGCACCGGGTNCCAGGCGTGTGTTGTTGCTTGCCAAGCAGAGAACAACATCCCCATCAACGTTAAGTCTTTCTACCAGCAACGCCGGGCNTATCAATGGATCCGCATCGAGCGTTACTGGGAAGGNGAGTTNCCGAANGTAAAAGCNAGGTTCATACCGATCCTGTGCCAGCACTGNGAAAACGCGCCGTGTGANCCGGTCTGCCCGGTGTTCGCCACCTACCATAACGANGAAGGNATGAACGTTCAGGTCTACAACCGCTGCATCGGNACCCGCTACTGCTCNGTTAACTGTCCTTACACCGTTAGGATGTTCAATTACTGGGAACCTCAATGGCCGAACCGGTTGCGCAACCAGCTGAACCCCGATGTGACTATCCGGACTAGGGGAATCATGGAGAAATGCACCTTCTGTGTGCAACGTCTGCGCCGTGGCGAGGTGAACGTTGAAAGAAGGGGCTTGGAGCCCCTGACCGGTGAGCGGATTCCCGTCGGCGACCGAAACTTGGATAGCAAGCGCATGAAAGAAGGCAACTACATGCCTGCCTGCGTCCAGTCCTGTCCNACGAACGCGCTGATGTTCGCCGACCAACATGATGACACNAGTCCTGTGAAAGAGATTTTCGAGGAAGCTAACGAGCAGATTGAGACTCGGCATCACGGTGGGCACGTTGATGAAGAACACACTCGCGTTTACCGGTTGTTCGAAGAGATTGGTACCAAGCCCAATGTTATCTACCTGAAGAAAGTCGATGCATTNCCGTTGGAAAAGGCTTAGATAGATGGCGGCTACCGAACCAAAAGGACACGGCCAACACGCCGGCTTGTGGGTTTTCCCAGATGTCTCGGTGATGAGCCGCGAGGTTACGGAAAAGACCAAGTCTTCACCCAGGCCGCTGACGATGGCTCTGGTGGTGACTGGAATCTTATTCGTTCTCGGCATCGTGGGCTTCNTAGCCCGTGCGGCTGACGATGGGTTCAANGATATAAGTGCTTGGGGTTATTACCTTTCGGTCTTCTCCATGGTGTTCATGGTCACCAGTGGAGCTCCGTTGGCCGCAGTGGCCTTCAGGTTCACCAAGAGCCACTGGCGCCGCCCGTTGTCTAGAGTCTCAGAGTTATTCGCTATCGCCGGGATATTGAACATCCTGTTGTTCATCCCTCTGATGTTCNTGCTACCGTCCATCGGCAATCCAGATGCAGTCGGCGGTNTGATCGAGGGTGAACTGGCGGTCAGAAGAACGATCTGGTTCGAAGCGCCCATAGGCTCACCCCACGCCTGGGACCTTGTTGGCGTGGCTGGCCTAGTAGTGACTGCACTCTTCATCCTCTGGCTGTCAGCGATGCCGGATATGGCGGAATCTCGGCACACAGCCACTGGCTTCAGGCGCACGCTCTACAGCAAGCTCTCGGGTAATTGGTATGGTACCAAGAAACAGTGGAATGCCCAGAAAGCTGGATTGGCATTGCTCGGTGCTTTCTACTTCATGACGTTGATCTTCATGCAATTCGTGATCAGTTCAGACTATGCACAGAGCCTGATCCCGGGCTGGAAAGATTCCATATTCCCGGTTATATACACGATCACTAGTCTACACATGGGGTTAGGAGCGGTCCTCGTAACGCTGTTTATACTGAGAAGATTCGGTGGTTACGATGGATACATCGGTAAATCGACATTCTGGTCAGCCAGTAAGGTAATGCTCGGCATCACTTTACTCTGGATCTATCACCTGTTCGCGTTCTTCATAACCTTCTGGTATGGCCGGCTGGAAGTAGAACAGAACATAATCAANTACTTGATAACTGACACCTACGCAATCATTTTCNTGCTTAACTTGGCTTTCAGTTTCGTACTACCGTTCGCGGTGCTGATCTGGAATCCAGTACGCCGCAGCGACTGGGGCCCGGCCTTGGCAGGGGGCCTACTGATCGTCGGCGGGATAATGTTCAACATCAGGATCTTTGTCGGGTCAGCGAATGCCGCTCCTGGCTCTGATATATATGCNTACTTCTTTGAGCACGTACCGTCGCCGGTCTACCCAGACATATGGGACGTATTTATGGTGATCGGAGGCCTTGCCGCGGCGGNCTTCGTTTATCTGCTGGCCACCAGACTTCTGCCGGTCCTGTCGCTATGGGAAGTGAAAGAAGGCGCACTATATCAAAAGTGGGGCAAACTGCACCGCGGCGAATATCTGATANTGGGCAAACCCGAGTAACCAAGGCTTAAAACTCCAGCGGAGTATCATGCAGGAAGGCACACCACTACAATCTAGACAGATAAACAGGGAGCTGTTGNTCAGCATCCTGAACTCNCCTAAGTGGTTNTTTGGCACCNTNAGNGTGTTGGGNATAGGNGTGCTTATNGCNATGAGCACNGCTGGGTTCATGATCAACCAGGGNTTCGGCGTTACNGGCCTGAACCGCCCNGTGATGTGGGGCTTCTTCATCACCAACTTNGTTTTCTGGATCGGTATCAGCCATGCNGGGGTGATGCTCTCGGCNATCCTGCGTCTATCCAANGCTGAATGGCGNCGTCCTGCTACTAGGGCAGCAGAGATTCTGACTGTCTTCTCGCTGATGACAGCGATGACCATGCCCCTGATCCATACCGGTCGCCCTTGGCGTACGGTCTACTGGATCTACACCCTGCCTTTTGTGCCTTACGATTATGCCCGTGGTATCTGGCCAAATATCCGGACACCATTGGTCTGGGACCCCAGTGCCGTTTACACCTACCTGACCTCGAGCATATTGTTCGTACTGGTTGCGTTGATTCCCGACTTCGCCGTGCTACGGGATCGGACGACCGGCATGAGTCACCGCATCTATGGGATGCTGGCCATGGGCTGGCAGGGCAACCCTAGGCAGTGGAAGCTACAGATCATCGCCGGAGTTCTGCTTTCAGCACTGATCCTCCCCGTGTTCGTTTCAGTGCACAGTATAGTTTCTTGGGACTTCGGTATGGCAGTATCTGTTAAGTCATGGCACTCCACGATCTTCGCTCCCTATTTCGTTGTGGGGGCGGTCCATTCTGGGGTGTCTGCTGTAGCATTCGTGCTGATAATCCTGCGCTACATCTACAGTTGGCAGAACTATATACGGCATGAGCACATCGATGCCTTGGCCCGCTTATTGATAGTGGTGGCCACCGGCTGGTTCTATTTCTTTGTGATGGAAGTCGTTTTCGGCTTCTACGGTCGAGAGGCAGACGAGATAGCGGTTAGGGACTACCAGTTTATGGTCAGTCCGTGGAACATTTGGATGATGATTTTCGTGGGAGTGACCTACTTCGCTCCAGTCGCCATCTGGTTGAGTAGGTCCGCACGGAGAAACCTGTGGATAATGTCTCTGGCATGTATCCTCGTGAACATAGGCATGTGGCTGGAACGGTTCTTGATCATAGTGCCTGGCTTGGCCCGCAAGCAACTTCTGACCTTTGACTGGTACACCTACACGCCAAGCGCGGTGGAATGGATCATTATTATTGGTACTTTTTTCCTAGTCACCATGCTCATGGTTATCGTTGCCAGAGTGGTGCCTTTGATACCGCTCTATGACATAAAAGAGGGCGAGATACTTAGAACAGAGATAAAGGTCGGCCGGGTTACAGTCCCGGCGACGTTTAGAGAAGACTAATCAGAGTAGATATCTTGAGGGAACTGAAATGGCCAAAGCACCGATATTAGGCCTGTTTGAAACTGCTGATAACGCCGCCGACGCAGGCGATGCCCTAAAGGCGGCGGGCGTTTCGTCGGCCGACTACGACTTTCTTACGGACGCTCCGTATCCTGAGGGAGCCTTCGGAGAGCGAGAAGAGCCTCATAGGCTCTATATATTCCCATTCGTTGGAGCTCTGATTGGCCTGACTTGTGGCATCATGCTGACGTCGATGACTCAGATGGCTTACCCACTTGTTCAGGGTGGGAAGCCCATATTGTCCTTGCCTCCCATGGCTGTTGTTACTTATGAGAGTACTATGCTCACGGCCATAGTCTTCACTATCATCGGAATCATATTCGAGTCTCGTTTGCCCTCGTTCAAGCAGGGCCTGTACGATACCCGGATCACAGAAGGTTATATCGGCGTTCTGGTTAACGTCGAAGAAGACCAGCTCACCCAGACCCAGACCTTGCTTACCCAGGCGGGCGCTGTTGATGTGGTCCGTAATCAGGGAGCCTAATGATTAACCGGGTGATATCACATTCTGGGCAGTCTGCTAAAGACCAGCCCAGGACAGGACGGAATAGGCGCGGACTAAAGCGTTGGTTCTTTGGCGTTGCGGTGTTATTCGGCATCGTCTTGGTCGGTTGCTCCCAAGGTTCATATCCGGTGGATATCTTTTATGAGCAACACTACCAGCAGTCTTACCGGTCCCACGAGCCGCCTCGATTGAATGGTGCTGCAGAAGCAGTCGCTTTCTATCCGGCTGCCGCCTCTGTGGTGACCGATACTGGTGCTGATTTGTACCGGGTTAACTGCCAGATGTGCCATGGCTCGGATGCTAAGGGTACGGGTCCTGTTTTGGCAAAGATTACCCAGAATTACGGCTATGAGCCCATAGTCCCCGCTGACATCACCAATAGGCCGGTGGTAGTCATAGAATCCACGTTGAAAGCTACAGCCAGGCCTTTAGGACCAACATCAGTTATGCCACCGTTCGGTAAACTGCTAAGCCAGGATGACCGGGAAAAGATTGCCGAATTCATCCGCTCGTTGCCCAAGTAAACGTCTCCGCATAGTATAGCCCGGAGCGCATTGGGGCCGCGCTTTTGGCTCCGCTTGAGATATGAGACCTTCCATACCACCCCACTTTCAGACCATGCTCGTTTCTAAGACTGGTTTCCTCCTAGCTGCTCTCTTGTTGTGCGCTGTGTTGTCGGTTGTCCAGTTAGGTACCCTCCACGCCCAGACTCCTCAGCCTGGTGCTGGTTCCTTCAGTGAAAAGGAGGCCCAGGGCATAGACCGTATGATTATGTGTCCGGTCTGCCCGGCTGAGACCATTGACCAGGCTCAAGTTGAGATCGCGAGACAGATGCGTCAGATGGTCCGTGCCATGCTGGCTGAGGGCAAAGAAAGACAAGAGATATTGGAGTTCTTCGTTGACCGTTACGGCCAAGATATCTTGGGGGCTCCGCCCAAGTCTGGAATCAATCTGGTGGCCTGGTTGGCTCCAATTGGAGGCGTCGCGGCAGCATTGTTAGCAGTATATTTCGTCCTCAGGTCCATGGCCCGGCGTGAACCACTGCTTGCCCTGTCTGGACCAATTCAAGACGTCGGACTGCTTCCTTACTTGCAGTTAGTTGACCGATATCTAGATATGACCCGATCAGAGCCCAGACTGGGCGCCCCTTCTAACCATCCTGGCACCACTGATGAATTATCCGGCCCTAAGCTGGCAGATTCGGAAGAGAAAACTTAGATGGCTGATCTAGGTGCGATAAGCCTCTGGATAGGGTTGGCGTTGAGTGCTTATTCCATGCTTGGGTCAGTTGCCGGGAAGTTGCGGACGTCTCCAGCGTTGGTGGAGAGCGCTCGATCGGCCATGTATGCTGCAGGGTTGGTCCTACTTGTAGCCACGCTCTGCCTGATCATCTCCTTTATCAGTCGTGACTTCGAGATTGCTTACGTGGCAGCGCACAGTGACCTAGCGATGCCGAACCGCTTCACCTGGGTGGCGTTCTACGCCGGTAATGAGGGTTCGCTCCTATACATTGCTACGGTGCTCTCAATCATGTCGGCTATCGCGGTGTGGCGGGCTCCTGAGAAACTCAAGGACGCCATTCCTTACACTACCGCCGTCCTGATGCTTACGCTGACCTTTTTTCTGGCTGTGACCGCCGTCATGGCCAACCCTTTCGACAAATTACCCTTTGTGCCAGTGGACGGCGAAGGTATAAACCCGCTGCTGACCCACTTTGGTATGTTTTTTCACCCACCGGCTCTGATGGCGGGACTGATTGGGATCGCCGTGCCCTTCTCTTTTGCCATCGGATCGCTGTTAGCTGGAAAGTCAGGCGATGAGTGGGTGGACGCCGGACGGGTTTGGGGAATGATATCTTGGGTGTTGCTGGCCGCCGGTCTGTTGCTTGGTTCTTGGTGGGCATACACCATTCTCGGTTGGGGCGGATTTTGGTTCTGGGACCCGGTGGAGAACGCTGCTTTCATGCCATGGTTGGCCCTTACGGCATTCATTCATTCCATCATGGTTCAGAAACGCCGAGGGATGTTCCGTATGTGGAATATCGTGTTAATCAACGTGGCCTTCGGGCTGGCGTTGTACGGTATGTTCATGAACCGGGGTGGATCAGTGCCTTCTGTCCATTCCTTCGGGGCCTCACAGCTAGGTTGGATCTTTCTGCTCTTTTTGGCTATCGGAGTGGTGGTGCCCTTCTTGATCTTCATCTGGCGTTATCCGTTGCTGAAGAGCGCTCAGAACCTAGACTCAATGNTATCTCGTGAAGCAGCGTTCTTGGTCAACAATATGCTACTTCTNGCTATCGCCTTCGTAACACTGTGGGGAACGGTATATCCGCTGATATCCCGGCTAACGAACGGNGANGAGATCACAGTAGCNCGGCCCTTCTACGACCAGNTGAACGGCCCNTTGATGTTAGCTCTGGTATTTCTGATGGGCGTTGGACCNTTGATTCCNTGGCGCAAATCNAGATTGGCTAGTGTTCGGAGATCGTTGCTGCCGCCCATTGCGGGNGGCCTACTTACCGTGGCCATCTTGGNGGCNCTCGGGTTGCACAAGGACTATGCATTGATTGGGTTTGGCTTGTCAGCTTTTGTGACTACCGGNATACTGATGGAATGGTACCGTGGNACTGGTGCACGCCACCGGAGTTCAGGGGAGAATTATGGCACGGCGTTCGTGAGGCTGATCATGGCCAATCGGCCTCGTTACGGTGGCTACATCGTGCATCTGTCGGTGGTAATGGTTACCCTAGGGATCGTCGGCACATCTTTCTTCGGTGTGCAGAAAGATGTGGTCTTGAGCCCTGGTCAGAGTACACAGATAGAGGACTACGAACTGGTCTTTTTGGGAACTGTTGAGACCCCCAAAAGCAACCGTACCGAGTTCACCTCCACGGTTCAGGTGTTCCGTGGTGGCGACCGTCTGGAGACAATGCGCACTAAGCGATCCTTCTATCCGAACTTCAACATGGCTTCCACCAGCGCCGCCATAAGGTCTACGCCGGTGGAGGACCTGTATATCGTACCTAGCGAGAACCTGCCTGACGGCAGTGTTGGCTTCCGGGTATTGGTGAATCCGCTTATGTGGTGGATGTGGGTGGCTGGCCCAGTGATGTTAGTGGGTACGGTCATCGCTCTGTGGCCACAGAAGATACGCGTACCAATGCCAGCGCAAAGCCCCCATAGTTACGTTACCCGGCCCTCGGCTGTTTAGTGCCGATGCGCACCTGATACACTGAGTCACATGGACGCGGAAACCGTTATAGCCATATCCCTTGGAGCAGCTTTGGCGGTGTTCAGCTTTTGCGTGGTGTACTACACATTTATGCGCGCCCGACCATATGGTACTGTCGAAGCCAACACTCCAGCTTCGACAGATGACCAGGCGTTGGCGGATATCTTTGATGCAATAAACACCTTAGACCTGGAATATCAGCTAGGTAGATTGGCCGAGGAAGAATTCCAGACCCAATTCCAAGCTTATAGGGTACGGGCGGCCGAGGTGCTCAGAGATCAGTTGGAGGCCGGCCGCGGCGACCCTGCATGGGCGTTGGAACAGGAGGTATTGCTAGCAACCGGTACCCAAGCTGGCGTTACCAGCAGAGTAATGGCATGTCCAGACTGCAGCTCGGCGGTGCTGGCAGGCACACCTTTGTGCCTTAACTGTGGAGCGGAAATGGCGCTGCAATCGTGAGAGGGACGAGGGCATTATTCACGGTATTGGCATTCGCGTCGTTGTTGGCGGTATTGGGCCCAACACCTATCTCAGCTCAACAGACGCTGGATGTTCGCGGCCAGGTGGTAAACGGGACTGAAGGGGCGGTTGTCCCGGATGGCCTTAATGTCTTGATGCTTATCACGGGCGCTGACGGTAGGTTGTCAGGTACCGGACAGACGTCCTCCGACGCTCAGGGCCGGTTCGTATTTGAAGATGTTCAAGCCCGCGAAGGCGATTCCTACACAGTAAGTGCTGACTACTTGGGAGTCTTTTATGGGGTGGCGCTGGATGAGGCAGGTCTGGTCGAGAATCTGACCTTGACCATCTTCGAGACCACCGCTGACGCTTCAGTCATCGAAGTGAAGCGTCATGTGATGGTCATCGCTGCGGTGGACGAAGGAGCTCAATCCCTCAGCGCCATCGAGTTCGTCCAGATCGATAATCCTTCGGACCGCACTCTGGTCCCGGACCTGACAAATGTGGAGCAGATCAGTTTCCTCCGCTTTTCATTGCCTCCCAGCCCGACAGAGCTAAACGTCAACTCGGACCTACCGGCGGGGGATATCGTTTCAATCGGTACAGGGTTCGCCTTTGCGTCTCCGGTGGCGCCTGGTCCCCACAATATTGATTTCTCGTATACGTTTCCCTTCGACGACGAAACACTCCCATTCCGTCAGAGTTTGGTGCAAGGCACGGATATATTTCAAGTTTGGATCCCAGAGGTGATCCCAGAGGTGGAAGTTACCGGACTAAGCAGTATCGACTCTATAAACGTCCAAGGGACTGCTTACCGGGCTTACGAGCACAATGACATCCCCCGTGGGCAGGGTGTAGAGCTGGAGTTCATTGGCTTGCCGATGCCCGGAGTTTGGGCACGGTTCGTGGACTCTGTCACGGGAGGTAAATTTTGGCAGGTTACCATTCCCTGCGCCTTGGGAGCAACGTTGGCCGCAATGCTCATGTACGGCTTGATATGGGGTTATCGACCTGCGTTTGCGGATGGCTCGTCTGGAGAGGCGGAGCCTGTAGATCCAAGGGAGAGAACGGCTGTGGTTCAGGCAGTTGCAGCCTTAGACCATCGATACCAGAAAGGCGAGTTGTCTGATGTTTATTACCGGGCCGAAAGGATGGAACTGGTCTCTCAAGTGCTAGGCCAAGGCGCCTATGGGGATTCCGCCAGGTCGGACCAAGAATGAGCAAGCGTGTTTGGGTAGTTTTGGGTGGCGGAGTTCCCATCGCCGCGCTCATCGCTATATTGGCTTGGGCGTCCATCAGCACTGGTGGTAATCCCGGAGGCTTGGCGATTAATTCCGACTTGATCGAGTTTGAAGTTGACACCGGCTCGGCTAGGGATTTTGAATTGGATTTGGTCGGTGGTGGAGTTCTGAAGCTCTCCGAACTGCGTGGCAAGATCGTGATGGTGGATTTCTGGGCCTCGTGGTGCGCACCGTGTCGTGCGGAGGCCCCAGCGTTGGGCATAGTCTATGAGGAGTTCCGAGGACACCCGGTTGAGTTTATAGGGGTAAATACATGGGATAATTCCGGGGATGCGGAGGTCTTTCTCCAGCAGGAAGGGCAGGTCTACCCCAATGGGTTCGACGCAAATGGGACCGTAGCCATAGACTACGGCGTACGAGGGATTCCAGAGAAGTATTTCATCGGACGGGACGGGTTTCTGATAAAGAAGCTGTCGGGGCCTTTGACCGAGACTACCCTTCGGAACACGATCAATGAACTGATGTCACGTTAGATGCCAAGCAGCTTGAGATATTAACAGCGGATTGCTGGACCTATAACGCTAAACAGCGATAAAGGTGGGCTATGAGCGCACCACAATTGGCAGTTGCCATGGACTGGGGCGGTACTTGGATCAGGACGGCCCTCATCAACAAACAGGGCAGGATCCTTTGGCAGGACAGGAAGCCCAACCCCCCAAACGGGACCAAAGAGGAGTACCTTGGTAACGCTCAGGACCTCCTGGCCGAGACTATCCGGCAAGCTGAGGGCTCCGTGGCGGGTATTGGAGCCGCAGTGGCTGGACCGGTGGAACCCACTACCGGCACGTTCTTTCAACCACCGAACCTGATGGTGCTTGACGGGGTGTCTTTCAAAGACCTGTGGGAAAATGCTTTTAACGTACCGGTCTGGGTGGGTAACGACGGGAATCTGGCTGCCCTGGGTGAACATTACTTCGGCGCGGGCAAAGAGTCGGCGGATAATGGCCGTCCGATCAAAACCTTGTTCTACGTCACTGTGAGCACAGGGGTTGGTGGTGGGTTGGTAGACAAGGGCTCGGTATTTCTGGGTGCCAACGGGCTCACCGCAGAGATCGGGCATACTTTAGTTGATACGACCGACGCCGCATTAGAGTGCCAATGCAGGTCTAAAGGGTGTCTTGAGTCGATGGCGTCGGGTTCGGCCATCGAGCGAATAGCCAAGCAGAAGGTAGCTTCAGGCTCGTTCGCTGATTCGGCTCTAGCGGCCCTTGCATCACATCTTATAGACTCTGAAGCTGTTTTCGATGCTGCAGTTAAGAACGACCCTTTGGCCGTATCGATTGTGGATGGCGCCGTTTCAGCGCTAGTAGTGGGTCTGACCAACGTTGTCCACTTGTTCAACCCAGACATGATAGTGCTGGGTGGCGGTGTGACCCAAGGTCTGGTTAAGCTGGATTTGCTCCTGCGCATCCGCCAGGAGGTGACGGGCCGGGTTATGAGCGAACTCCATAAAGATTTCCAACTGACTTCAGCCCGGCTGGGCGACTCTGTTGGCTTGGCTGGAGCCGCTGCGTTGGTCTGGGACCAGCTGGGTAGTTAGCCTATTAAGGCTAACTAAGTGTTGCCAGGCACAGGCGCGTTGATTCTAATAGGAATCGTATTGACTAGTTACTGAACGCGTTCCGGTTTCTTTGGGAATTCCCACTGATGTTAATCAAACCAATGAAAGCTTAATGGCACGGGTCAGTTGATGTAACGGCCTCCCATTACGTTTACACTGTCACCGGTGATGTAACCCGACTCGTCAGAAGCGAAGAACAAGCATGCGTTGGCGATGTCTTGGACAGTGGCTTGCCGGCCCATGGGTATCTCTTTTAGGTGTTCTGACGAGCCACGGCTGACCTCCGCCTGGAATTCGGGGTACCACTCAGGGTTGTTCCTAGAAGTGTCAGTTGACCCCGGGTTCACCATGTTGGCGCGGATA
Source organism: Chloroflexota bacterium (assembly GCA_002697005.1). The sequence continues at coordinate 13,621 of NZUD01000049.1, read as the reverse complement.
TTGTAAGGCGCCATCTCGGCGGCGACTGCGCGGATCAAGCCGAGGACTCCTGTCTTGGCGGTTGTAACGATGCTCGTACCTGGACGTCCAGTAATGGCCGATTGACCACCCAGAGCGATGATACTGCCGGTTTGGCGTTCAATCATCCCTGGCAATACGGCTTTGCACAGGTAGAAGGCGGCGTGCATGTTAACGCCCAGAGTGTGGTGCCATTCCTCGTTGGTCACTTCCAATATGGGTTTGTGAGGACGGATAGCCACATTGCTAACCAAGATGTCGATCTTTCCTAGAGCTTTGATGCCATCTTCCACCATTTTGGTGACGCTGGCCGAATCAGAAACGTCTGCGAGTACCGAGTGGGTCTTTACCCCCAGCTCCCGGCATTTGCTTGTAACCTCGTCCAGATCAGACTGGTTGACACGGGTGTTGAGGATTAGGTCAGCGCCCTCCCGGGCGAAGGTCAATGCGACCTCTCTGCCGATATTTCGGCTGGCACCGGTGATGAGGGCTGTCTTTCCTTCCAGTCGCATTTTTCACCTTTTCGCGAGATATTAATCTTCCGTGGCGCTGTAACGTAAGTTGTGTTGCGGGCTAGATTTTACCATCTTGCCTAGATATGTGGTGGCGCGGCTACCTTGACCGTACTGTAGTGCGGTGTAAAATTGCCGTGAAATATCTACGGCCACCGCAGCGATGGGGGCCAACATGAGGTGAAGTAACGATGAAATGGTGCAGATTCTCCACAGGAGGCCCCATCTCCTTCGGTGTTATAGAAGGCGATACGGTTACCGAGGTTGAAGGCAGCCCTTTTGAGAGCTATACGAGGACTTCTAATACGCATAAATTGGATGCCGTGAAGCTGGAAGTGCCCGTTATTCCACCGACGTTCTACGCCGCAGGTATCAATTATCCTGAGCATGTTACCTGGGCTGCGCAGATGCGTGGCGAAGAGCCGGTCCTACCGCAGCAGGCTGATGTCGGATACCGTGCGATTAATGCCCTCGTGCCTGACGGACACGACATCATCGTTCCCAAGGATGCTACGGAGATGCTGCAGTATGAGGGTGAACTGGTAGTAGTCATCGGTAAGACCTGCCGCAACGTCACCGAAGAGCAAGCACTGGACTATGTGTTGGGTTACAGCATCGGTAACGATGTCAGCGAACGGACCTGGCAGCGAGGTGATCGCACCATGTGGCGGGCCAAGAATACAGACACGTTTAAACCGATGGGTCCTTGGATCGTGACTGACCTTAACCCCGACGACTTTCATGTGGTTATCAAAGTCAACGACCGGATAGTGGGCGAATATGATGTGGCCTCGGCAATCTTTGGTGTGCGCACTTTTATCAGCAAGATGAGCCAGTATTTAACGCTGGTTCCAGGTGATGTCCTGTGGATGGGGACCGACGGCGCCACCGAGAACATGGTTGATGGTGACGTCTGCACCATCACCATCAACGATATCGGAACCTTAACGAATAAAGTTAACTGGCAGAAATAGGCAGTTTAGGTCCGGTTCCATCGGCTTAGACTAGGATAAGCGCCCTTGCTTAGCCGGGGCGCTTTTTTGCATGAAGCATTACGTCTCCAGGCCGATGCCCGTCTCGGCGGACCAGGCCTGAAGGCCGCGGCGGTAAGCGAGCGCGCCCATGGGCATGATGACGCATTGCATAGCCTCCAGGACCTCCATGGGTGATGCACCTTCTTGGATAGCCACGTGGATGTGGGCTTGGATCTGGTCAATGTCGGCTTTGAGGGCGGCTTCCACTGCCACTTGCAGTAGTTCCTTGGTCTTGCGGTCGAGCAAGCGCTGCCCGGTGTAGGTGGCGTCGATAAACTGGTTGTAAGAGGCCACCCATTCCATGTCCACTTCAGCCATGATTCGGTGCATCTCCAGAGAATAACCACGGTTTTCCGAGACCCTCTTTAGCATTTCATCTCTTGTTTCTTCAGCCATTGTTCTTGCTCCTTGGTTTATTTCTTTTGTCGGCAAATGCCTAATTAGGTGCGCAGATTGTAAGCTCTCTAAGCGCTGCCTACCAGTTAACACCGTTGCATATTCTAAGCATGAAAAAACCAGAGGTGGGGTGATACAATTCGCCGATGCCGCCCGTGATCGTGGAGTCAGGCGGTTAGGAGGTATTATCGCCGAGTCTAGATTTACCCCAGAATATTTCCAGCGTGTGGATGAACAAGACGACTCAGTCTTCTACGAGACGCCGCGATTAGTTGTACATATAGATGATGGGGCTATCGCCGCCATCGGCCAGTTCTTTAAACAGCAGATCCCTGAGAACTCTGAAGTCTTGGATTTCATGAGCAGTTGGCGGTCCCATTGGCCTGCGGGGCATCCCAAAAAACGGATGATCGGGCTGGGCATGAACGACGTTGAGCTAAGAGAAAATCCGGACCTGGACGGATATGTTGTTCATGATGTGAACGCGAATCCCATACTGCCCTTTGAGAATGAAACTTTTGATGCGGTTGTCATCACCGTTTCTGCTCAATACCTGACCAATCCCATCGATACATTCCACCAGATCGGGCGTATATTGCGGCCGGGTGGTAAGTTCATAGTCGGTTTCTCCAACCGTATGTTCCCCACCAAGGCAGTCCTGAACTGGCGGAACTCAACGGACCGTGGCAGGGTTGATTTGGTGGGCACATACATGGAGGCGGCAGAGAGATTTGAGGATATCCAGGCCTCGTTCCTCAATCCTGACCAGAGCCCTCCGGACGATCCGATGTACGCAGTCTACTGCCGGAAAACCCAGGATTAGTCGATTCCCGGATCAACCGAAGGTTCTGGTGTGACAGAGGACTGTGGTAGACGGCCGGGGGAAGTCGCGGCCAACACCACCACAGCAGCGAAAGCCACGATTATGCCGAACACAGTAAATGGCGTTTTATAGCCACCGGTGGCGTCGAACATAAACCCGGCAACTATAGGGCCGAGGGCTTGTCCGCCGATTTGAGCTGGAAGGGTTAGTCCCCGGATGCTTCCTAAGTGGAGTCTGCCGTAGTAGTCGGCCCAGGTGAGCCGTAACAGTAGCTGCATACCACCGACCCCGATGCCCAGTAGTAACCCCATTGGAATTCCCGTTGCCAGCGAGGCGCTGAACCCGGTGCCGATGGCACCCAGTGACATCGTTGCTCCTGCCATACACAGGAGGATCCTGAGCGGCAACCGCCTGGCCAGCATGGTCCAGAACAATCCGCCGGGAACCTGTCCAAAGGCGAAGGTGCTGGCTGTTAATGCAGCCAGATGGGTTGGGACGCCTTGGCCGATGTAGTGGGGTACTTGGTGCAGGCTGACCCCGGCCTGGACGATGAACCCGAATACCGAGAATAACACCAAGATCCAAAATGCCTTGGTCCTCAGCGCCTGTCGCACTGTGTAGTTGAATTCGGTAAAGCTGTGTGTGGTTGACTCGCGGTCAACATCTGTTTTTGCAAGACTATTAGGTTCTAGCAGCCTGGTTCTTTTAGGGTCAGGTTCTAGGTTCATATCCTCAGGCCGCCGTGCCATCAGCAGCAACACCGGGATTATGCCGGAGCTGATGGTGAATATTCCCATGGCCAGCCAGGCAGTGCGCCAACCCCAGCCGTTGATCAGCACCTGTGCGATCAACGGGAATATTGTGAGGCCGATGCCTTGGATGATTCCCATCAAGGCCAACGCCATAGGCCGGCGGCGGATGAACCAGTTGCTGACCGCGGTGGATGTGCCCAATTCCAACGGACTGGAAAATACCGCACGGCCAGGGACGTACAACAAGTAAAAAGACCAGATGGGAGAGGTCAGAGAAAGCCCGATAGCGCATAATCCGACCATGGCCGACGAAGCCGAAAGCAGGACCCCGGAGCCGTACCGGTCTATGAGACGGCCTGCCATGGGTGATACGAGTAGCCCGAAGAGGGCGCCCAAACTGACTGCACCGGAGAACTGACCTCGAGTCCAGCCGAAGGTCTCCGTCATGGGCACGACGAATACTGAAAGGGTGGCTACTGCCATCACTGGCCGCGCTCCGAAGCTCGGGACTGAGGCCGCGGCTAGAATCACCCAACCGTAATAGACCGGCAGTCTATGGGCCAGGCGGGTACGCAGCGCCGCGAAGTTCAAGGGCGTGCGCTCCAATCATGGAAAAGCTCGTGCGATATGGCAGGTACTTCCATATTCGGCGTGCCTAGTCCTGGTGCAGAGGGTCTCCCAAGACGTGCATCAAGCGGTTTGCCCAGCCGAACAGAGATGCCGACAGAACCAAGTCTAGGATTTCACCCATGCTAAGTCCGTTATCGACCAGGCGTTCCACGTCGGATCTGGTCGCCTCAGATGGGCACTTGGACAATTTTGTGGCGAATCCCAAGAGGGCTTTTTGGCGTTCGTCTAAGTCTGCATCTTCACCGTCGGTGAAGATGCTATCCATGACCGATTCGTCCTTTGTCAGTTGGCTATAGCGGTTAGCATGGACGGCCGCACAATAGATGCACCGATTGACCACTGAGGCTGCCACTGCCCCTAATTCAGTCTCAGCGCGAGAGAGGCCACCGCGGCCATACATGATTCCGTTGAAGAGGGGCGTGCGCTGTTGGAGGGTTTCAGGGTCTAGCGCTAATACCAGCGTGTACTCGCCAATCTTGGTATTGGAGACTGTGACTTTCATAGCATCCAGTTGTTCGTCACTGGCCTGTTCGAGTTCAAGGGGTATTACGCGTGGCTGCCAGAACGGGATGGAGGAGGTGAATTCCTTGATCGGTTCGTTCATGCGACTTGTGCCATCAGCCGAAGCCCGGTGACGACTCTAATCTGGTAGGCTATGAAGGCGATCAGCTCTGAAAGCCGGACTATATCAGCGTCGTTGAGGCCCGCCGACTTTAATGCAGAGACATCTTCTGCTTTGACGTCTTTGGGATTCAGCGTAACTAAGTCGGTGTGGCGGAGAATCGCTTTTATCCGAGTGTCATGGCCGCCTTCGAAATCGGTGTCGGCAAGGGCGTGGCTTCCGACGCTGAACAGTGATTCGTAATGCCGGGCCAAGGTTTCCTCGTTGTTCCGTTTGGCTATCCGGCAGGCGAGTCCCGCCCGCTCGGCATGGGACAGCCCGCCCGGGTGATTGGGCCGGAGCGAAGCTTCGTGGGAGTTTTCAGTTAAATGTAAGATGTCGCTGCGCAGGGATAGAGCACCAGCCAGAGGGCTGTCGGCAGAGATGCCCGATGCTTTGGCGACTATGGTTTCAAATATATCCAATATGCCTCCATATATCTGGACGGCTCTAGAATGATCCGTCGATAACGATGTCTAGCACCGCTGGTTTGCCCGAGGCAACTGCACGTTGGACAGCAGGTGCGATCTCGGCTGGGTCGGTGATCCGCTCGCCGTGGACGCCCATACTGCTGGCAATGGATGAGACGTCGAAGGGCGTCGGGAAGTCCGAGTAAGGCAGGTTTTCCCCGGAAGATTCCTTCTGCTGCAGAATCTCCCGTTGATATACGTCAAAGTTCACTTTGAGAACGCGATACATACCGTTGTTGCAAATGACAAAGATGCACGGGATGTTGTCGTTGGCTGCGGTCCATAACCCCTGGATGGTCATCATGGCGCTGCCGTCGCCGATGATTCCGAACACCGGGCGGTCGGGGTTTGCTACTGCGGTGCCCATGGTTGTGCCGATGCCGCCTCCGATGGACTGGCCCCTGAAAGCCCGGAGGTCGCCCCTATTCTGACCCTGGAAATAGTGACGCATGGTGGCGCGATTGCTGATGGAGTCGTCCACTACGATGGCGTTGTCCGGCAGGGCGTCCGCAAGCTCAGACATCATCCGGGCTGGGGACATAGGTTTGTTGTCCCATTTGGCGGTTACCGAGTCCTCAAAGGCCTTTCGCTTGTCCGCAGCTGCTGCCACCACTCCAATCTTCCGACCTTCAATCTCGTTGGCTAGCTCAGGGGTAATCAAAGGTTTGAGTGATCGGATGAGTTCTTCGATCGCTAGGCCGCAGTGAGACACGATACCGACGTCTGTGGGTTCTGAGCGGCCAGCACGCCCTGGGATGGGGTCGATATGGACCAACTTGGTATTCTCTCCCAGGATGATGTCTCCCCAGTAGAATAATTCGTCCATGGCGTCCATACCGATGGCCAAAACCAGGTCCACACCTTCAAGGGCCTTTCGGCTGCTGGTCACCCGCAGGGTGTGGTTGCCGAAGAACTGGGGATGGGTGGTAGGGAACGACACCTCCGCGCCCCTGGACTGGTGGACGGGGAAACCCATCAGTTCGGCTAACTCCACGGCCATGTCATTGGCGTGGTCTTCTGAGACGCGATCGCCCACCATCATCAAGGGTTCCTTGGCGGCCATAATCAGTTTCACGGCCTCTTCGATCCCTTTGGGGTCGGGCCTATAAGAGTCGTGCATCTTGCTGGACGGTACGATGTTCATCTCGGCTTCCGCCTCCAGGGCGTTGGCGGTGAATCCGACGTACACTGGGCCTTTGGGGTGGCTATTGGCTTCGTGGAACGCACGACGCATGACCGAAGGGATCTGGTCTGGAAGGTTCAACTCCACGGACCACTTAGTTACTGGACGTACCAGCTCGGCTAAGTCGGTCTTGGTCTCGTTGATCTTGCGGGCGTCATAGTTAGCCGATGTGATGACCATAGGGGTGCCGGTGTTGAGCGCGTCCAGCATGAGGGCTATGCCATTGGCAAGTCCGCTGTCTACATGGAGGCTGACGAAGGACGGCTTCTCGGTTGCCCTGGCATAGGACTCGCCCATGCCCATCGCCACGCTCTCTTGCAGGGTCAGGAAGTATTGTAGTTCTGGGTAGTCTCCTAGCATATCTATCAAGGGCGCTTCGCTGGTACCGGGGTTGCCGAAGATGTGCTTTACGCCTTCCGCCTTCAGCATTTCCAACACGGCTTGTTTACCGGTCATAATTTGAGCCATCTAATGAACCTTCCATCTAACTAAGTAATGTTTTTGAACGGGTAATTCATGTTCACCCGAAACCGCCTGTTCGGGCAATTTTCGCTGGTACATTTTAATTGCTATGGGGCAAGCACAAGCAGACTTTTCACGGTGTGCAAGTTAGGGTGCGGGTTGTACCAACTCGATCACTACATCGTCCGGGCCTTCGATGTAGGCTAGTTTGATACCTTGCGGTGTGACCGTCAGGGGAAGTATCACCCTGATTCCTTCGGCTTCGAACCGTGCCATTTCCGATTCAAGGTCTTCCACGTGGAACCCGAAGTGTTCAAGTCCCAGCCGGTTCAGTTCGGGGATCGCTCGCTCGGGAGAGGAGTTGGGAGGCTGGGAAGAAATATTCAGCCGCGTCGGTCCGCCGACCTGCATGCCGATGGTGATCGTGCCCGGCATAACCTCGCGCTCGGACGTCTTCTTAGCGTTGAATATCTTTTCGTACCAGGCGGCCGATGTATGAGGGTCTTTGGCACGGATATGGACGTGATTGATTGCGTAGTCCATGATTGTTCTCCTTAGATGCGAGATGCAGCCCTTTGTTGGGCTTGCTTGCACACGTCGGAATGTTAGCCTCGCTGGGAACCCTTGTCTACTCCAGAGTGGTCTGATGGGACCACGGGCACGATATTTGGCAGGAAAAAACCGAAGTCTGTATACTCGGCTAAAACCCTCACGAGGATTTACATGGCGCGGACTTTTCGCCTGGCGCTGGCGCAAATCAACCCCACGGTTGGCGACATACCTGGAAACACAGCTAAAATCTTGGACTACCTGGAGCGCGCTCGCCAAGCCCAGGCAGACCTTGTTGCCTTCCCCGAGATGGCCACGACTGGCTATCCACCAGAAGACCTCCTCTACAAGAAGTCATTCTTGACTGAGAATGTAGCTGCTGTGGAGAAGGTGGCCGGCGCGTCCCAAGACATGGCGGTTGTGCTGGGTTATGTGAACATCGTGTCTCTGGAGCGCGAGTCCGAACATGTCGGCCCGCAGATCACCAACGCCGCGGCGCTGTGTTATGACGGCAAGCTGGTCGACACCTACCACAAGATATTCTTGCCCAACTACGGAGTCTTTGACGAGCAGCGCTATTTTCAAAGAGGCTCAGTTTGCCCTGTCTACGAGATAGGGGGCGTTTCTCTTGGCGTTAACGTCTGCGAGGACATCTGGTATCCGGTGGGTCCGACCACGGTCCAGCGTCGAGCTGGCGCCGAACTCATCGTCAACATAAACGCATCGCCATTCCACGCCGGCAAACGCGCCTCCCGGGAGGAGATGATTGCGGAGCGAGCGTCTGACCATGGGCTTGTCGTTGCTTACGTGAACACGGTGGGAGGGCAGGACGAATTGGTATTCGATGGTGGCAGCATCATCTGCGACTCAATCGGTGGGTTGGTCTCTCGGGGGCCCGCTTTCGAGGAATCGTTGCTGGTGGCGGATTTGCTCTTCCCAGATCCTCCTGCAAATACGGTGCCAAGATTTGCTAGTGTGGACACTGCATCGGTTGGGATGTCTAAGATTTTGACAGTGTCTGGACCGAATGCTGCGCGCAAGGAACCTCTCGAAACCCGGACCTTCTCGCGAGCCATGAATGGTCCAGAAGAAGTGTACCGGGCTTTGGTTATGGGCACTGGCGACTATCTACGAAAATCGGGTTTCTCCAAGGCACTGATCGGGATGTCTGGTGGTGTGGACTCAGCTTTGACAGCTGTCGTGGCAGTGGACGCCCTGGGCAAAGACAATGTGGTCGGGATCACTATGCCCTCGCGCTATTCTTCTGAGGGCAGTATCGGGGATTCTACGCAGTTGGCTGAGAACTTAGGTATGGACCTTTGGGAGGTGCCTATCGAACGAGCCCACCGTGCCTTTACCGACATGCTGGAAGATCGGTTCGAAGGAACCGAAGCCAATGTCGCTGAAGAGAATGTTCAGGCTCGGGTAAGGGGTAACGTTTTGATGACGGTGTCCAACAAGTTCGGTTGGATCGTGTTAACAACTGGCAACAAGTCAGAGATGGCAATGGGGTACGCCACGTTGTACGGCGATATGGCAGGCGGGTTCGCGGTCTTAAAGGACGTACCCAAGACCACGGTCTACGAACTCTGTCGCTGGCGTAATCGGCAGGGTCAGGCCTTCGGGACGATCGACGATGTTATACCATCGGCCATCATCGATAAACCGCCGAGCGCTGAATTGCGCGAGGACCAGTTGGACGCCGACAGTCTACCGCCCTACGAGGTGTTGGATCCGGTGATAGAGGCCTACGTAGAGGACGACTTAAGCTACCAGGATATGGTTAGTCAAGGGTTTGACCCCCAGGTGGTGTGGCAGGTCATTACCGCGGTGGACCGCAACGAATACAAACGCCGCCAGGCCCCGCCCGGGGTCAAGATCACTCAGCGGGCTTTCGGAAAGGATAGACGCCTTCCGATTGTAAACCGCTACCGGCAGCGCGAGGATGAGTAGGCTGTAATCTCTCACGGGGTCCAGAGATGCAGGCTGTTTACGCCGGTGGTTCAACCTCTATTCGGAAGGACACCTCTAGGAATTGTTTTTCTGGAACCATGACGTTATAGGTCGATGGTTGCAAAGGCTAGTTACCAAGCACATTGTTGAGATGGTAATAGTTTGGTTAGATCTGCGTTCGGGCGAAGGCAAAACATGCTTGAATCGCGAAACTGTATCAAATTTTCGGCCAGTTGGATCGATTGATTTTTCAAATCAAACAAAGTTGCTTCAAAGCCGTAGGCACCAAGTCAATCACTGAAATAACGGAGTTCATCCCACCGCCTTAGGAAGCGCTTGGGCTCCAGCTACGCCTGAACGACGCCCTTCGTGACGTTGCATCTCTTTTCCAGAGCAGCTATTTGTTAGGTTAGACGAAATTACCCAGTCCAGAGACCGCAGGGAAAATCTCTGACGGAAATCCAAGAACCCGTGAAAGAACATGTTGGATTGGTACTTCGTGAACCTTGGCGCTGGCTAGATATGCCTCCCGAGTGAAGATCGAATAATTGTCGAAGGTTTGTATCAATTGACAGGGGTATCCCATAGGCGCAGAATGAGCCTTACACATGATTAAGCCCAAAAATAAAGCAGCTTTTGGCTTGACGAGCCGTCTCCACTACGCATGGATCGTTATTGCTATAGCGGCGATTATGCATATGGCTGGTGGGTCGATCCGGCAAGCGTTCGGTGTGCTCATTGTTCCTCTACAAGAGGATATGGGCTGGAACCCGGCCACCGTCACTTTGGCCTATGCGCTGGCCAGCATAATAGGTGCGTTGCTAGCTCCGTTAAGCGGCATCTGCACTGACCGCTATGGTGCCCGTAAGGTAATCATGGTTGGCGTGGCCACCTTCGCCGTTGGGGCGCTGATGACCGGAGTGATTTCGGAGATCTGGCATCTTTGGATCTCTTACGGTCTGTTTTTGGGCGTAGCCCAGGCGTGCTTCAATGTTCCCATCATCACTACTGCTACTTATTGGTTCCGTACCCATTTGGGGTACGGAGTGGGATTTTTACAAGCATCCCACGGTCTCGGCCCCGCCGTGATGGCCATTGTGGTCAGCGTGTTGATCACCGGGGCCTCGTGGAAGATGGCTTTTTGGTCTATAGCCATTATCGGCGGCATCATCATGCTGGTATTGATGGCCTTTTTCCGGAATCGGCCTGCGGACATCGGAGGGGAGGCTTTCGGCGCCACCGAGCCTGATGAACCGGAAGAACGAGACCCGGTTATGGAAAGGGCAAGGGTAAAGGCCTTCCGGACCAGTATGCAGTCGACCACAACCTTCTGGAAGTTGGTTTCTATCCACTTCCTAGGCTGTGTGAGCCACGCCATAGTTATCATATATATCATCCCTATCGCTGTGTTGGCCGGAGTAGATAAGGTAACCGCTGCTGGTGTTCTCAGCACGTTAGCCCTAGTCAGTGTTAGTACACGCTTCTTGACTCCAGTGATTGCTGATTACATCGGCGCGCGGGGTACCATGGCCACGTCATTCATGTGGCAGGGGCTGCCGGTGCTCATGCTCTTTTGGGCCCATGAACCCTGGCAGTTCTACATGTTCGCAGTGATCTTCGGTATCGGCTACGGAGGGGAAGGTTCAGCGTTCCCAATCATCAACCGCCAGTACTTCGGCCGAGGTCCGATGGGTTCGTCTTTTGGCTGGCAGCAGTTCGGCGCTGGTTCTGGTATGGCCATGGGCGCATGGATTGGCGGAGCTTTGTTCTGGTTGTTCGACTCCTATACAGCCACTATTCTTATCTCAACTCTCACCAGCGTTGCTGGTGCTGCAATCATCATGTCCATGGAGCCTACAGACCGCATACTGATACCAAGCTGGGAAGATACCATCTCCGCAGTTCCGGCGGCGGCTGATGACTAACTGGACCCCTTTGGTCAGCCTTCGGTCCTGATAACTATTATTCCCTGACCTCGGCTGTAACCGTAATGCTATTCCTGTATAGTCCCGTGGCGGTAATTATCGGGGCGCCGTTCTTCCTAGATCGGTTAGACACTTAAACTCCAATCACCCGCCGCCGATTCAACGTGGCCGGGGCTGGTTATGAACTATGGCGATAGGCGCGGCATTCGGAATGATGAGCGCTTTATTCATGGGTGGCCTGTACGTGGCCGGAGCGCTGGGTGCGATAGCGCTCATACTCATGAAGTTCTTCAACATATCTAATCCCAACCTATGGAACATCATGGGAAATCGGGCTTGGGAGGGAAGCACTAACTTCATCCTGATCGCCATTCCGTTGTTCATCTTGATGGGCGAGCTGGTCCTTCGGAGTGGAGTCGCTGAGCGGATGTACAATGTCCTTTCTCGTTGGCTCGTCTTTATTCCCGGCGGACTGATTCATAGCAACATCGCTTCTTGTGCAGTGTTTGCTGCCTGCGCCGGGTCCAGCATTGCTACTGCGGCTACTATAAGCAGAGTGGCCCTTCCATCCTTCCGTCAACGGGGTTATAACGAGCGGCTGGTCATCGGGTCTCTGGCCGCTGGCGGCACACTGGGAATCCTGATACCTCCGAGTATCGGGTTGGTGCTATATGGGCTAATCGTTGGCGAGTCCATCGGCAGACTGTTCTTGGCAGGCTTTGTCCCCGGGATCATGTTGGCCGTGACGTTCATGCTGATGATTGTCGCTGCGTCCAAGATATGGCCGGGTATAGCACCGAAAGAACAAAGCGTTACCTGGCGTTTGCGGTTCGTGGGTTTGTTCAGCCTGCTGCCGATCGCCGCTCTTATCTTCGCAGTGCTGGGCAGCATCTATTTTGGGATCGCCACCCCGACTGAAGCAGCCGCAGCAGGAGTGACCGGGGCGTTAGTCCTGACCGTTGCAGGGAATTCAGGGATGTTGGTCATTAGTCTGACCGCAGGTTGCGTCAGAAAATTCCCGCTACTTCCAAGAGGTGCGATGGTCCGTTTGGATGATATTCAGAATGTCAGACCGGTTATGCCAGGTGACGTAAGGCGGAACGTCGACCGCATGGTCGGCCTCCTGAAGGAATCGTTCCTCTCAACTGCTCGCACATCGTCCATGATCTTGCTGATCTTGATGGCGGCCTTCACCTTACAATTCGCTTTTGCGGCGGTGAGAATCTCTGTGGATATGGCGGAGTGGGTCGCTTCCTTCGACCTCACACAGTTGCAGTTGATCCTGATGTTGGTTGTCTTTTATCTGGTATTGGGAACTTTCATGGAAAGCTATTCCATGATGCTGACTACTTTGCCCATCTTGATCCCGGTGTTGAATGACGCCGACGTCGACAAGGTGTGGTTCGGAATCATAATGGTGATCCTTCTTGAGGCGGCGCAGATCAGTCCGCCCCAGGGCATGGCCCTTTATGTCCTTCATGGAGCTCGGAGCGACACTGACAGAGAGCTATCAGAGTATGAAGGCGTGCTGGCGGAGACGGGAACCATAAATGACGTTTTCGTGGGCGTATTGCCGTTCATGGTATGTATGTTTATCGTGATTGGCCTGATTATCGCCTTCCCTGCATTGGCAACATGGCTCCCAGACTTGGCCAAAGGTAACTTCTAGGCGCCAGCGCAGCCAGCTTTTCGTGCGTGGTCTTAGATTGGAAACACCCCTTCGAACATTTTATCCGAAGGGGTGTTTCCAATCTAACTGCGGTTGACTGCCCGTCTAGGGGAGGCGGACTATGGCCTCTACTTCTACTAATAGCTCGGGGCGGACCAGGCCCGCAACTACCACGGTAGAGCTAGCCGGTGGGTCCTTGGGCCAGGTTTCAGCCCGGACCTTGCTGTAGGCGGGATAGTGGGCGATGTCAGTGATGAAGCAGGTGATCTTGGCCACATCTTCCATCTTGGCTCCGGCGGCGGAGACCACGTCGCCGATATTTGCCATCACCTGGCGGGACTGGGCCTCGGCGTCACCGACTCCAATCACATTGCCACCGCTATCCACGGCGACATGTCCAGATACGAACAATAAGTCACCGACGATCATCCCGGGTGACAGGGCAGGGTTGGGAGCGGCACCCGCTGGGCTCACAGGTTTTCTTTCTGGCATGACTGTACCTCCAGGGTTATTCTTTTTATTAGTCGGTTGGGCGCGTGAGCCAACATTATACATACAGCGATACTGGACTGGTGCTTGGCGCC
>NZUD01000048.1 GCA_002697005.1 Chloroflexota bacterium | reverse complement strand
TAAGGTCCTCTAAGGGTACCGGGACTCCAATTATTGGGAGGATAGTTTTTGCAGCAAGCATACCGGGCAAATGTGCAGCTCCGCCCGCCCCTGCTATGATTACCTTTAGTCCTCTGTCCTCAGCCGTTTCGGCATATTCAAATAACCAGTCGGGAGTTCGGTGAGCGGATACAACTCTGAGTTCGCTCTCCACCTCAAGGTGCTCCAATAGATCAACAGATTTTTTCAAGATTGGGAAATCCGAAGTACTGCCACCAACTACACCGACTAAAGGATTCCCTTCTTTCCTAGTATTTATAGGCATACCAATCTCCTTGCTTACCACTTCTATTGCGGTAAGACTCATCGAGAAGGTTAGAGGCGATATCTAGATACGAAAATTGGTGGAGGTGAGGGGATTCGAACCCCTGACCCCCTGCTTGCAAAGCAGGTGCTCTCCCGACTGAGCTACACCCCCACATTTCTAGCACTAATCGTGCCAAAAGCGTAACGCATCGCGATTCAAGAGCGCATTACTTTAGGTAGTTCCAACGAGCCCGTACATGTGCATTTCGAAGGTTCCCGCGTGCGTCAGCGTACAGATACTGTATCAACCTCAAGTCCGAACGTAAACCTCTTAGTTCACTTCCTGATTCATCGCAGAGCACTCAACCGGTTCCTAAATAATGTTGAAACCTATCTGGAACCCGACCGGGAGATCAGCCAATCTGGTCGGAAAACCTCTTCGGAGTATGGGGTTAGTAGAAAATCAGCCCGCCCACGTTGTCGCACATGCCGTCGGTCGACGTTATGCGCCACAAGAGAGCAACGCCCCGGTCAGAAACCGGGGCGTTGCTCTCTTGTGGCGACTATTGGCTATCTGCGGAATCTTACTGAATTACGAAACCTTCGTACCCATTGGCCGCCACCTCGTTCCTCTTGGCGCGCATGGCCGGGGCGGTGTCAGGAGCAGTAAGAAGTCCCCGTGCTTTTCCCGGTATGTTCGCTCCTACGTACCAAGAATCAGCTTGAGACCGCAGTATCTTAGCTCCAGCTTCAGCTATGTGCTGGGTCCAGCCCTCTTCCGCTTTGGTGGAGGCTGATATCCGAGAGAAGTTGTTGTCTCGTACGTAGGCCATTGCATCGCCCACCCAATCAACCAGCGGTTCGGCAGCCCTAACGAAGTTGCCGACCGAGGCCTGGTTGATGGTGAACAGATTGGGGAAGCCGGCGCTCTGAACGCCCATGAAAGTGCGTGGGCCGTTGGAGAACTTATTATTCAGGGTCTGGCCGCCCTCGCCTTCGATATGAAGCCTGCTTAGCGAACCCGTGACTGCGTCGAACCCCGTAGCGAAGATTATTACATCCAGGTCGTATTCATTCGTTTTCGTCTTGATTCCGTTGAGTGTGATGCGCTCGATGGGTGCAGCTTTTACGTCCACGAGCAATACATTGTCCTGGTTATAGACTTCATAATATCCACTCTCGCAGGGCAGGCGTTTGGAGCCGAACATATGTCCCTTAGGAACCAGCATCTCCGCCACTACGGGATCGTTTACTCGCTCCCTGATTTTGTTGCGGAAGAATTCCGCGTAGTCTTCATTCGCCTCGCCCGGGAGCATGACGTCGTAGAAGTTGCTCAGCCATTTCTTAAACCCGGATTCCTGCCAGAGGGTTTCGTATTTCTCAAGTCGCTCTTCGGGCGAAACGCTCATGGCGGAACGGGGGTCGAATTCATGAACAAACGAACCTGCAGTCTCCATACACTTTCGGAATATCTCCGGGTAGGCGACTTTAATCTCTTTCTGTGTCTTGTCGTCGATGAGGCTGTTCCGCAAGGGTGCGCAGAAGTTGGCAGTCCGCTGGAAGACCGTCAGGTGCGAGACTTCTTTGGCAATCTCTGTGATGAGTTGAACCCCTGAAGCGCCGGTACCTATGACGCCGACTCGCTTTCCAGCCAAGTCGACTCCTTCTTTCGGCCATCGCCCGGTGTGGCAAGAGGTCCCTCTGAAAGTGTCCTTCCCGTCAAAATCAGGGACGTATCCGGCGGAGAGGATTCCAACCGATGTGATTAGGAATTGGCCACGCGCGCGGTGCCCATCCTCCATTGCCACTTCCCATTGATTCTCGTTCTCGTCGAAGACAGCGGACATTACCCGAGAATTCAACCTGATGTCCCGACGCAGATCAAATTTATCCGCCACGTAATTCAGATAACGCTCGTTCTCCGGTTGGGCGGAATAATGCTCTTTCCAGTCCCATTCTTGCAGCAGTTCTTCAGAGAATGAATACCCGTAGGTATAGCTCTCTGAGTCGAACCGGCAACCCGGATAGCGATTCCAGTACCAGGTGCCACCAACGCCACTGCCTTCTTCGAATGAGCGGGCTGAGAACCCTAGTTGGCGCAGGCGGTATAGCGCATACAGGCCGGTAACGCCAGCCCCTATGATTATGGCATCAAATTGCTCAACGTTTTCCGTGCTCTTCGTTTGTTGTTGTGTACTTGTCATAGATACCCCCTGTATTTGATTGGTTACAGAATATCAGGGCCCATAAACCGCAATGATTATCGAAATAACGGGGTCCAAGACTATCTGCTACCGCCATAGTCCGATGCAACAAATATCTCTAGTAGTTTACGTCTCGCATGCTCAAAGGACAATATTGGGGACTGCAAATCGTTTACGTAAATTCAGAAGTGCTAGGCTTTTCAGGTTTTCTGAAATACGAGTTCAAGCCAGACGAATAAAACGGCGTCATATCACCACGGACCCGGCTAGTTTCCGAGATACTAAAATCTAAGCAGAAAGATCCATCTTATGCTTCGATCTCACCCCTCATTTATTCTCGGATATTCGGGCCGGGCTTCAAAACCTTTTAGCCTCTGCCCAGCCCGAATTGTAGAGTTTGTCGTTATGTCATAGTCCTACCGAGATTGAAAAAGAGGAACGCCAGACAGTCAGCGGATGTCTTAGGCTGACCTTTTGGACCTAAGCTTTTCATAGACGCGGTCCGCGGTAATGGGTAGTTCAAATATACGGCAGTCCACTGCGTCAGCAACTGCATTGGCGATTGCTGCGGCGGTAGCGTTATTAGCTAGTTCCCCGATGGCCTTGGCCTCGTAAGGGCCAGTACCGCCGCCGGTCTGAATCAAAACTGTCTCAAGGGGCGGGATGTCCGCAATCGTCGGGAGTTTATAGTCCGCCATGTTCCCATTTACGACCTGACCGGCATCGGTTACGAACTCCTCGGTGACCCCGAGGCCGAACCCGGTGACAACTCCTCCTTCTATCTGGCCTTGGTGTGCCATCGGATTTATGATGGTGCCAACGTCATGGGCCGTCGTCAGCTTCAGCACCTCTACCTGCCCGGTCTCGCTGTCCACATAAACTTCCGCAACTTGGGCGCCAAAGTATGTTATGTCTTCCCGCTCTTCGGCGGTATGCTCAACGGTCACGGTATGCGGCAGCGTAACGCCGTCAGCGATGGCCTGTTTAATCTCAGAGCAGGCTTTCATGACTGCCTGTCCCTCTGTATAGGTTACTCGGCTGGCCCGGGGGCCTTCATCGTAGGGAACACTATCAGTGTCCCCTACCGTTACATGGACATGGTTGATAGGCACTCCCATCTCGCTGGCAACAATCTGTTTCTCGATGGTATGGGTTCCGGTCCCGATGTCCACGGTGGGGCTGATTACCGAGAACGAGCCGTCAGCCTCGGCAGTCAGTACGGCCCCGGCCACACCGCCGCCGATCTGACGCCCGAACAGCGCGACTCCGCGACCGTGTCCCGGTCTTGCTTCGGGTTTGTCCCATCCGGCGGAATCAAGGGCAGCGTCCATAACTTCGGTGATGTTCAAGAAGTCTATCGGTCGTCCCAGACCATCTTCTTCACCGGCCAGCAAGATATTTCTCCGTCTGAACTCTGCCGTGTCCATATGCAGTTCGCGGGCCAACAAATCAGTATGGCATTCCAGGGCGAAGGTATACTGGTGGGCGCCTGGCGCCCGGAAGTACCCGCCAGGCACAGTGTTGGTATAGACCTGCAAGAACTCAAATACCGTGTTGGGTATCCGGTAAGCTCCGCCTACATAGTGGTGAGTCGAAAGATAAGCCCTGGGTTTCAGCGCTCCATAGGCACCACTGGCGTGAACGGTACGAACCTCACGGGCCGTGATCTGGCCGTCGCGCTTTACGCCAGACTTGATGGTGATAAAAGTTGGATGGGTGGGGTTGCTCGCTGTGTATTCTTCGACCGAGCTCATGACAATCTTGACCGGCAAGCCAGCCATGTTGGCCAACAAGTAGGCGATTGGCAGGTCGCGGGTGTCGCCCTTGCCGCCAAAATCACCACCGATGGACGTCACGTTAACCCTAATCGATTCTTCTTCCAGCCCTAGCGCTACAGCCATTTGCCGACGCGCCCGAAAAGGGGCTTTGCTGGAACACCAGGCCTGTATGCGTCCGTCATCATCGATATCGATGACACTTGCGAAAGGTTCTATATATCCTTGGTGGCGGCTAGGTATGGAGAAAGAATGCTCCAGCACGACGTCGGCATCTTTGAATCCTTGCTCGAGATCGCCCTTCTCCCAATAGAGTCTGGTCTGTCCGTTGTGAAGATCCGGGGCGAGGAACTGGGTGGGAGCACCTTCGTATGCTGACATGTCATCGTGGAGCAGCGGGGCATCCGGTTCCATGGCATCCGTTGGGTCGTAGACGGCGGGAAGGACTTCGTAATCGACCTCTATCATGAGGAGGGCTTCGTCCGCAGCCTCCGGAGTCTCCGCCGCAACTGCCGCCACCCGGTCACCGATGTATCGGACCCGGTCCCAACAGAGGACTGGCATATCGCGGAGGACCTTACCCTGGAAGCAGCCTATGGCGTCTTCGCCTGTCACGATAGCTTTCACTCCGGGTATTTGCCAGGCCGCCGTGGTGTCTATGCCACGGATGCGGGCGTGAGGATGAGGGCTACGCAAAATCTTGCCGGTCAACATACCTGGCAAGGCAACGTCAGCGGCGTACAGCGTTTCGCCGGTGACTTTGTCCGGGCCGTCTATGCGGCTCACAGACTGGCCAATAATTTCAGACTGGAAGACCATTCTTTCGTTCCCTTGTTAGCTAGGTTCCCATAAGTGCTTTTCAGGCTATTCGGAATTCTGCCATCCCAAGTGAAACAGGAGGTTTTATCTATCTCGAGAAGTCAGACTCAACAGAGCACCGAGATTCCGCACTAGCTGACGCCTAGTCGAAATGACATTGGTGATGATCTACCGATTAGCCAGCGAACCCATAGGATCCCAAGCAGGTAGGACGACAGGCTCAAGTTCAAGCGCTTTCTGCAATTCCGGCGGCAGGTACTCTCTCGGGACGGCTATCTCAAACATGTACTCGGCGAACCACGAGTCATTCATCAAAAAGAATCCTTTGTTGCCTACCTTGTCGTCCCAACTGTTCTCCACTCGCCAGCGCCGGGGCACGCCGTCCACCACGTCGACGCCGGTGAACATCATGGCATGGGTCATGGCCGTTTGGTGGTACTCCAGCCGTTCAGCCTTATTCATTGAGAAGTTGGCCCCGTAGACGCTAGCGTAGTCGAACAAATCTGCGTCCCAGAGGCCCAAGTCCCGATGCATCTGCTTGCCAGTGTCGCAGCCCATCCAAACCGGCTTGCCGTCCTGCAGCATCTTTAGAGCGATATCCTTCATCAGCTGGATATCGACGTTCAGATACTTGATGGCCGGGGCGTCCACGACATTTCCAAGGTATTCCACCGTGAATGTTGCGCCTTCAGGGCTGGTCTCACGAGGATCGTGGACCAGGCTTACATAGCTATGGATATCGGTCTGGAGATACTGGGCAGCGAAGTCTTGGGGAGTCAATTTCCCAGCCCTAGTGAATTCCCCGTCTTTGTCTTTCCACTGCCAGTCTACTTCCGTAGGCGGCGTTCCCAGGTGGATGCACAGCACATCGTAGATAACTTTTAAAGTCTGGTCTTTTATGCTGCGCAGTTCATCCAAGCCGGACTCATCGACGTAAGCGTGACGGATTCGCTTAGCGCCCTGCCGTATTTGGTAGTTTAGGCTAGAATTCATCCGGGCAGAGTTGGCAGAACTCTCGGTCTCTTCCATAGCAGTCTTGGGAACCACACCGTGTTTGGCCACTAGGGCGGTAAACATGTCCCACTGGCCGCCATCTGAGATGGGATTTCGCAGCAAAAATGCTACGGTCCGGTCGTCCACAGGTCGGCCAGCGGTCTCGATGATTGCTTCCAAGACAAAGTTGGCCCGTTCTAGCTTGTCCCAAAACATCAGATAGTTCTGGCTGAATTCGAACTCTTTAACGTTGAGGACGTTCCTGGTATCCACTCGGCAAAGATTGAGACCAGCGAACATCCAGCAGCGGCCAGACCGGGCCTGGTTGGTCACCCCCCAGTCGTCTAGAACTATGGAGAACGAGTGAGGCGACTCGGTGACTATAGAACGGCTGAGTGCTATATCATTGACGTCATGTTGGGTGACAACGTTCTGAACCAATTTCTTGTTAGGGTCGGCATCGAAGCTCTCTCGGAAACCCGCCACCCTATCGCGGGTCAGGGCGCCAGTACCGGTGTTATTCGTATCGCTAGCCATGTTGCATCACCTTTATGTTAACTGGGGCTCATAGTGTATCTCGTCTTTACTGTTCCGACCAAGACCAGGAGATCAGTCCCGGGCAGGAGATGGTCTGTTGACAATCCTACCCCCTCAGCCTAGCGGATGAATTCGGATGCCAGAGAGCTGACATCCACGTTCTCGACATCGGGCAGTCTCTCCCTGATCTCCTGCATCCGCTCATCGTCATAGCTGGCTGTCAATTCTATAAGCCGTGGATAGACCTCTTCACTAAAGAGCTTCATAGACGTCAGGGTTTCGTCGAAGGTCATGAAGCCAGCCTGGGACATCATCATCAAGTTGCCGAAGCCGCCGCAATACTCGTAAAAGCTCTTGATTTGGTCGTAGACCTGGTCGGGAGTACCCGCGAAGACGTTACCCCGGGCCATCTGCTCCACAAGATTGGTGGAAGTTGGAAGGCCGGTGCCGGAGTTGTTGCCCCGCATCATGGTAGCCGCCGCGGCTGGCGTATGGTAGCCGGGAGGATTGGCGAACTGGGGGGGAACTTTATTGGAGCTCATATACCAAAGTAGTTTCTCAGCGCCTCCCAGACCTTCTTGTTCGGTCTGGCCTACACTGATCAGAGCGCAGTAGGCCAGTCGGTCGATGGGCATATCGGTCTTATGAGCGTTAGCGTACCCATTGCGATAGCCGTCGAATATCTCTCTAATCCTAGGGTAACCTGCCAAGAACACAGCTCCGATATGTCCACGTTGTGCGACCTGCGCAGCCGAGCCGGCGCTGCCCATAGTAACCCATACCGGAGGTTGGGGCTGTTGGAACGGCCGGGGCCAGATATTGACCTGGCGAGCGTGGAACCAACGTCCTTCGAAATTGAAGGGGCCGTCGTGGGTGGTCCAGGCCTTGGTAATAAGATCATGGGCCTCCCATAACTTTTCAGTGCCCCGGTAAGGGTAGACGTTGGCTGGAGCGATTTCGTATGGGACTCCACGGACGAACCCGCACTCAAGACGGCCTCTCGAGATAACATCAACTAGCGCCATCTCCTCAGCAACGCGTACGGGTTGGCTTCTATTTGAAACCGGATTGCCCAGTATCAAAAGACGGGCGTTCTTAGTCTCGCGGGCCAGTATTCCCAGCATGATGGGCGCCGCCGGAACCACACACGTGGCGGTCTGATGATGTTCGTTAATCATGATATTCAAACCCATCTCATCGGCCGCGCACCACATATCCAAATACATATGGTAGAGGTCGGCTCCAACACTGGGATCGAAATGCTTGTTGGGCAGGTTCACCCGGATGGACTCATAGGAATCCTCGTCCGGCAGGTAGGGATAGGCGTCTTCGGTAAAAAACCAGGATCTCATATCAGGCACCTGCTTCAGAAGCGAATTAGCTGGCAGCGAATTCCAAAAAACGATCGGCGAACTCGTCAGGCCGTTCGATGTGTGGATAATGACCGGCGTCCTGGATAACAGACAGCATCGAGCCGGGAATCATGTCTCTTAGCGCCGCGCCGTATCCGGGGGTCACGATACCGTCGTTCTCGCCCCAGATGAGCAGCGTTGGAATGTCGATACGATGCAGCCGGTATTTCAACTTGGGGTTATGCATGTAGGGCTCCCATGTGTAGAGCCCGTGAGCCACCCGGTTAGCGGCGACTATCCGCAACTCATCGTCGGTGACAGATGCCAAATCAGGGGACAAAGAGAGGTCATACCAAGCGGCTTTCAGAAGGTCTTGGGCAGAGCTAGCAAATATATCGGCTATGTCCCGGTCGAATGGGCCGCCGGGCTTAATGCCCACCGAATCCACCAGCACCAGTTTGGAGAACCTTCCGGTATTCATGACAGCGATCTCTGCCGCCAGCCAGCCACCCATAGAAAACCCCATCAGTATCGGGTTTTGGAGATCCAAAGAGTCGAACAGATCTAGATACAAGAAGACTAGGTCTTGTAGGTTATCGAAGTGTTCCGGAATGAGGGTGCCGTCGAACCCTGGATGAGTCGGATGGAACAACTCAAATCGGGCGGAGATCCTTCTGGTAAAGGGTAGATGGCCCAACGGTCCATCGCCGCCGTGCAGCACGATCACCGGAGGCCCGGAGCCCTCCCGGAGCAGGCGAACGTCCACGCCATGCACAGAAATCGAAGTTGTTGTTTCGCTGGTCATATCCAACCATCCAGACTAGTTATAGTCACGCGAACTTGGAGACCGAGGGATTGTACTTCCAGAAGTCCGGGCAGGCAAACAGTTGAGGGGCTACTGAGCGGTGCGACCGCCATCAATCACCAACTCCGAGCCTGTGACGAACGACGATTCGTCAGAGGCCAGATAAAGCACTCCATTGGCTATCTCTTCGGCCCGGCCGAAACGTCCCAGTGGAACTCGCCCCATCATTACATCGAGTTCATCGGATTCGGGTCTGGTTCCCAGAAGCATATCTGTCTCTATTGGGCCGGGGTGCACCGAGTTACAGCGTATGTTTTCCTTCGCATACTGGACCGCGGTAGATTTGGTGAATATCCGAACCGCGCCCTTGCTAGCAGCATACGCACCAGAGGTATTTGGTTGTGGAGCGATTCCTGCTCCAGACGATATGTTGATTATGGAACCGCCTGCCGCCTTCATCATTGGTATTGCTTGCTTGCTTCCCAGAAAAGCCCCTTTTACATTTATGTCCATTGTCCGAGACCAATCGGCTTCGGAAGTCTCTTCAACGTTGCCGCGGGCCGAGACACCGGCGTTATTCACCAAGATATCCAGCTTGCCGAAGCGTGTTGTAACCTCGTTGGCAGCTCTGACCCAATCAGCTTCGCTAATGACATCCAATTTTACGAAGTAGCATTCTCCACCGGCCGCGGTAACTTCCTCAGCTGTTCTCCGCCCTTCGTCTTCAAGGACGTCGCCGATGACTATCTTGGCTCCTTCCCTGGCGAATGCCCTAGTAACGGCAGCTCCGATTCCTCTGGCCCCGCCGCTGATCAACGCGACCTTGTTCTCCAACCGCATAACATCCTCCAAAACTTTGGTGTCAAGTATCTCCGTGCTGAGCTACTCCCTAGCGTAACGTAGCCGTGTAGCTGCGGATAGAAATCGAGCCATAGCCAGGCGCGCATGAGAATTGAATGTCCCATTTTATGTCTGGAAGAGCCAGTTCTCTTCTCTAGTTTTTGAATCCCATGCGTGTCCGATCGACAAAACTGACAATGAGGGTTCTTTTAATCTCGACGTAGCTAGGAGAACCGGTCCTCCAACCTGTACGGAGGACCTTAGATCACTAGTTTTAAGGGCCGTTTGGCCTGCTCTCCGTCCCGGTCCATTCGAATCCCAGGTTAGCGTATCGGCAGAAGACCGTACCGCCTGGTGCAGCTAAGGGACCGTTAGCAGCTAACAGGGCTATGGTGTGCTGGTCACCGGGAGATGGGTTGTCACTAAGTAGAACCCTTTGGACTACGTTGAACCCTTGTATCGCGCCACGGTCTCGGCTGCACTCACCATCGATCCATATCTCGCCATAATCGTCGATACAGGTTTCGAACTGGACCCGCGTTCCGGCCACGGGGTGGCCGTTCACCTCTTGCGGCAGGGTTATCTTGATGCGGTACCACATAAAACTGAAACCATGAGAATTTCTCTCCGAAAGGTCTTCGCAAACAGCCCAACTCGAATCGTCATAATCAGGCAGCCGGGCAGGGCTTCCCTCGATCTGCTCTACCAGACCTTCATTCGGCTGGCCGGGCACATAGCCTCGAGCGTACTTCCAAGTTCCTTTAACCAGGGCTTGTCCGTCTCTATCGCGCAAATAGATGGTCTCTCTTGGCATCTTTCCTTCCTTCCCTTTGTATTGCGATATCTAGATGGGTATGAAGTTGAACTAAGCAACCTACATCGTTATGTCAAGTGCGGGACTTCGTCGGACTTAACCTTCACTATTCGAGATAGCAGGCAGTAGTAGTTCTATTTGTTGATTGGTTGACTGTTATCACCTTCGAAGGCCCAATGAAAGGCTTGGGTAAGAAGTTTGGTATTTTCTTCTCCATCGAATCGATGTCCGCATTGGGGAGCCTCCCGGACCAAGAATGACCTGGCGACGAATTTCCCTGTCCGGAGCATCATGGCCAGATGGCCGGCCATGGGGTCTTCATCACCATAGAGAAGATAGATGTCGCCGGTGAAGTTCGCTATCCCCTCATAGAACAGGTCTCCTACGCTGTCGTAGGTGGAGAGAAGCAGCAGCCGTTTCACATTGGGGTACCGGTAGGCCACAGCCCCCGCCGCCGACCCGCCTGATGAGAACCCTGTCAGATAGACCACAGGTGAACCATCTCCGCAGACCCCTTCTGCATTCTCGATAGCCCAATCGATCGTGTGGGATAAACTCTCGATTAGAAGTCGGTTCCAACTAGCGCCACGATAGGAGTAGGGCTCCCATTCCAACTGAACCTGGAAGTCAGGTCGTGGCGCGTTGTAGGTAACTAGAGTCGCCAATCCCTGCTCCTGAAGATGGTTGCCAAGGTTCTTCCANCGGTTCTCCCGCCCGTCCTTTAACTCCCCCGAACCAGGTGAGTTGACGATAATCACGCCCGAACGCGTTGGATAGGCGGTGACAGGGACACTGTAGGGGACCAGTTCCCCTAACTCGTTCTCGGTCTCCTTGAAGAGCGTTGTGTCTAAAGGATCTGCCANATTNTTCACTAAGGCTACCCAGCAGCCAACGGCGATGGGCCGGCTGATTCCGGGTTCCGGNCCAAAGAATTGTAGAGGGCAAGCACAGACCTGCCTAGAATATCAAGTCCGGCGATGGCTTTAGGATCAGCCAGCTTGCCGTCCTTGAAGTGCTGGGACTGAAGATAGACCTGACCGGGCACCAGATGAGCGCCGAACCAGGCAAGTACCGGACGCAATTGTGTATCCACCGTGAGGTAATGGTGGTCTGTAGCGCCCATACCAATCAATCCTACAGACTTGCCCATCATAACCTCCACTGGTACATGATCCAACAGGTTCTTCAGCGCACCTGTGAAGGAGGCGCGGAAGATGGGTGTGGCAATGATGTACATATCCGCCGAGGTTACCTGCTCCAGAACTTTCTGCGTATCGTCTCCGTAGGCNTCAGAAGGGCGACCATCAGCGAAGGATATCTTGTAGTCCCCCAAATGGAGCAGGCTCGCAGTGATTGATGGATCACTGACCACCGCGGCATTTAAGGCTGATTCTAGGGCTTGGTGCAAGCGCCCTGGACTGGTCACGCTGCCGTGGATGCCCAACATGGTTGGCAATGGGTCTCCTCCTAGGTCTTTGTCTAACTCGCTGGGTCGATCTCGTAAAATGGCAACGAGAGCCACGGTCCCTACCTGTGACCATGTCGCAAGTCTCGGTTATGCCTGACTCCACCGTAATCCAGAAGATGAAACCGGATTGTTACGTTTTGACTAGCTTCTTGGCGTAGCGGTTCTCAGGTTTGGGGAGACCCAAATTACCTCGAAGGGTATCGGCCTCGTATTCGGTGCGGAAAAGTCCCCTCTCTTTCAAGATAGGCAGCACGTGTTCTACGAAGTCGTTAAACCCTTGTGGCAGGACACTCGGGACAAGCATGAAGCCGTCAGCGGCACCGTTTTCGAACCATTTCTGCATCGAGTCGGCAACCTGAGTAGGGGTGCCGATGAACTCGTTCCTAGGAGTAGTTGAACGCAGTGCCATCTCTCGGAGAGTTAGTCTCTCTTCTTTAGCGACCTGCTTNATCCGATCGGTGGTGCTCTCCCAGCCGTTACGNCCGAAGTCACCCAGGTCAGGGAACGGCTCATCTAGGTCGTAGGGCGAGAAGTCTATGTCATTGAAATATCGACCTAGATAGTTGAGAGCATCGTCTATGACGACAAGATTGGCGATCTCCTGGTACTTGGCCTCTGCCTCCTCAGGAGTATCTCCGACAACTGGAGAGCAACCNGGCAGGATCAACACTTGCCTCGGATCGCGACCAGACTCTTCCGCTCTGGTTTTGATGTCCTTATAAAACCCGGCGGCGTCGGACCTAGTGGACTGTCCGGTAAATATGGCGTCTGCGATTTTGGCGGCAAAGCCTCTACCAGCCTCCGAAGAGCCCGCCTGAATTAGCACCGGGCTACCTTGCTTTGAGCGGGATATATTAAGCGGACCTTGCACCGAATAGAACTCGCCTTTGTGGTCGAGGCGATGCATCTTNGACGGGTCGATGAACACTCCCGACTCTTTATTTCTTATGAAAGCATCGTCTTCCCAAGAGTCCCAGAGGCCTTTTGTGATCTCCACGAACTCGCCGGCCATCCGGTAGCGCAGGTCGTGCTGGGGATGCTCTGGTTTGCTGTAGTTAGCGGCGGATCCTTCCAGTGGCGAAGTGACGATGTTCCAGCCGGCCCGCCCATCGCTCAGGTGGTCTATTGACGAGAACTGCCGGGCCACGGTGTACGGATCGCTGTAGGTGGTGGAAAGCGTCGCTGCCAGGCCGATGTGGGTCGTGACCATAGATAGGGCGGCCAGCAGGGTCAGAGGCTCGAAGCGTACCAGGAAATTGGGATGCGATTTTTCACTGATATACAGCCCGTCGCCGAAGAATGCGAAGTCCAATTTTGCTTCTTCAGCAGTACGAGTCATGCCCTTGTAATATCCGAGGTTCACAGCGCCATCGGGAACCGCGTTGGGATGTCGCCACGACGCCATATTTCCGCCGCTGCCGGAGAGGAAGACTCCGATCCGCATCTTTCTCTGATCTGTCATACCATTTCCTGTCCTTTTGCCGATATATTGCCCCGATCNATCATCGCTTGACTCAGCAGTTCATAAGAGCGGAGCCGCTTCTGGAAGTCATTTATGGCCGTGACCACGATTATCTCATCGGCGTTATGTAAAGCTTGGATGTCGAGCAATTTCTGAACANCTACCTCNGGCGAGCCATGAACCACAGGTGCATCGTAAACGTTGATCTGAAACTTCTCTCCTGACTGCTTGCCAAAGTTTTCGGCCGATGCCAGATTTCCGGCCGTGAGTGTGCGTCCGCTTTCCAGACTTATGCGGACCACCTTGATTTCAGCGGCATAACCTGCGGCTTCTTCAGCCGAATCGGCCACCACCACTGGCAGGGCAAGCATAGCCCGCTTGTTTCCTCGTCCAGTAGCATCAAAACGACTGTGGTAGGTCTTCATCGCCTCTGTCATGACCTCTTGATCGCTGTTCAGGAATAAGGCGAAGACGTATGGGATACCTAATTCGGCAGCCATCTCGGCGCTGGAGACGGATGTGCCCAAAAGGAATAGACCGGCTGCCTCTGGAGGGCTAGGACTAGCCATGAGTCCGTGGAGCGGATGGGTNTCCGCCAAGTCTCCGGAGAGGAACTCCCGTAACTCGGTTATCTTGCCGCCGATGTCCCGTTCCCCGGCCGCGGCTTGTTGCAAGGCCATCGTCGACTGNGGAAGACCGCCTGGGCCGCGCCCGATGCCAAGNTCCACNCGTCCNGGNGCCAAGGANGCCAGCACATTAAAGTTCTCNGCNACTTTNTANGGGCTGTAATGCTGGAGCATCACCCCACCAGAGCCAACACGTATGCGNGTCGTCTTGGCCANCAGATGGGANATAAGNACCTCNGGCGACGANCCCATGACNCGGTCAGANCTGTGGTGCTCCGCCACCCAATAGCGNTGGTAGACNCANNCGTCNGCCTTNGTNGCCAGCTCAATCGTTCGCTGGAACGCCTGAACCGAGTCTTCACCTTGGTGAACAGGACTTTGGTCAAGAATACTAAGTGTCAGTGCAGACATTTTCCTATAGTCGTTCATGTTCTCTGGCTCCGAAGAGAAGGCCAGCCAATTTTACCTTGTTTTGGTTCTCCATGGAGCATAAGGCCAATGGGATTCCAACCGTGGCCTTGTTCCGGTTACAATCTCTCTTGCCATTTTATATTTAGTTCCGTGATTTCTTCGATGCAGATACGCTTATCCAGAATACACTACGCTTGGGTGATCATAGGTCTATCAATACTCCTTTACCTAGGTGGTGGATCAATAACCCAGGCCTTCGGAGTGGTGATTGTTCCCCTCCAAGACCAGTATGGCTGGAGCCAAGGGGCCATAACGGTGGCCTATAGCATATCTGCCATCATGAGTGCCGTAATGTCGCCATTCATAGGAATGTCTACCGACAGATACGGCGGCAGGCGAATGTTGTTCTTAGGCGTTGGCTGCTTCTTCATCGGTACTGCCATCGCTGCCATGGCCACTGAGGTTTGGCACATCTGGATTGCTTATGGAGTGTTCCTAGGCATCACTCAAAGTTGCCTCAACGTTGTATTGCTTACCACTGCCACCTATTGGTTCCGAGAAAAACTAGGGGTTGGGGTCGGCCTGTTACAGTGCGCATCAGGAATAGGGCCAGCGGGCACTTCTTTACTGATCGGCATACTCTTGGAGCAATACGATTGGCGTCTGGCTTTCTGGAGCCTAGGACTCGGATGCGGTTCAGCTATGACACTAATCGTATTCTTTTTCCGGAGCAGACCTTCGGACATGGGTCTGGAACCATTTGGAGGATCCAAGACGGGTGAGACTCAGCAGCGGTTCACACGCGAGATTCAGATGGTCAGGGATAAGGTCCGGGCGGCATCAATCCAGTCGACTTCGGCATTCTGGAAATTGGTGCTGGTCCACTATCTAGGCTGTGTTTCCCACGCCATCGTCATCATATATATCGTACCCATAGCCACATTGGCAGGGGTAAGCCCAGTGGCAGCGGCAGGCGTCCTCAGTACATTGGCCTTGGTCAGCGGTCTAACTAGATTCTTGACACCGGTATTAGCAGAGTCCTTGGGCGCGAGAGGAACCATGGCGGTGATGTACGTGCTACAAGGATTGCCAGTGCTGATGCTGTTCTGGACCAACGACACCTGGAGTTTCTACTTATTCGCAGTGATTTTCGGTATCGGCTACGGCGGCGAAGGCTCAGCTTTTCCTATCATAAACCGGCGCTATTACGGCGAAGGTTCATTAGGTCGGTCGTTCGGATGGCAGACATCGGGTGCGATGTTAGGCATGGCCACGGGCGGGTGGATCGGCAGCGTACTCTTTGGGTTCTTCGACAATTACCATTCAACGATTGCTCTATCTGTCGCAACGAGCCTTTTAGGAGCCGTGACAATAATGTCCATGGACAGGACAAACCGGGTACTGATTCTAGACTGGGAAGACGGACTGCCAGAAGAGGCGAAATCGATCCTTACTCCAGCCCCTGCCGACGACTAGATATTGGGTCGCGTTTCGTACCAGCGGGCGTGCTGCTGGTAGGTGTAGGCGGCCTGAATCACACCAGGTTCGTCAAAGGGTTTTCCAGCTATCTGCATACCAACAGGCAGTCCTGCCGCGGTAAAGCCGCAAGGCACGGATATGGCCGGCAGTCCGGTCACGTTGAAGGGAGCGGTGAAGCTCCGACCCCTGATGGTGTCGTTAGGGTCATAACCCTCGAATGCTGCCGCGGGCTGGGTCATGGTCGGCGTCAGGAAAAAGTCGACATCGCGCAGAGCCTCAGCGAATTCCCGCTTGCTCCATTGGCGGCAGCGTTGGGCCTGCAGGTAGTCGCCAGCGCTGAGCATCCCCCCGATTCGGAACCTGGCCCGAACTATCTCGCCAAAGTCCTGTGGTCTCGCCTTAAGGTTAGGCTCGTGGTAAGCAAAAGCTTCACTGACCATAATTATGGTGTTGGCCGCCCGAACGTAATCCAGACTAGGTAGTTCTACGGTCACTATCTTGGCGCCCATTTTCTCCAGATCTCCCGCCGCCTTCTCCACAACTGAGACCACTTCGGCGTTCACACTCGGATCCGCGTCGAAGAAATAGTGCCGGGGCAGCCCGAATGTTTTACCCCGTATGTCCTCTCGCAGTGATAGGGAATAATCGGGCACCGGAGCTTTGCTGCTGGTCGGGTCCTTGGGGTCATGGCCAGCGATGGCCTGGAGCATGTAGGCACTGTCTTCCACTGTCCAGGTCATGGGGCCGACATGGTCTTGAGACCAACTAAGGGTCACAACGCCGGAACGGCTGACCCGGCCATAGGTGGGCTTCAAGCCAACTATGCCGCACAGGGATGCCGGGCCGCGGATTGAGCCCCCGGTGCAAGAACCGAGGGCGCCCATGGCTTGGCCTGAGGAAACGGCCGACGCCGAGCCACTGCTGGATCCACCGGTTATGTGGTCCAAGTTCCACGGGTTGCAGGCTGGTTCGAATGGCGTAGTCCAGTCCGGACCGCCCAAAGCAAATTCGTGCATCGCCAGCTTGCCCAAGAGGATGGAACCGGCTTCTTTCAGGCGGGCTGTGGGCGTTGAATCCGCAGCAGGAACCCGATCGATATCAACCCTGGATCCCGAAGTCGTACGAATTCCAGCCGTGTCATAGAGGTCTTTCAGGGCAATGGGTATACCGTGAAGCGGACCTCGGTAGCGTCCGCTCCGAATCTCGGCTTCAGCGGCCCGGGCTTCGCTCATAGCCTCTTCGTTTAAAAGCGTTATGAAAGAATGCAGCCTGTCATCGGTGTCTGCGATCCGATCGAAGAAAGCCTGGGTCAGTTCCACCGGCGAAAGCTCACCATTCTTCAGAAGTTGCCCTGCCTCGTGAATGGTTAGGTGGTGTAATTTTCGGTCTGTCTGCGCCATGTCTTTTACCCTCGGTTCCGATTGATCAGCTCTATTTAAACGTGGTCCGCCAGACTAATCAGGGTGGAACTCCACCACCATTTCCTCGGGGCCAAAATCTATGGAGTGAACCATTGCTGTGTACTGCATGTACAACTCGTAGATGGGTTTCAGGTGCTCCAGTTCTGCCTGGTCCATGCCCAGGCCTGCCCTGTCGGCCATGAACTTGAATTCTTCCATAGATATCTCTGGGTTCTCTGCCATGACATCTCTCCTAAAAAAGCATGGGGTATCGAAAAGGTTCCTGGTTGTCCATCGTTGGCGGATAAACCAGTGTATCTTGGATGCGTGAACTAAGACTTTCTCTGGAATAACGAAGACACCTATGCCAACGAAACATCGTTAGGGCTGTCTTCAGGTTCCCTATCATCGCTGAAAGGTCTATTGTCGGGGTCCTAGGCGTACTTACCACTCACCTGCGGCGTTGTTCCGTCGTTGCCTTGCTCCTGCATCTCCAGGCGGGTAGTTCTATCCCAGGTGCGCTTCAGATTGTCTTGGATGTTGAAATGAAGAGTGCCGAGGCCCTGCACTTCCAGTTCGACTTTGTCGTCGTTCTGTAGAGCGCTCAGACCCCGGTGGTTGGTGCCGGTGGCTATGACGTCGCCAGGCTCCAACTCATGGATAGAGCTAACCCATTCGATTATCCTGGGTATCTTGTGGGCCATGTCATCTGTGTTAAACGATTGTTTCAGGTCTTCGTTGACCCAAAGCTTGATATCCAGATTCTGGGGGTCATCGATCTCATCGGCGGTGACAAGGTAGGGTCCCATTGGCGCAAAAGTATCCCTAGACTTCATCTGGTAGAAGGTGTTACCACCGGCTTGTAAGCCACGAGCCGAGCCGTCGATGAAGTTGATGTAGCCGAAGATGTGGTCGTACGCGTCTTCCTGTTTAACGTTGCTGGCCCGCTTGCCAATGACCAATGCAATCTCTGCCTCGCCCTCGAATATCGAAGCCGGGATATCAGGAAGGACCATGGTGTCACCGTCACCAATCACAGCGTTGGGTGACTTTTGGAAGGCATTTATGGGGGCCGGCTCGTCCCGGGTGCCGTCCTCCATGTAATTCACGGCCATACAGATAATATTTGGCGGCTTGGGCAGGGGTGATCTTAACCGGACTTGGTTAAGAGGTTTGCCTAAGGCTCCATCCGCGGCATGCTGCAACGAAGCCCGGTGCTGGGAGAAATTTTCGATGAGCTTGCCGATCAAGTCCTGAGGAGACGTGTGCTCGATTCCGCTGACCGCACCGGATACGTCAACAACGGTATCGTCTTTCACCACACCCAATTTGAAATCGTCGAAGAATACCAGTTTCATAGTTCTCCTTTCTATCGCTGAAGATGTGATTCGGTTGCACCGGACATGTAGCGGGCATGTTACTTAACGGCTGGCTCTGTGGCAAGTGACGGACTTTGCTCCTCCCCGAATGGGCGATTCCGGGGTATAGTAAGGGCAGAATAGATTAGGCAGGAGACCAGGAACCCCATGGCCAGTTATATCGATCATCTGGATTGCACTGTCTGCGGCAAGAGCTATCCCCACAAGCAATTGATCGGAATCAGCCCCTGCTGTGAAAAGGTACTATTCGCCCGCTACGACCTTGCTAAGTTGGGGCGCGAAGTGGACCGCGACAGCCTAGCCAGCCGTCCTGATTCCATGTGGCGCTACGCGGAACTACTCCCAGTAGACGACCAGGGGAGCATCGTAACCCTGGGCGAGGGCGGCACTCCACTGATCAAGTCAAGGAACCTGGCGCAGAACCTGGGTATGACGAGCCTTTATATAAAAGACGAAGGCCTTAACCCCACGGGAACGTTCAAGGCTAGAGGCATC
Source organism: Chloroflexota bacterium (assembly GCA_002697005.1). The sequence continues at coordinate 18,348 of NZUD01000048.1, read as the reverse complement.
TCCGCCGCAGTCTCCAAAGCTGTTGAATTGAAAGTAGACGGATTCACCATGCCCTCCGCTGGAAATGCCGCTGGCGCAGCCGCGGCCTACGGTGCGCGGTCGGGCATGGAAACCAAAGTCTTCATGCCCCAAGACGCCCCCGACGCAAACAAGAAGGAGACACTGGTCGCAGGGTCGGAACTGAACTTGGTGGCCGGTCTGATAAATGACGCAGGACGTGAAGCGGTGGCAGTGGCCAAAGAACTCGGATTTTTCGACCTCTCCACTTTGAAAGAGCCGTACCGCGCCGAGGGCAAGAAATCCATGGGGCTTGAGATGGCCCAACAGTTAGGATGGAAGATGCCCGACGCCGTGATCTATCCCACTGGAGGCGGCACGGGAATAATCGGCATGTACAAGGGATTCAAAGAACTTTTAGAACTAGGTTGGATCGAGGGGAAACAGCCCAAGTTCATCTCTGTGCAGGCGGATGGTTGCCAGCCGATTGTCCGGGCCTTCAACGCAGGCGCAGACAGTTCGGATCTGTGGGAGAACGCTACGACCAAAGCCGACGGCCTGCGGGTGCCACATCCCTTTGCTGACTACCTGATACTGGAGGCGATACGGGAGACCGGTGGAACGGCTTTGGCCGTTTCAGATCAAGAGATGATTGCCGCCATGTACGAGATGGCCACAGCAGAGGGCATCTTCCCAGCGCCGGAGGGCGCGGCGACTTTGGTCGGACTGAAGAGGCTGCTCGAGCAGAAATTCTTGGACCCAGATGAATCGGTTGTCCTTTTTAATACGGGTTCCGGGTACAAATACCTGGACCTAATAAGTGGTCCTTAAAGCGGCTTTCTTGCGCACTCGGACGGGACTGGGCTGACATTACCCCATTGTTCCGTCTAGGACATAGCCGTTAACATGATTCTCCCAAACCCCTATGAAAAGGCCGTGTCTATTTGTCGAGAGAGCAAACGAGACTTGGCCTTTTTCTATTTTCTCAGACTTGGATTTGACCAAAACGTACCCTGTTCAGTCGACACATCCGCGGCAAAACCGTTATCATTACGGGAACAATTTTCAGGGGCTTTCTAGGAGTAATCATGCGACGCGTAGCCATCGTTTCACCAGTCAGGACTGCCGTGGGCAATTTCGGCGGAGCCCTCAAGGATATCCCAGCTGAAGAACTAGCCTGCACGGTGATCAAAGAAACCTTGGAGCGTAGCAAGCTGGATCCGGCCAAAGTGGACGATGTGATTCTGGGCCATGGGTATCCCAGCGGTGAGAACCCGGCTATCGGCCGTTTGGCTCTGCTCAAAGCCGGGCTTCCGATCGAAGTGCCCGGTTATCAACTAGACCGGCGCTGTTCTTCGGGGCTCCAAGCCATCTTGAACGCCTGCATGATGGTTCAAACCGAGAATGCCGACGTTGTAATTGCAGGCGGCGTTGAGAGCATGAGTAACGCCGAGTTTTATGTAAACGAATCCCGCTGGGGCGCCCGATTCGGCTCTGTCACACTCCACGACCGTTTGGCCCGAGCCCGAGAGACTATCTCTCCAGAAGACCGGTTCGGCTATATCAGCGGAATGGTGGAGACCGCCGAGAACCTGGCCAAACAGTATGAGATTTCCCGGGAAGAACAGGACGAGTATTCCTTGCGCAGTCACCAACGCGCAGTTGCAGCCCAAGAAACCGGCAAGTTCGACTCGCAGATCGTACCCATCGAAATTCCTCAGCGTCGCGGTGACCCGTTAATCTTCGATAAGGACGAAGGACCCAGGGGCGACTCCTCTATGGAAGTCTTAGGCCGCCTACGTCCTGTGATGAAAGACGGCTCGGTCTCAGCCGGAAACGCCAGCAGCCAGAACGACGCCGCATCAGTCTGCATGGTCGTGGCTGAAGACAAACTGGAAGAACTAGGTCTCGAGCCCATGGGGTTCCTCAAGGGCTGGGTAGTCACGGGCTGCCACCCCGCAACTATGGGAATCGGTCCAGTGCCGGCAGTGAGTAAGCTCATGGAAAAGACTGGCATGTCATTAACAGATATGGGCGTGATTGAACTCAACGAGGCATTCGCCGCCCAGGTGTTGGCGGTACTCCGCGAGTGGAAGCTGCCCAATGAGGACAACCTGAACGTTAATGGCTCGGGGATTTCCCTGGGACATCCCATCGCCGCCACCGGCGCTCGCATCTTGACGACCTTGTTGAACGAGATGGAGCAGCGCGACGCCCAATTCGGCCTGGAGACAATGTGCGTGGGAGGAGGACAAGGCGTGGCTGCCATGTTCGAGCGGAAGTAGCAGACGAACAGTTGACTGCTTTCAACCGCCGGCACGGATATGAACAACTGTATGGGCATCCCGGGAAATCGGGGTGCCCATACGCATATGAGGTACGAAAATGACAAGTAACAATGACATCGCCGACGTACTTGTAGTCGGAGCAGGAGCGTCTGGCGCAGCGTTCACCTGGAGCCTGGCACAGGCCGGCATCAACGTTGTATGCCTGGAGCAGGGAGGATGGGTACCCACCGACGCGTTCCCCGTATCGGAGGCCACAGCCCATATACATTGGCAGACGGATTTCCATCCAGACCCCGGATTTCGGGGCCTGCCGGAAGACTATCCGATCAACGAAGATGAGACGCCGATCGCGCCGCTCATGTACAACGCCGTCGGAGGCAGCCTGATTCACTGGGGTGCCCATTTCCCGCGCTTCCACCCATCCGACTTCCGGGTCAAGACGCTAGAAGGAGTGGCCGACGACTGGCCAGTCAGCTACGAAGAGCTTGAGCCCTACTACGATGAAAACGACCGTATGATGGGTGTCTCCGGGCTCAATGGAGACCCGGCGTATCCGGAGAAACCGGAACGTCCCTGTCCTCCCCTATCTATCAGAAAGAGCGGCCAGTTGTTGGCCAAGGCCTTCGACAAGCTGGGTTGGCACTGGTGGGCTTCCGACACCGCCATTTCGTCCATCCGTCATCATGACAGAGACCCTGACGTGGGTGGTTATCTGCGTTCGTTTGCTTCCGCTGATCTTACATACTGGCCGCCTGCGATCAAGGGAGGCGCTAGGCTAGAGACCTACGCCAGGGTCCGAGAGATAACGGTGGACGAGTCTGGGAATGCTACTGGAGCGCTCTATTACCAAGACGGTGAATTGAAGGAGCAAAGAGCCAAGGTTGTCGTGCTAGCTTGTAACGGAGTAGGTACCGCCCGCCTGCTGCTCAACTCTAAATCTGCCTCGTTCCCCAACGGACTGGCTAATAGCAGCGGCCTGGTCGGTAAGTGTCTTATGCATCACCCAGTAGGTTCTGTTGTGGGCATCTTCGAACAGGACCTTGACGAAGAACCCGGCGGCCCCAGGGGAAGTACAATGCTCAGCCAAGAGTTCTACGAGACAAACCCAGACCACGATTTCATCCGAGGTTACGACCTACAGGTCCTGGCCTACACCGACGCTCCGCTACCGGCCGCCATCGGCAGTCTAGTGGGGCAAAAAGTCGCCTGGGGCGAAAGTCACCATGACGAGTTCAAGGAGCGCTTCGGGCACATGATTAGCATCACCATCATGACCGAGGACTTGCCAGAAGAACACAACATGGTCACCTTAGACCCTGAACTGACTGACAGCGACGGCATCCCTGCGCCCAAGCTGCACTACACCGTCAGCGAAAACACGTCCAAGATGCTAGACCACGCTGTCGCCCGGGCCACCGAGGTTCTTGAGGCCGCTGGAGCTAAGAAGACAGTCGCTCAACCCTTGCGCCGTAACGCTGGCTGGCATCTGCTGGGCACCGCCCGGATGGGGGAAAACCCAGAGACCTCGGTGGTGGACCGATGGGGGCGCACCCATGACGTCTCCAACCTATTCATCATTGACGGCAGCATCTTCACTACCAGTGCCTGTATTAATCCTACACCGACGATCCAGGCCCTGGCGTTGCGGACAGCCGACTACCTGAAGGGCGAAGGCGGGCAGGTTCTGAAGTAGCTAGCCGTCAGCCTTTAACAAGTTCCGTCTCCCGTCCCGACTCAGGAAGGCCAGGATAGGGCGATTCCCTTCAAGTCAACACCGCCCCAGGAGGACAATTTTGCCCCGCGTTGTACATTTTGAAATATATGCCGATGAGCTAGCGAGGGCTACCAAGTTCTACTCTGAAGTTTTTGGCTGGGATATGCATAAATGGGACGGGCCGGATGATTATTGGCTCGCCATCACAGGTAGGGAAGGCGAGGCCGGCATCGATGGAGCCATCACTGGTCGACCAGAATTCGGCTTCACCGGTGTCAACTTCATAGATGTCGCTTCGGTTGACGACTTTATAACCAAAATCCAGGCCAATGGCGGCACGCTGGTGAGGCCCAAAATAGCCATCCCTGAGGTCGGTTATTCCGCCGTCTGTAACGACACCGAGGGCAATCCAATCGGTCTTTTCCAAGTCGACCCGAACGCCACCTGACACTACCTAACCGTGCCTTTTAAAACAGGCCTCGTCTTAGCCATTGACACCAGATTCGGCCAGACTTAGGATATCCATGCCCGTCGGATAACGCCGCTCAAAGCTTGTTTCCACGTCCGTTCGGGCAGCAACCGCAGCCAAAATTCGATAACGAAAGGTGCACACCATGCCAGACGTCTACGGTAAGGGCGATTTCCGATATAACTTTGTTCCGGGCTGGGCCAAGTTGCCCAGCGGCATGACTTTCAAAGAATGTCCGGGTGTGGCCATAGACTCACAGGACAACGTGTTCGTGCTCACCCGCGGGGAGGAGCCGATCATCGTTCTGGACCGCGACGGCAACTACATCCGGTCATTCGGGAAAGGTGACTTCAGCGCCGACCGGACCCACGGCCTGTACATAGCTCACGACGACTCCCTACTCTGCGCCGATGACGGTATACACACCATCCAGAAGTTCAGTGCCTCCGGAGAGAAGCTGATGGAGATCGGTGAACGCAACAAGCCCGCAGCACGCTGGAGTGGTGAGCCATTCAACCGGCCCACGTCGGCCGCGATCCACCCAGGGAACGGCGATATATATGTGTCAGACGGGTACGGCAACTCCCGAATCCACGTCTACACCGGCACCGGCGAATACAAGTTCTCCTGGGGCAGCCCTGGCATTGACGCCGGCCAGTTCATCCGCCCTCATAACATAGCAATCGACAGCAACGCCAACGTGTATGTAGTTGACCGTGAAGCCCACCGGATTCAAATCTTCGACACTGACGGCAAATTCCAGACCATGTGGAGCAACATCCACAGGCCTGACTCGATGGTCCTCTGGGGAGAACATATCTACGTTGGTGAGCTTAACGGCATGGGCGGCGTAGACGATGCCCCAGGCCTAGGACACCGCGTTTCCATCTTCGACCTGAAGGGCGACCTGGTCAGCCAGTTCGGCGATGTAAACGAAGGGGAGGGGCCAGGTCAATTCATAGCCCCTCATGGCATCGCCGTAGACTCCCAGGGTTCCATCTACGTAGCTGAGGTATCCTTCACGATCCGCGGGTCCCACATGACCCCACCCAAAGAACTACGATCGCTGTCCAAGTACACGCTGGCCAAGTAGCTAACGACCGTCAGACGTAATCGGCCAACTTCGAAAAGGTCCCTTGCCCCCTCAAGAGTGGGCAAGGTTTAGAGCGGGCATCCTCTCTGAGAGACTAGAATAGCTAGGAGCATATAAGGTCGGTTTTCCGGTCGCCTTCTCTGAGCCAAACGTGCCCTCACCACGGCAACCAGATTCTTCGGTTCACCTAGAAAGAAGGTGAGCGAAGAAGGTTTTGAATCAATCGGAGGAAACTACTTTGCCTGAACCAGGCGATACCACTACTGTCCATTGGGACTCAGCCTTGGAGGCCATCGAGCGCTGCTATGAGTTGGGCTGGACCGACGGTCTACCGGTTGTACCTCCCACTGAACAACGTGTCGGAGAATTCATCGAACATTCCGGCCGACCTGCCGATGAGGTAGTCGGCGAACTACCTGAACGCCGGCGCGAGATAACCGTCGGCAAGGTAGCCTCCAACGCGGTGATGGCTGGATGTCTACCAGAGTACATGCCGGTGGTGTTGGCCGCCACCGAAGCCATGTTGGAGCCCATCTTTAACCTTGTAGGCCCGTCTTCCAGCATGGGCGGCTCCGCCATATTGTCGATCGTGAACGGCCCGATGGCGAAAGAACTAAATATTAACTCACGTAACAACCTGTTCGGCCCCGGTAACCGGGCCAATGCCACCATCGGCCGGGCTGTGCGGTTAATCCTGATGAACGCCTGCGCCGCCATACCTGGCGTCTTTGACCGGAGCGTCATCGGCCACCCAGGCAAGTACACCTATTGCATCGCCGAAGCCGACACCGAGACTCATTGGACGCCGTTGCACGTGGAGCGTGGTTTCTCTCTACAAGAGAGCACAGTCACCGTGTTCGCTGGCGAGTCTCCCCGCCAGATCAGGGCCGTTGGCCACCCGGAGCCCATCATGATGGCTATCGCCGACGTGGCATCTAGCTTGGGCAGTAACATGTCCACATCGGGTTCGGTGGGCGACACCGGAATCGGTGTCCGGCAAGGCCAAATCGTAGTGACAATAGCTGGTAACTCCAACCTCTGGAAGGACTGGACCAAAGCCCAGATAAAAGACTACATCTTCACCCGCACCCAGCGGTCCGTCGCGGATCTCAAAGCGGCCATGGTCCTGAAAGGCGACCTTGAACAGAGTGACAGCGAAACGATGATTCCGTTGATCCCTGAACCCGACGATATCCTACTGGTCTTCGCCGGAGGCGAAGAATCGAATATGTCCTCAGTGATTCCGAGTTGGGGCCCCAAAGTAGGGTCCACGGCCGTCACCAAAAAAATCAGGTAGACAGACGGCAGATTGAGTATTGCACGAATCAGAAAATATTCACTGACGCGGGCGATACTGTACAATTGAGAGACGAGTTTGAAAGTGCCGAAACCGGCACACTGAGAGGGAGTCAAATGGCCCAGAGCGAACATGTACTGGTGAACCCGGTCACCCAGCCCATCATTGCTCCTTTCGACGGAGCGCCCCGTCTGGCCAGCCTGGCCGGCACCCGGCTGGGGATAATCGACGACAGTAAACGCAATGCAGATGTCCTCCTGGAAGAACTGGCAGAGGTCCTGCGGACGCGCTATGAGATAACCGACGTCGAGTGGCACCGTAAACCCAGCGCCTCCCGACCCGCCGACCCCACGGCGTTGAAAGAGCTCACTGAGAAGGTTGACTCCGTGATTATCGCGATAGGTGATTGAGGATCCTGCAGTGCGTGCAGTGTGCACGACGGGATTCACGTTGAGAACGCCGGCATACCCTCAGCCACCATCTGTACCGACCGTTTTATCCCGACTGCGAAGGGTATGGCCAAGATGTGGGGCGCTGAAGACTACCCAACTATCTTTACCGCTCATCCAATCGAGAACATGACCAGAGAAGCCCTCCGCACCCGAGCTGAAGAATTGGCCCCACAGGTGGTTCAAGTCCTAACCGGAGAAGGCTAACCCAACCGCCAATCTTGCAACGAAAAAAGACCCCNCANTANNNNTANTGCGGGGTCTTCTCCGTTCTATTACCTCTTNCCTATTAGGCTAGTTCTCTCCGGAGTTCCGGCGGGAGCAGATTGGGTATCGAANCCTCGATCGGGTAAGACTCGCTNCATGCCACGCATTCGAGNCTGCCGACNATGACATCATCGCCTTCTNCNTCCTCTGAGNGTAATTCCAAATCCCCCTTGCACACTGGGCAAGCCANTATATCCATCAGGTCTTTCTTCATCAGTTCTCCAGNTTGGCTAGTAGGTTACGAGACTAGGGCGTTTTCCAGCAGGCTATCAAGGATATCCGACAATCCTATCACTACGATGCCAGTCACCAAAATGGCGGTTGTTCCAGTAAGGCGGCCAANCAGCCTCTGCCATCGNGAATCTCCCGGTTCTCGATCNTCGGGATAACTGTTCTGGCGCATGAACCGGACGACGTAAAACATGTANAGCGCCAAGGCTATCTTCAAAACCAACACCATCACGTAAGGACTGGTGATGGTGTCNTCTGTCAGTCTTGAGACGGACAAGATAACACCGGTAATCAGCANGACTGCGATGGCGGTGCTGACCAGGCCCCGGAACTCGACCCCTATCGCCCTCCCGGTGTCGGCGGGCAGGCCCCGGGTCNGCCGAATGGCTGGACGAAGCACCATCAGGTAGAAGACCCCACCGCCCACCCAGGCCACAGCGGACACGGCGTGGCCCCACCGTATAGCGAGCAGTATCCAATCTAAGGCGTTCATAGGACAATCTGGCCGGCTATGATGCGGATCCCTCAATCAACGCTCTAATCTGCCTCACGACCTCTTCTTTCTTCAATATACTGATGTGAGTGGCCACCACTTCACCTTTCATGTCTATGAAAAAGGTTGTTGGGAAAAATTCCAGTTCGTAAGCCTCCGCGATGCGCGCTAGACGGTCGGTAGCGAAATCGAAGGTCAGGCCGAGCTCCTCGACGAAGTCACGAGCGTCTTGTTCCGAATCGAACCCTTGGGGAACATAGAGGCCTAGTATCCGAACTGGTTCATCCTTCAGTTCCTGCCAGGCGGCTTCAATGGCCGGCATCTCTTCACGGCAAGGCGGGCAGCTTGGATACCAGAAATTGACCACCACGGCATTATCTTTCGTTTCTTCGGAGAGCCGAAACGTTTCGCCGCCGAACTGGACCACTTCGAAATCGCGAGCGGCCTGTCCAGAGCCTCCGCAGGCCACCAGTAGGACGATGCCAGCCCACACCACGANGGAGGCGGCCANGAACGTTATCTGTTTAGTTGGAATCGGTTCCATGGAGNACCAATCCATTCTATCGACGGCCTAAGTTGTGGTCAATCGAGACCAAAGTAGGTAACGATGTGACCGTTCACACGACAAATTAGCCACACCAGCCACGAATACACCAGCCGCACCAGAATTAGTCTAAATCAGCAAAAAAGATAAGGCGCCCAACCTTAACACGTGAACAGATTCCCAGACTTGCGAAACTACTTCGGATCTACCAACTGAGCCAAGTTTGGCCGAGCGTTCGTGCATACCTTAATCCTCAAACAAAGTGGGCACCTAACGGCAAATCTCCCGAACGAATCGAGCGTGGAAAACCCTGAAGACTCAGAGCCTCTTTCTTTTGCCCGGCTTAGCTCTATAATCCATCNCAACTATCAAGTGGAGGAGCCAGTTCATGCGTCTGGAGAATAAGGTGGCCCTNATCAGCGGCGGCTCAAAGGGTATGGGAGCCGTCGAAGCCAAGCTCTTCGCAAAAGAGGGCGCGAAGATTGTCATAGGTGACCTACTAGAATCGGAAGGCCGTCAGGTGGAGGCGGAGATCAATGAAACCGGTGGCGAATGCATATTCGTACCATTGGACGTGNCTAACGAAGCCCAGTGGGAGCAGGCGGTGGCCGCTGCGGTAGGACGCTTTGGAAAGCTGGACATACTCATCAATAACGCCGGAATCTTCCGCACCAACGCAGTGGAAGAAACCAGCTCCAACGAATGGGACCAGGTTATGGACATCAACGCCAAAGGCGTGTTTCTNGGCGCCAAGGCGGTGATACCAGCCATGCGGGAGGCGGGCGGCGGCTCCATCATCAACCTTTCGTCCGTGGCGGGGNTGGTAGGGGCAGCTTATTCAACCGCCTACAGCGCCTCTAAGGGAGCGGTGCGGCTTTTCACCAAGTCCACCGCCATCCAATACGCCGCCGACGGCATACGATCGAACTCGATTCATCCCGGCGTCATCCAGACCGACATGACCGCCGACGCCATAGCNAATCCTGACTTCAAAGAGCAACGAGTGGACCCGACTCCTCTGGGCAGGTTGGGGCAGCCAGAAGACGTGGCCATGGGCGCACTCTACCTGGCTTCTGACGAGTCTTCTTTTGTCACCGGAGCAGAGTTGGTAATCGACGGGGGTTGGACCGCCCAATAGCAACATTTCGACAAGACAAGGAGCAAACGCCATGCGATTGGAGAATAAGGTCGCCTTGATCAGCGGTGGGGCCCGTGGGATGGGCGCGGTTGAAGCCAAGCTCTTCGCCGAAGAGGGCGCCAAAGTAATCATCGGAGACATGCTTGAAGACGAGGGCCGCAAGATAGAAGCCGAGATAAACGAGGCTGGCGGTGAGTGCGTTTTCGTAAGNTTGGATGTAAGTGACGAAGATGCCTGGAAACGGGCGGTCAACGAAGCCGTATCCCGCTACGGAAAGCTGGATATCTTGGTCAACAACGCCGGCATATACCGGGCCCACAACGTGGAAGACACTTCGGCTGATGAATGGGACCAGGTCATGGGCATCAACGCCAAGGGAGTGTTCCTGGGCACCAAGTCCGCTATTCCGGCCATGCGAGATGCCGGAGGTGGCTCTATTGTGAACATCTCGTCGGTTGCCGGTCTTGTAGGCAGCAAGTTGACCTCCGCCTACAACGCATCCAAGGGAGCAGTGAGGCTGCTTACCAAATCCACGGCCATCCAGTACGCCTCCGAGGGGATNAGAGCCAATTCGGTCCATCCCGGTACCATCGAGACACCCATGACCGAAGGATTTCTGGCCGACGACGCTATGCGGAAAGACCGAATGGACCGCACGCCCATCGGCCGCCTGGGAAAGCCTGAGGACGTAGCCTACGGAGCTTTGTTCCTCGCATCGGACGAGGCGTCTTTCATGACCGGGTCAGAGCTAATAATCGATGGCGGGAGGACTGCGGAGTAGAGAAATGACATCGACCAGCATAAGTCCGGTGTAATAGAGGCGTCGCCCTCGGCTTAACCCTCCCCACTGCGANATANATGGGGACTGTCANTTCCTATAGGCGTGGTACGGTTGGGAAGAGGGGTGGANTNATTCGGCAGTTAAAACCATAAACCAGGAAAATGACCTCTGCATTCTGTGGAATGCAAGGGTCATTTTGTAATCAGCTTAAGCCGATCCTATCGCCCCATGGCGTAGCCATCTCTCCTAGGATCGGCCCCACCGTTGCGGCTGCCACGTTCTTGGTCAACGTGGATGGCGCAGAGGCAGCCCATACGTGGGGTAAAGTCGTCCCAGACCTCTACGGTATGGCCACGCCCTCGCAGATCCTCAACCACTTTAGGGTCGATGCGGCCTTCTACTCCAACGAAACCCGGGTTGTATGCATGCGGCCAAAAGGAGTTAGGGAAGCCCCAGGTAGAAACGCGGGGTGCTTCGATGGCTTCCTGAACTTCCATTCCGAACTCTGCAACATTCAGGAACAGCTGGACCATAGACTGAGGTTGAACGTCGCCACCTGGTGTCCCGAAGGGCATCAAAACCTTGCCGTCTTTCATGGCTAGCGCCGGGTTCGGTGTCAACCTGGGCCGCTTGCCCCCTTGCATGGAGCTGGGGTGTTCGTGGTCGAGCCAAGACTGAGAGCCGCGTCCGGAGACGATGAAACCCAAACCGGGAACGATAGGGTTGTAAGCGATGGTGTCGCTGGGCGTTGCCGAGAAGGCGTTGCCCCACTGGTCGACAACGGCAGTATAGCTGGTGTCGGCCTGCAGCCCGCCGCCAACAGGCTCTGGCCGAGAGGGCTTTCCGTTCGGCGATTCCATGCCNTGGTGACGCCAAGGGTCACCNGCTTCTGGCATTTCGCCAAAGGCNTTCAGCATGTTAATCCGAGTCCGGCGTTCTTCGGCGAATGACTTGGACAGCAGACCNTGGATAGGCACATCTACGAAGTCCGGGTCNCCGTAGTAGGCTTCCCGGTCGCTAAGGGCCAGGCTCAGTGATTCAAGTANTACGTGGATGTAGTCTGCGCTGTTGTGGCCCATTGATTTCAGGTCCATGCCCTCTAGNATCTGAAGCGCCTGGATGCTGACTGGTCCCTGGCACCACGGTCCACANGTGTAGACGTCTATCCCTTTGTAAGTGCCGTGGGCCGGAATTCCGACGCCGACGTGGAAATCGGCCAGGTCTTGCATGGTTAAGAGGCCGCCATTCTCCTGGTGGAACTTGACCATCTCCTCAGCTATCTCTCCCTTGTAGAAGAAGTCGCGTGCCGCCTGAATGGCCGCGTCTCGGCCTTGGGATGCGTTCTTGCGCTCAATCTCGATCAGGCGCTTGAAGCTGCGGGCCAGGTCCTTTTGCACCAGTGTCTCGCCTTCTTTGAAAGCCCTTCCTCCCGGATAGAAAATCTCGGCCGTCGAGGGCCACATGGTCTGGTCATCGGTCTCATGGGTTATACCGTCTCCGGCCGATTTGGCGAAATAAGACGCCAGGGTAGCTGGAACTGGGAAGCCATTCTCCGCCAACTCCATAGCTGGGGTGACCACTTGTTCAAAGGTCATGGTCCCGTAGAGTTTCAGCGCTGTCATCCAGGCATCGGCCCCAGCCGGTGTCACGGTGCGGGGGATACCGGCTGGCATATCGCCGCCGAATTTGCCCAGATAGTCGTCAATATTGGCAGCCTTGGGCCAGCGGCCGAGACCGCTGATTTCAACCGTCTCTTTCTTCTGGGCATCGTGGATGATGATGGGGGCCACACCGCCGAAGTTGGTCCACTGAGGCAGAACAACATTCAGGGTGATTCCAGCTGCGACGCCTGCGTCTGTGGCGTTGCCGCCCTGCTCTAGTATCCGGTAACCCGACGCGGTGGCCAGATAATGCCCGGCGGTTACCATGTGGGTAGAACCCGAAACCGTGGGACGGTATGACTTGATTCCGATTGCCACGTTGCACCCCTCTAATTCTTTTCAGTCTTACGGTTACAATTTATGCCTGCTAACGGCGATTCCACCTTCGAAGGAATGATACGAAGGGGGCTTGAGGGTGTCAATGTTTTAGCCGACAGTTATCAACTGTCGTAGTCCCTGACTACCAACCCTGTATCAAGTGATAGTATTAGGAAAAATTCTGAGGGGGCCGATACGAATGCTGGTTGAAGTGGAAGTGGTCGGTGGTGAAAACAGCCCGCTAGACCTGCACCGGATGTTCGATCTGCTGACCGCCCCGACCGAGGTCATTCGGGTATTCGCAACAAACCCGATGGGCGAGGATCTCTGGTGCCGCGTCACCGGCTGGAGTTCGGAAGGGCCGTGCATCGCCATGTCGGCATTGGCCGAAGATTCGGGCGAGGGCGTGGTGCTGTTGGTCTACGGCGGCGACGAGGGACTACGATTGCAGCCTGCCGGGTCTTCGGACGACTGGGACTTGGCGAACAGCGTTCAGTGGGGAGAGGCCTGCTTGATGTTAGCCGAGGAGACGCCGGTCGAGTAACTCGGTCAAAAGGGGGAGTTTGAAGCGCTTGACGCAGTGAACTCATGGACCAGTACGGAGAGAGCATCATCATAGCGGTCTTGGTCTTGCCAGCCACGAAAATCGACCACCACACCATTTCGCAATCCCGAACACAGTCGGTCCTCGCGCTGGTAGAACAGATCATCAGTAGGCACTGAGATTAAAGAGTCTGCCTGGGCGGCTCCCTGGCCGTTCACCAAGCTGGCGAAGTAGCGGGTGGTAATGGGGTTCTCCAGAGTACCAGCGGTGCAAAGCAAGACAAGCCGGTCGTAATAAACAGCATTATCCAGGTTGATCGCGCCGGATTGCAGAGACATCTCGTCATCGGCAGCCACGAACCATGTCGGCGCTTGCGCTTTTGCCAAGCTGGCCCTGATCTTGGCCGCGAACTCTCCGTCGCTTTCCGACCCCAGCAGCAACACCCGCGTGTAGGTAAAACCAGAGTCCCTGAAGGCTCCTTGGGCAGCGACCAAAGGCGGCGGGACACCGGCCCCTTCAAGAAACACTGCAGGTACCTGGCCTCGCGAGCGAGAGATTGTGTCCAGGGATATCATGCTAGGGCCAGCGTGTTTCACCGAATCAAGACCAATAGCCCTGGTCAGGTCGCAATTGGCGAAGGTGGTTATTCCACAGACGGCCTGCATCAAGCTGGTGCTATTTAGTTTAGTATTGATGATGGTTGCGCCCTGGAGGTCAGCCCCAGTCAGATCCGCCATGTCCAGATTGGCTCCCACGATTCGCGCGCCTCGGAGATTGGCGCCACTAAGATTAGTCCAGGAAAGGTCTGATTGGCTGAGGTCCGCGCCAGATAGATTGGCCTTCTCTAGGTCAGCGTTTGATAGGTTGGAGAAGGATAGGTTGGCCCCAGAGACATTGGCCAATGCGAGCACACTGTTTGAAAGGTCGGTTCGGTTAAGTGTGCTACCCACCATGTTCGCTTCTTTGAAGTTGGCCCGGGCTAAGTTTGACCGCCACAGATGAGCGCCTTGGAGGTTGGCCCCAGAAAGATTGGCCTCCCGCAAGTCTGAACCAGTCAGGTCGGCGCCGGCCAGNTCGTCATTGGCAAGATCGGCCCTGGGCAGTTTAATGGAGTTCAGCATCGCATTAGAAAGATCTAACGAGGGCCTGCCATACACGTAATCAGGNGTGAAGGTTTCGCCTGCTCCCCGATCTTCCAAACGATAGCCGAGGCTAAAGCGGGGAATCTCAGTGTTGGGCCTTCGCCAGGTAGCCTCCCGCCACCGGGANATNTCGTTNGGCCCTAACCGGGCCAGGGNTACATGTTCTGGGTCAGCCAATGGACGCTCCTGCGCCGGGCATGCTTGTCTGAGCAGCGTGCCTCTTAAAGCNTTACGCGCTTNNGTTAACCGCGATTGTNAAACGCGGGAATCACTNTCTGGGAGAATATCTCCAACTGANCNCTGAGTTCGCTGAGAGGCATTCCTTCAGGCCANTGAAGGAATACNTCTTCTAGACCTGGATANTTCTCTTCTANTTCTTTTAGGGTCTCTATGAAGTGCTCGGGTGGTCCGCAGATCCAGGCTTTCTGCTGCACACCGTCTTCCACCTGAGGGGTTCGGGCGGGAGCGCCTGGGGTTCCCCACATCCGGCCATGCTCGTCGGTGTAGCGGACTAAGCCAAAGGGCGAAAACCACTTGTATCGCTCGTCATGGTATGGACGGACTTTTTCCATCGCTTCCTTTTCAGTATCTGCGATGTAAAACCCGAAGCCCAAGGACATGTCTTGACCTAAAGTCAGCGACCGGCCCGCTTCTAAAGCGGCGTCCCGGTATGTGTTGAAGAACTGCGAGACNACCTCCTCACCACAAAGGGCAGTCATTCCCTTAATCCCCTTCTTGGCAATAAATTCGATGCTGCGGCCACTGGTCATCGGCTGCCAAATATCGACCGGCAGATTGGTTGGCCGGGGAACAAGGGTGATGTCTTTCATTTGATAGCCCCGGTAAGGGACATCNGGTGGAATATCATAATGCTTGCCGTGATGGCTGAAGGACTCTTCGTTGAAGGCTTTCAGTATAATCTCGACCTGCTCTTCAAACAGTGATCGGTTGGCATCTTGATCGATGAGAGGNGAGCCAAAAGTCTCTACCTCCCTAGCTTGGTAGCCCCTCCCTATACCGAAGATCAGGCGGCCGCCGGTCAGGAAATCGCCCATTGAGAAATCTTCGGCCAAGCGCAACGGATGCCACATGGGAACGATATTGAACGCGGCACCGAATTTTAGGTTCTTGGTCTGNGCCGCCAAGTGGGTNCCCATCAAAGTCAGATTTGGAATGCATTCGTAGCCTTCCCGCTGGAAATGGTGTTCGGCCATCCACAAACAATAGAAGCCGGAGGTGTCCATCTGATTAGCCAAGGCTTGTGCGTTGGAGTAAGTCTGGGTCAACTGGTCGTTAGTATAACGGCGGTCGTCGGGAGCAGTGCCACCGGCTCCCACATTCTCGAGGTCAATCTGCCCAACATACAGAACCGAAAATCGCTTGATCAAGAGATAATCCCCACAGTAAGATATCGGCCTGTCATAGATACTAACAAGCCTTAGTTATTCCAATAATTNNGAATCATCGGGCGTGTTTAGATGCGATTCAAACATTCATCGGAGTGCTCNAAGTATAGCACGCTCGGAGCCTAAACTCAGGTTGACTGAGCCGTTCGGAAAACTACTGCACNACTTGTCGGTTGACCAGATCGGCCACCGCTCCAGCTTCAAATCCTAGTTCCGCCAGAATATTCGCGGTGTGCTGGCCTGTGACCGAACCCAGATGCCCAACGTGGCCTGGCGTNTCGGACAGATGGATAGANGTCGCCACCTGGCGCACCNTGCCTTCAGAGATGNCNGGAGCCTCTATCTCAAGGACCATACCGCGTTGCTGGGCGTGAGGGTCGTCTAGCGCCTCTTGCAAAGAGTAGACCTTTCCTACAGAGATATTGGCGTCCTTCAGAGTTTCAAACCACTCTTCCCGAGTCTTCGTCATGAAAGCCTCTGACAGCGCTTGTTCCACTTCAATCTTCTTGGTACCCTGGGCCTCTTGGTGGAGTAGCAGGTCTTCTCGGTCCAGAGCCCGGCACAGGTTCTCCCAAAACCACGGCTCGATGGCCGCGATGGAGAAGTACTTGTCATCCTTAGTCCTGTAGACGTTGTAGTAAGGTGCACCGCCGTTCAGTCGGTTGCCGCCCCGTTCCGCGGAAATGCCCCGGGAGAGCACGTCTGAAACCAGACCTGAGAGCATGTAGAGGACTCCTTCGCTCATGGCGATGTCCACATACTGGCCCGTCCCGGTCTTTTCTCTGGCCATCAGGGCCGCTAAGATTCCAACAGCGCCACAAAGCCCTCCGCCTGCATAGTCCGCGATGAGGTTCAGCGGGATGATGGGCCTGCCGTTTCGTTCGCCAATCAACCCTAGCGCTCCTGCGAAAGAAATGTAATTTATGTCATGTCCGGCCATCTGGGAATAGGGTCCGTCCTGGCCATAACCTGAGACTGAACAATANACGGNCCTNGGGTTTATAGAACGGACCTTCTCGTATCCCGCACCCAAGCGGTCCATAACGCCAGGCCGGAAGCCNTCCACAACCACATCGGCAGTCTCTGCCAACTTATGGAAAATCTGCTGAGCTTCGGATTCCTTAAGATTCAAGGCGATGCTGCGCTTGTTGCGTTGGAGAGCATTGAAGGCGGCGTGTCGGCGTTCATCATCCTCGCCTTCGATCCCAGCAACCAGCTTCTCGTAGGCAGACCGGGCTTCGTCCATAGGACGCTCGATCATCAGAACTTCAGCCCCCAGGTCGGCCAGCACAGTTGTGCAGAACATACCGGGCGCGTTACGGCAGAAATCCAATACCTTGATTCCTTCAAGCGCTTGCATAAAACCCTTACCCCTTACCTACAATTGCAGCCAATTATAGCCGACCCGAGCGCAACCGGATCCGATTTGCCAAGGTGTGGTGCAACGAAGGCCGACTGCATCTATAATCCCTGGGACAAAATCCAGGAAGAGAGATCAGGAGGCCGCAATGGACCTGTCGTTGCAGGGCAAAGTAGCAATGGTCACCGGTGGAAGTCACGGACTAGGGAAACAGGCTGCAGACTCACTGGCCCGGGAGGGTTGCAAGGTCTCGATCTGCGCCCGAGGACAGGAGAACCTGGACGCCACGGAAGGAGAATTCAAGGCCAAGGGGTATGAAGTCATCGCCGTTCAGGCGGACGTCATGAGGAAAGAAGACCTCAAAAACTTCCATGAAGAAACCGTAAAGGCCTTCGGCGAAGCAGACATTCTCATAAATAACGTGGGAGGCAGACGAGGCACTGCTGACTTCCAAGAAACCGGCGTCGAAACCTTCCGTGAAGGAATCGAGTTCAATCTGTTCAGCGCCGTTGAGTTGATTGCTATGGTACTACCCCACATGCGGGAGCAGAAATGGGGGCGAATCATCAGTGTGTCGTCCATCTACGGGCGAGAGTACGGTGGGTCCATCGACTACATGACCGGCAAGGCGGCGTTGATCGCCTTCTCCAAACACATGGCGCTTAACCTGATGAAGGAGAACGTCCTCGTTAACTGCATCGCCCCCGGTTCCATCGACTTCCCAGGCAGTAGTTGGGATCGCTTCCAGCAGAACAGCACCCCGGAGCAGGTGGCGGACTTCATCGACCGGAACCTGCCAGCCGGAAAGTTCGGTTGGCCCGAACCCATTGGCGACACGGTAGCATTTCTGGCCTCGGAGAAAGCCAACCTTATCACCGGCACCTGCCTGAACGTGGACGGTGGCCAGTCCCGATCGTTGTTCTAGGCTTTCTATCCCCAGAAAAACAATGATCCTCTCTTCCGCTAGTGTGGAAAGGTTTGCTGCCGGACGGTCGTAGGGGTTAGGGCAGACTTCAAGATAGGCAACAACCCTCACTACGTTCCAATGGGAAAACGGGCGTTGGGCCCTTTTTCGAGGACTAGTTTCCGCTAATCTCACCCAGGAACTGGCGCCAGGCTAGGACGCATTCTTCGGGGGCCGAGTGCTGTACATAAC